>JBBQKZ010000016.1:0-46262 GCA_038327405.1 Burkholderiales bacterium | reverse complement strand
ACCCCATGACCATCCTGGGTGCCCTCAGCGGCGGTGACCTGTCGCCTGCCGCCCAGGTCGAAACCTCCCAGGGCCCGGCCCAAGCACCCACCGACGACATGGGCCGCTTCGTGGCCTCGGTGCTGGGCGGCACCGAAGACGTGTGGGGCCCCATGTTCCAGCAGGCCGGATCGACCTACCAGAAACCGCGCCTGGTGCTGTTTCGCGGCGCTACGCCCACGGCCTGCGGCACCGGCCAGTCGGCCATGGGGCCGTTCTATTGCCCGGGTGACCAGAAGGTCTACATCGACCTCAGCTTCTACGACACGCTGCGCACCCAGCTCGGCGCGCCGGGCGACTTCGCGCAGGCCTATGTGATCGCGCACGAGGTGGGCCACCACGTGCAGAACCTGCTGGGCATCACCGGCAAGATGGACGAGATGCGCGGACGGGTGAGCCAGCGCGAATACAACGCCATGTCGGTGCGGGTCGAACTGCAGGCCGACTGTTTTGCCGGCATCTGGGCCCACCACAACCAGAAGACCGGCAACATCCTGGAGCCGGGCGACGTGGAAGAGGCCATGAACGCGGCCGCCGCCATCGGCGACGATGCCCTGCAGCGCAAAAGCCAGGGCCAAGTGGTGCCCGACAGCTTCACCCACGGCACCAGCGAGCAGCGCCAGCGCTGGTTCAACAGCGGCCTGAAGACCGGCAGTGTCCAGGCTTGTGACACCTTCAAGGCGCAGAGTCTGTGAGCATGGGGGCCAGTTTTGGACGAAAAGTCGTCAAAGTGCGACAATCACGGGCTAACTTTGATGCCCATGACCCAATCTTTTTCCGAACTGTCCCTCTCCCCCGCCATTGAGCGCGCCGTGGCCGAAATGGGCTACGAGACCATGACGCCGATCCAGGCGCAGGCGATTCCCGTGGTGCTGCAAGGCCGTGACGTGATGGGCGCCGCCCAGACCGGCACCGGCAAAACGGCCGCTTTCACGCTGCCGCTGCTGCAGCGCATGATGAAGCACGAAAACGCCTCCACCTCGCCCGCACGCCACCCTGTGCGCGCCCTGGTGCTGCTGCCCACGCGCGAACTGGCCGACCAGGTGGCCGAGCAGGTCAAGCTCTACGCCAAGTACACCCAGCTGCGCAGCATGGTGGTGTTCGGCGGCATGGACATGAAGCCGCAGACGGCCGAACTGAAAAAGGGCGTCGAGGTGCTGGTGGCCACGCCGGGCCGCCTGCTCGATCACATTGAAGCCAAGAACTGCGTGCTCAACCAGGTCGAATATGTGGTGCTGGACGAAGCCGACCGCATGCTCGACATCGGTTTTCTGCCCGACCTGCAGCGCATCCTCTCTTACTTGCCCAAACAGCGCACCACGCTGCTGTTCTCGGCCACCTTCTCCACCGAGATCAAGCGCCTGGCCGGCAGCTACCTGCAAGATCCGGTGACCATTGAGGTGGCGCGCTCCAACGCCACAGCGTCCACCGTGGAGCAGCATTTCTACAGCGTTGACGACGACGACAAACGCATCGTTTTGAAAAAGATCCTTGCTGAGCGCGGTCTCAAACAGGCCTTTGTGTTCGTCAACAGCAAGCTGGGTTGCGCGCGGCTGGCGCGCTCGCTGGAGCGTGAGGGTCTCAACACCACCGCGCTGCACGGCGACAAGAGCCAGGACGAGCGCCTGAAAGCTTTGGAAGCCTTCAAGAGCGGCGCGGTTGATCTGCTGGTCTGCACCGACGTGGCTGCGCGCGGCCTGGATATCAAGGACGTGCCAGCGGTGTTCAACTTCGACATCCCGTTCAACGCCGAAGACTACGTGCACCGCATCGGCCGCACTGGCCGTGCCGGGGCATCCGGCCTGGCGGTGTCGTTCGTGAGTTCGCGCGATGCCCGCCTCATGGGCGACCTGGAAAAGCTGCTGGGCAAGAAGCTCGAACTCGAGGCCCTGGAGCTCGAAGCCGACAAGCGCCCCGCAGGTCGTTTCAACGACGGCCAGCGTGCCTGGCAGACGCCCGAAGGTGGTGAAGAACGCCGTGAGCCTCGCGAAAGCCGTCCGCCACGCGACCGCGAGGTCCGCAGCGAATCGCGGATGGATGGCCGCCCTTCAACCGCCAGCCGCCCGGTGCGTGCGCCGCGCGCGCCCGCCGATCCGTTGTTCGACAAGCCCTACGAACCGAGCGCCAGTGGTGACACGCCACCAGCCTGGGAGGCTGCTTCGCGCCCCACAGCGCGCACGCTTTCGCCCAACATCAAGTCACGCAAGAAAGTGCCGGCCCTGTTCAAGAGCGCGCCGGCGCCGGTGGTGGTCGAGCCTGTGCCGGTGCCCGCTCCGGTGCAGGAAGACTGAGCGGCCGCTGCAGCGGCGTGCGCTCAAAGCCCCTTGCCGGGCTTCCTGGCTTGTTCGCAGCGCACGGCGATGCGCTCCACCTGACCAGGCGTGCTCAAGATGCGCGCCGCCGTCAAGCAGCCACCCCACACACAACCCGTGTCCAGCGGCAAGATGCTTTCGCGTTTGACGTCCCCCAGCGTCGACCAGTGGCCAAAAGCCACCGGCACGCCGGCGGTGCGCCGGCCCGGGACGTCGAACCAGGGCATGAAGCCCGCTGGCGCGCAGCCCTCGCCCTCTTTGGACTCGAAGTCCATCACGCCTTGCGCCGTGCAAAAGCGCAACCGCGTGAAGGCATTGACCACCACCCGCAGTCGATCGGCACCTGTCAGCGCATTGCTCCAGAAGGCCGGCTCGTTGCCGTACATCTGTTGCAGAAAACCGGTCCAGTCGGGGCTGCGCAGCGCGGCCTGGAGTTCGTGTGCGCGCGCCAGGGTGTCGGCCACGTCCCACTGCGGCAACACACCGGCGTGCACCATGAGCCAGCCGTGTTCAAACAGCGCCAAGGGGCGCTGGCGCAACCAGTCGATCAGGGCCTTGTGGTCGGGTGCGTTGAGGATGTCGTCCAGCGTGTCGTCGCGGTGCGGTTTTCTCACACCGTGCGCGGCGGCCAGCAGGTGCAGGTCGTGGTTGCCCAACAGACAGTGCACGGAACCTTGCAGTGCAATGAGTCGGCGCAGAACTTGCAACGAAGACGGACCGCGGTTCACCAGATCGCCCAGCAGGTACAGCGTGTCGCGGCTCGGTGAGAAGTCCAGCTCGTGCAGCAGGCGGCCCAATGGCTCGTCGCACCCCTGCACATCCCCAATCATGTAAAGTGCCATCGGCCGATTATGGACATCCTCCTCATTGTTTTTCTCACGCTGCTCAACGGCGCGTTCGCCATGTCCGAGCTGGCCCTGGCCTCCAGCCGCAAGGCACGACTGGCGGCCATGGCCGAGGCCGGTGACAAGGGATCCATCACCGCGCTGAAGTTGCTGGAGAACCCCACACAGTTCCTCTCGTCGGTGCAGGTCGGCATCACCTCCATCGGCATGCTCAACGGTATCGTGGGCGAAGCCGCCTTCAGTGGAGACCTCGGTCTCTGGATGGAGTCCAAGGGTATCGCCGAGGCCACGGCCAACATCCTTTCCACCGCGCTCGTGGTCGTGGTCATCACCTTCATCACCATCGTCTTCGGCGAGCTGGTGCCCAAGCGCATCGGGCAGCTCTATCCCGAGGCGGTATCGCGCTGGGTGTCGCGGCCCATGACCTTCGTGGCCACGGCGGCCAAGCCCTTTGTGTGGCTGCTCACGCAAACCACACAGGGCATGCTCAAGCTGCTGCGCATCGACACCAATGCGGTGCAGCACGTGACGGAAGAAGAGATCAACGCCAGCCTGGAAGAGGGCGTTGACGCCGGCATCATCGAGGAGCACGAACACCAGATGGTGCGCAACGTGTTCCTGCTCGACGACCGGCAACTCACCTCCATCATGGTGCCGCGCTCCGAGATCGAATGGCTCGACGCACAGGCCAGCATCGACGTGGCGGTGCAGCGGGCCTGGACCACCGGCCACTCGTGGTACCCGGTGTGTCGTGGCGGGTTGGACGACGTGGTCGGCGTCATTCACCTGCCGCGCATGCTCGCGCTGCAGGCCGAGGGCAACAACGAGACCCTGATGCGCCATGTGCAGCCCGCCGTGTTCGTGCCAGAGACGCTCAGCGGCATGGAGCTGCTGGAGCAGTTCCGTGCGCGCGCCACCCGCATGGTGTTCGTGGTGGACGAGTACGGCGTGGTGCAGGGCCTGCTCACGCCGCTGGACATGTTGGAGGCCATCACCGGCGAGCTCTCGCCGCACGCCGCGGTGGACGCCTGGGCCACGCAGCGCGAGGACGGTGCGTGGTTGATCGATGGCGCCATGCCGGTGGCCGAACTCAAGTCGCGCCTGGATATCGACGAGCTGCCCGACGAGGACAAGGGCCGCTACAACACCGTGGCCGGCCTCATGCAGACCGTGGCGGGTGACCTGCTCGCCCAGGCCGACAGCGTGGAGTGCGCCGGCTGGCGCTTCGAAGTGCTGGTGCTGGACGGCCGGCGCATCGACCAGGTGCTGATCTCGCGCCTGCCCGAGGCCGAGTCCGATCTCGAAGCAGACGGCTGACGCCGGCTGAAGTCCGGGGAACTGGACTCAGCGGTGGTTGGGGCCGTCATCTGTTCCACGGCCCTGGCGCGAGTCGCCTGGCCCGTCATCTGCGCCGCGGCTCTGACGTGTGTGGCCGGGCCCATCGTCCGCCCCACGGCTTTGGCGCATGTCACCGGGGCTGTCGCTCGAGCGCGAGCGCCCGGCCGATGTGGTGCTGCTGGCGCCGTCATCGCTGCCTCGGCCTCTACCCCGACCGCTGTCGTGTCCGCCACCGTGACCGCTTCCGTGGCCACTGGACGACGATGAGCCGTTCGATGAAGACGCGCCGCTGTGGCCGCCGCTCGAGCTGCCGCTGGAGCTGCCGTTCTTGGCCATGGCGACGCTGGAGCCCATGGCCAGAACGAGGGCGGTGACCAGCGCTGCGAGTGTGTTGATTTTGAGGGGGTACATGGAAGGCTCCTTGGTGGTTGATGACTTCAATTTGTGGGAAATATTCCCACGCCTTCAGTGTCGGTGGGAATAATTCCCACGTCAACTGTTTGTGTGATTTTTTCCCACGCAAAGCGTTACCATCGGTATCAAGATGCCTCCCCAACCTGAATTTCGCTCTGATCCTGGTGCGGCTGCGGGCCCATCGCCGTTGCTTGTCTCGGCGTTTCGTCGGCTCCTTCGCCCCCTCGTGCACCTGATGGTGGCGCGCGGCATCACCTATCCCCACCTGAGTGATCTGCTCAAAGGCCTGTTTGTGGAGGTGGCCGAGAACGACTTTCGACTCGATGGCAAGCCGCCCACCGACAGCCGTGTCAGCTTGATCAGTGGAGTGCACCGAAAGGATGTGAGCCGATTGAGGTCTCGGCCGCAGCGGCGAGAGTCGCCACCCGCGGCCACCGTCACCCTGGCTTCCCAGGTGTTCTCCCGTTGGCTGGGCGACCCCGCCTGGCGCAATGGGCGCGGCGCACCGCGACCGCTTCCGCGTCTGGCCAGCGAGGGTGGTGAGCGATCCTTCGAGGCGCTGGTGGCTGGCATCAGCAGCGACATCCGGCCGCGCGTGGTGCTGGACGAATGGCTCAACCGTGGACTGGTCACGCTGGATGACCGTGACCGCGTGTGCCTCAACGTCCAGGCCTTTGTGCCCGCTCGGGGGGACGACGACAAGTTTTTTTACTTCGCTCTTCACATGCACGACCATGCCGCCGCTGCCAGCCACAACCTGTTGGGTGGTGACCCTTTCATGGACCGCAGTGTTCACGCTGATGGCCTGAGTCCGGAGTCGGTCGCAGGCCTGAAGGCCTTGGCCTCCGAGCACGGCATGCAGACCTTGTTGGCCTTGAACGAAGCGGTGCAGGCTGCCGAGCGCCGTGACCGCAGCCGGCCAGACGACGCACCACGCGAGCGATTCACGCTGGGCGTTTACATGTATGCCGCGCCTCAAGACGACGGCCCGGCCGGAGATGCTCCATGAATGCATGGTCGAGATGCGGCGCCGCGCTGCTGCTCCTGTCCCTGTCTGCTTGCACACTCCGCGTTCCCACCCCGGACTTGGCTCGCCCTGCGGCGGCGTGCGCCGCCGCTTCACAAACAAACCCCACCCTTCGTGCACCGGGTATCGGAGGCACCGGTGCGGTGGCAGCGGTCGATCCTGGTGGGATGGGGGGCACCGGGCAGACGGCGCAAGAAGGCAGCGGCATCGGAGGCACCGGCATCGTTGGTTTGGTCACCGGTTTCGCCAGTGTTTGCGTCAATGGCGTCGAGGTGGACGTTGAGCCCGACACGCCGGTGGGTCGGGATGGACAGGATCTTTCGCTGCGCGAACTGGCGGTCGGTCAGGTGGTGGTGATTCGCGCGCAGGGAACGGGCGACGAAGTGAGAGCGAAGCGCATCGAGGTGATGGATGCGGTGGTGGGGCCGATCGAGCACATGGACGCAAGCAGACGGCTGCTGCACGTGTTGGGCCAGCGTGTGCAGGTGCTTGCCACGGCCGATCTTGCACCGCTGAAGCTGGGTGACTGGGTGCGGGTGAGCGGACACCGGCTGGCCGACGGCGAGGTGCGCGGTTCAAGGGTGCAAGCGCTGCCCGAAGGCGCGCCGCGCCTGGCCCAGGCCTCGGGTCTGGTCAGCCCCGATGGCGCGGGAGGCTGGAGACTCGGGGGCACCCTTGTCGACTGGCCACCTGGGCAGGGCGAACCACAGGCGGGCCAGGAATGGCTGGCGCAAGGCGCTTGGGATGGTCAACGCCTGCGACCCCGGCGCATGGTCCTGCAGCCGACGCGCCGCGCCATGGGCGATGCGCGCCAGGTGGTGTTGCAGGGATATGTGCACAGCCTGAGCGGTCGCGAGCTGCAGATCGGCTACGAGCGGGTGCAGCTGGACGACCGCCTGGTGGTGCGCGGTGGTGATCTGGGGACGTTGAAGGTGGGCCAGCCGGTTCAGGTGAGCGGCAGGCTCGATGTGCTCAACCGCGTGCTGGCCACCGAGTTGTCGGTCGGACGCGAAAGTAGGCGCGGCGCCCGCAGCGGCGGCGAAGCCGGTGATGACAGTGACGGTCGCCGCGGACGACACCGCGGGGGTGATGGTGACAGCGGTGGTGACAGCAGTGGTGACAGTGGCGGCGACAGCGGAAGCAGTGGCTCCAGCGGAAGCGGAAGCAGTGGCAGCAGCGGGCAGGGGAGAGGCCGGGGGCGAGGCGGTTGACGCTGCTTCGAACCGGGATTTCGGTTCAGACTTGCTTAAGTCAGGTGCCAGCAAGTTTGAATTTACCTTAGTCGACGTCGTTCCTACAGTCGGGTTGTGTTTCATTACCCGACCTCAGGAGACAGCGTGACCGACACCACCAACAGCATCATCACCGATGCCAAAAAGCGCTACAGCGCCGGCGTTCTCAAGTACCGCCAGATGGGCTACTGGGTGCCCGACTATGTGATCAAGGACACGGACACCTTGTGCCTGTTCCGCATCACGCCGCAAGACGGTGTGGATCCGGTGGAAGCTGCCGCTGCCGTGGCTGGCGAATCGAGCACCGCCACCTGGACCGTGGTGTGGACGGACCGGCTCACGGCTTGCGACAGCTACCGCGCCAAGGCCTACAAGGTCGAGCCGGTGCCCGGGCGCCCGGGCGAGTACTTTGCCTGGGTGGCCTACGACCTGATCCTGTTCGAAGAGGGCTCGATCGCCAACATGACAGCCAGCCTGATCGGCAACGTCTTCAGCTTCAAGCCGCTGAAGGCCGCGCGGCTGGAAGACATCCGCATTCCGGTGGCCTACGTGAAGACCTTCAAGGGGCCGCCCACCGGGCTGGTCGTCGAGCGCGAACGCCTGGACAAGTTCGGCCGTCCGCTGCTGGGCGCCACCACCAAACCCAAGCTCGGCCTCTCGGGTCGCAACTACGGCCGCGTGGTCTATGAAGGCCTGAAGGGCGGGCTGGACTTCATGAAGGACGACGAGAACATCAACTCGCAGCCCTTCATGCACTGGCGCGACCGGTTTCTGTACGTGATGGACGCGGTGAACAAGGCGAGCGCGGCCACGGGGGAGGTCAAGGGCAGCTATCTGAACGTCACCGGCGCGACGATGGAAGACATGTACGAGCGGGCCGACTTCGCCAAAGAACTCGGCAGCGTGATCGTGATGATCGATCTGGTGATCGGCTACACCGCGATCCAGAGCATGGCGAACTGGGCTCGCAAGAACGACATGATCCTGCACCTGCACCGCGCCGGCCACGGTACCTACACGCGCCAGAAGAACCACGGCGTGAGCTTCCGCGTGATCGCCAAGTGGATGCGCCTGGCGGGCGTGGACCACATCCACGCCGGTACCGCAGTGGGCAAGCTCGAAGGCGATCCGCTCACGGTGCAGGGCTACTACGACGTGTGCCGCAACAGCGTGACCAAGGTCGACCTGCCGCGCGGCAACCACTTCGAGCAGGACTGGGCCGACATCAAAAAGGTGATGCCGGTGGCATCGGGCGGCATTCACGCCGGCCAGATGCACCAGCTGATCGACCTGTTTGGCGACGACGTGGTGCTGCAGTTCGGTGGCGGCACCATCGGGCACCCGCAGGGCATCCAGGCCGGCGCCGTGGCCAACCGGGTGGCGCTCGAATGCATGGTGAAGGCGCGCAACGAGGGCAAGAACATCCTGGAGGAAGGTCCGAGCATCCTGCGCAAGGCGGCAGAGGGATGCAGCCCGCTGAAGGCCGCGCTCGACACCTGGGGCGAGATCAGCTTCAACTACGCGCCAACCGACACGTCCGACTACGCCGTCACACCATCCGTGGCCTGAGGAGCAATCACCATGATGACCAACCCCACCGGCCGCATCACGCAGGGCCAGTTCAGCTTTCTCCCCGACCTGACCGACGCCGAGATCGTGATGCAGATCGAATACGGCCTGAAGAAAGGTTACGCCTGGAGCGTCGAATACACCGACGACCCTCACCCGCGCAACACCTATTGGGAGATGTTCGGCAACCCGATGTTCGACCTGGAGGACGCCGCCGGCGTGATGGTCGAACTGCACGCCTGCCGCAAGACCTTTCCCAACCACTACATCCGCATGATGGCGTTCGACTCGACGCGCAACACCGAGTCGATCGTGATGAGCTTCATCGTCAACCGGCCCGCCACGGAACCGGGCTTTGGCCTCTCGCGGCAAGAGGTCGGGGGCCGCTCCATTCGCTACACCGTGCACAGCTACGCCACCGACACGCCCGAGTCTGAGCGATACGGCGACTGAGCGGCTGACCGGTGAACGCTCCGACCTACAGCATCCCGGGTGCGGCGCCCGCCGCTGCCCCGCCAGCGGCCTCCACAGCGCCAGCGTTGCAAGACACCGGTGCGCGCACCGTCAACGACGTGCTCGCCCAGAGCCAGGTCGAAGCGGTCATGGACGAGCTGGACCGTGACCTCATCGGCCTGGTGCCGGTGAAGACGCGCATCCGCGACATCGCGGCGCTGCTCGTGGTCGACAAGCTGCGCCTGAACCTCGGCCTGCAGGCGCAGACGCCCTCGCTGCACATGAGCTTCACCGGGAACCCCGGCACCGGCAAGACCACGGTGGCCCTGCGCATGGCCGAAATCCTGCATCGGTTGGGCTATGTGCGAAAGGGCCACGTGGTGAGCGTTACGCGCGACGACCTGGTGGGCCAGTACATCGGCCACACCGCGCCCAAGACCAAGGAGGTGCTCAAGAAGGCCATGGGCGGCGTGCTCTTCATCGACGAGGCTTACTACCTGTACCGACCCGAGAACGAGCGCGACTACGGGCAGGAAGCGATCGAGATCCTGCTGCAGGTGATGGAGAACCAGCGCGACGATCTGGTGGTGATACTCGCCGGCTACAAGGACCGCATGGACACCTTCTTCAAGTCCAACCCCGGCCTGTCGTCGCGTGTGGCGCACCATCTCGACTTTCCAGACTACGCGCAGGGTGAGTTGCTCGACATCGCCGACCGCATGCTGGGCACCATGAACTACCGCTTCGGCGACGGCGCACGCGAAGCCTTCGAGAGCTACCTGCAGCGCCGCATTGCGCTGCCGCATTTTGCGAACGCCCGAAGCGTGCGCAACGCGCTTGACCGCGCACGCCTGCGCCAGGCCAGCCGCCTGTTCGTCGATCGGGACCGCGAACTCACGCGCGACGACCTCACCACCCTCATGCCAGTGGACATCCTGGCCAGCCGGCTGTTCAAGTCCGACGCGCCGCCCTGATGCAAGTCAGCTGCTCACGCTGCGGGTGGGCATATGTCACGCCGGCAGGTGACCATGGGTGAGAAGTAATTCATGGAGCTTGCAGAAAAGGTGCTTTTGTAACGCCTTGGAAGTATGTTGTTGCCGACCTGAAGTGAAGACCATCTGCCCCACCGAACGATCGGCAGGGGGCAAGCAGCCCGCAAGACCTGCCGGATCGTTGCAGAACATCGATTCCACAGGACCTCCGCAATGACTTCCATTTTTCGACTCTGGGTGGCCGTGCCCCTGATCGGGCTGTTGGCCTGGTTGAGCGCTTGTGCCAGTGACCCGGACTTCACGCTGCGCTCCGCGCTGTTGTCTCCCTCCGCCGCGGCCAGCGTCGACCAGACCCACCTGCTGGCATCCGACGCAGCGCCGGGCGATGTGTACGGCAGCGCCGTGGCGCTTTCTCGCGATGGCAACACGCTCGCGGTCGGGGCCGATCTGAAAGCGGCCGGCCGGCCTGCCGACGGCGTACCCGCAGCCGGCGCTGTGTACGTCTACACCCGCACCCCGCAGGGCTGGCGGGAGCAGGCACGCCTGCGTGCCACCGAGCCCACCACCGGTAGCGGCTTCGGCCACAGCCTGTCCCTGTCCGACGACGGCAGCCGCCTCGCAGTCGGCGCCCCCTTTGAATCGCACAAGGCTGCCACCGCCGACTCCTCTGCAGAGGGCGATCAAGGCACTGTCTATGTGTTTGGGCGCAGTGACAAAGGCTGGCAGCTCCAGTCGCGCCTGCTGGCATCCAGGGCGCGCAGCTTCGACTGGTTCGGCATGAGCGTGTCGCTCTCCGGCCGGGGCGACACCGTGGCCGTGAGTGCGCACCGGCACGACGGTGGTGGTCAGTCGGCTCCGCTGGTAGACAGCGGTGCCGTGTACGTGTTCAGGCAGGGTGCTTCAGGCTGGACCGAACAGGCACTGCTGGAAGCTTCTCATGCACAAGCGGGTGGCCAGCTCGGCACGGGTGTGGCACTCACTTTTGATGGCCTCACGCTGGCCGCCGGTGCCAGCGCCACGGGTCGCGGTGCCGTGCATGTGTTCCGCCAGGAGCCCACCGGCTGGCGCGAGCAGGCCATCGTGAGCTCGGCCAACGCAACGACGCAGAACCCGTTGGGCTCCCAGGTGCTCCTGTCTGCCGACGGCATGACGATGGCGGTGGGTGCCACGGCGCCCGACGGCACCGAGGCACGCCAGCGCACGGCCGGCAGTGCCTACGTGTTCGTGAACCAGGGCGGTCAGTGGCGGCAGCGGGCGCGTTTGCAGGCCTCGAACGCCGACATGGGTGATGCTTTTGGTGAACGCCTGGCGCTGTCGGCCGACGGCCGGGTACTGGCCATGTCGGCTGTGTACGAGGCCAGTGCGGCCCGAGGGCTCAATGGCGATCAGGGTGACAACAGCGCATCCTCGACCGGCGCCGTGTACCGGTATGCGTTCGACGGGAAGCGTTGGCGTCAGACCGACTACGTGAAATCCAATCGCAGCCGCACGGGCGATGTGTTTGGTTCGGCGCTGGCCCTTTCGGGCGATGGGCGCCAGCTGGCGGTGGGTGCGCGGCTGGAAGACGGCGCTGGCCCCTGGAGCCTCTGGGGCCTCTCTCTGGGACGAGCCATGCAAAACAGCGGGGCCGTACACCTGTATTCGACGATGTGATCCGGCCGTCGCCTGTTCAGCCTTGGTTGATTTCGCTGTCGTGCCAGCCAGCCAGCGCCCACTTGTTCAGGGCGGCGAGCAGCAGGAAAAGCGCCACGCCGGTAAGCGAGATGAGCACCAGTGCAGCGAACATCCGGGGTATGTTCAGCTGGTAGCCCGACTGAAGGATCTGGTAAGCCAGGCCTGTGCCTGTGCCGCCGGTGCCGGCCACGAACTCAGCCACCACCGCGCCGATGAGCGCCAGACCCGCCGAGATGCGCAGGCCTGCAAAGAAATACGGCAATGCGCTGGGTATGCGCAGTCGCCACAGGGTGGCCCCGCGTGTGGCGTTGTGCAGCTTGAAAAATGAAGCCAACCCGGGGTTGACGCTGCGCAGACCCAGGGTGGTGTTGGAGATCACGGGGAACAGCGCCACGATGGTGGCGCAGATCACCAGCGATGCGGTGGTGTCTTTCACCCAGATGATGATCAGCGGCGCGATGGCCACGATCGGGGTGACCTGAAGCAGCACCGCATAGGGAAAGAACGCTGTTTCGATCCAGCGGCTCTGCACGAAGAGAAACGCGATCAGCGTGCCCAGCACCGCAGAAAGCAGAAACGCAAGCAGAGTGATACGCAGTGTGACGCCAAGTGCGCCCATGAGCAGGCTCCAGTCCTGCACGAGCGTCTGGGCGATCAGCCACGGCGAGGGCACCAAAAAGGCGGGAACCTGGGCCACGGTGACCCACACCTGCCACACCACCAGCAGCAGTGCCGCCACCACCAGCGGCAACAGCACCTTCATGAGCGCGGGGCGTTGCACCCACGGTGCACCAGCCTTTGGCGCGGCAGGAGCAGCGGGCGTCTGGCTCAGTGCGGCGGTGGTGTCCATACAAGTCAGTGCAGAGCGTGTTCGTCGCTGGCCTTGAGCAGGCTGTCCTGCAGGTGGCGTGCGTATTCGGCGAAGCGCTGGCTCACACGGAAGTCCGGCCCGCGTGGATGGGGTTCATCCACCACCAGCTGCTCCACCACACGGCCGGGTCGTGCCGCCATCACCACCACCCGTTGGGACAGGTACACAGCTTCTGCGATGGAGTGGGTAACGAACACCACGGTGAGGTTTTGCTGTTGCCAGAGATTCAGCAAATCGTCGTCCAGCCGGTTGCGTGTGATTTCGTCGAGAGCGCCGAACGGTTCGTCCATGAGCAGCAGGTGGGGCTGGGTGACGAGACCTCGCGCGATCGACACCCGCATCTGCATGCCGCCTGACAGTTCGCGCGGGCGGTGGGTGGCGAAACGGCTGAGGCCCACCATCGAGAGCGCATCTGCCACGCGCGGGGCAGACACCGCCACAGGCTGGCGGGCGAGGTCCAGCGGCAGCCGCACGTTGGTCTGAACATCGGCCCAGGGCATGAGGGTCGCGTCCTGGAACACGAACGACAGCCGCCGACCACTCGCCTCAAGTTCGCGCACCGGCTTGCGCCAGAGCAGGATGCGCCCTTCGGTGGGAGCCAGCATGCCGGCCACCATTTTCAGCAGCGTGCTCTTGCCGCAGCCCGATGGCCCGAGCAAGGTGACGAATTCGCCGTCGCCAACCTGGAGATCGACTGGCAAAAGCGCCCGCGTCCCGTTGGGGTAGGTCTGCTCGGCTGACAACACCTCCACCGCTGGCATGTGGCTCTCGCCCACCACCGGATCGGGCAAGTTCATGGCGGTCACGGCAGGATCTTCAGACCTTTGACGAACTGATCGGTGAAAGTGGCTTTGTAGTCCACCTTGGGGTCGATCAGTTTGTTGGCCACCAGCATGTCGTAGGTGGCTTTCATGCGCGCATCGGTCACGATGCCCACGCCCTGTGTGGCCGCGTCACCACCGAATACCATGCCACTGGATTTGAGGAGCGCAATGCCGTTGGCGATCTTGTCGTCGGTCATGTTCGGGTTGTCCTTCTTGATCAGCGCGTTGGCCGCCGACGGATCGCCCTGAAGGTATTTTTTCCAGCCCTCCATGGATGCCTTGACGAAGGCCGCGACGGCTTGCGGTCGTTCCTTCACGGTCTTCTCCATGCACACGATGGTGGTGGAGTAAGGAGGCCAGCCGTGATCGGACATCAGGAACACACTGGGCTTGAACTTGGCTTCCTGCTCAATGGCATAGGGCTCGGACGAAAGATAGCCTTGCTGCACGATGTTCTTGTCGGCCAGGAAGGGCTGGATGCTGAAGGTGTAGGGCTTCATCTGGCCGTCACTCAGTCCGTACTTGGCCTTTAGCCAGGGCCAGTAGGTGGTGGTACCAGCGCTGGACACCAGGATGGTCTTGGCTTTGATGTCCTCGATCTTCCTGACCTCGGGGTGGGCCACCAGCACCTGCGGGTCTTTCTGGAACGACGCCGCCACCGTCACGGCGTTGATGCCCTGAGCGCGAATGCTCATGGTCTGCACGTCATAACCCATCACACAGTCGGCTTGCCCGGCGGCCATGATCTGCACGATGTTGATCTGCGGCCCGCCCATGCGAATGGTCACATCGAGCCCGGCGGCCTTGTACGCACCATCAGCCACCGACTGGTAGAAGCCGCCGTGTTCGGCCTGCGCGTACCAGTTGGTGAGGTAGGTGAATTTTTCCTGGGCCAGGGCACCGGTGGACGCCGCGAGGGCAGCCGTGACCATGAAGATTCGAGAAATGCGTTGGGCCATGTCATCTCCTGTGAAAGTCAATGTTCGACGAATCGGTGGCGGAAATCCAGCGATCAGGCCGTGCAAACTCTGTGCCAAGCCGGTTGGCGGCTACCGCGACGAAGGCGGTATCCAGATGGTGGCCTCCACTTCCAGAACCACGGCATCGCTGGGCAGCATGCGGCTCACTTCCACCACCGTGCTCACCACCGGCTGGGCAAAGAACAGATCGCGCACCCGGTTGTAGGCCGGGTAGTGGCGCAAGTCTCGGAAATACTGCACCAGCCGGCAAACATTCACCATGTCCCCGCCGTGGGATTCCACCGTGGTTCGGATGCGCTCCAACACGGCCCAGCTCTGCACCACGATGGGGCTCTCGAACACGTCGATCGACAGCTGCCCGGTGTCGTAGCCCAGCGTCCTGATCGCCGTTCGCGCGGTATCGGGTAGCTGTCTGTAACTCTCCAGCACCTCACCCGAGCCCGGGTCGACCGCGATCACGCCGCTGAGGTAGAGGTGTTCGCCCAGGCGCCTCGCGGCTGCATAGCGTGCCAGCGGCTGGCCGTGGGCGTTGTCGGGGGCAGGACTCATGGGTGTCTCCGGGTGGCTGGATCAGGTACGTTCCAGGGCGCGCTGCACCTTCTGCATGAAGCGCTCACAGTCTCGCGGCGTCACATTGTTCATATCGTGAAGCTGCAGCCAGGTCTTTCGACAGCGCGGGTGGAACAGCATCGCCATGCCGCGGGTCATCATGCGGCGGTGCGGGTCCCCCATGAACTGCAGCCACCACCAGGGCGCTCCGCCGTGTGTGACCACGGTGAAGTGCCTCACATGCTGCATTTGCGGCTGCAGGCGCGCACCCTTGCGCATGGCTGGTTTGAAGGTGATCCTGGGCAGCCAGACCCGCTCGAGCCAGCCTTTGAGCATGGCGGGCGGTCCCCACCACCACGTGGGGTAAACCAACACGATGTGTTCGGCGCGCTGGATCAATGCAATGTGCGCTTCGAAACGCTGCACGAGCCAGTCTGGGCAGTCGAGGTAGGCGCTCTTTTCTTCGCGGGTGAGCACCGGGTCGAAGCCTTCGGCGTAAAGATCGATGACGTTCACCGTGTGCCCCCGCTCGCGCAACGTTTCCTGCGTGAGCCGGAACAGCGCTCCGCTGAGGCTCTGCGGATTGGGGTGGGCGTGAACGATCAGCGTCTGCATGGCGTCGGCCATTCAGGGGCGGGCGTATTCAGGTTTCCAGCCTTCGGTCTTGCCCGGGTTCATCAGGCCGTGCGGGTCGGCCACCTTTTTCAGCTCGATCTGGGCCTGGTCGATGGTCTTCATGCCACCTCCTTCGATAGTGACCACATGGTTGTCGAACACCAGGCAGCCGTCGGCCTCGTGTTCCCGGATGATTTCGTACAGGCGCTCACGGTCGAAGTAAGCCACCAGCGGCAATGCGAACACCACGAAGCCATGGCTGTCGCGGCCGAATTCGTGGTGCATCACCACCTCGTCGCCATAGCGCTGCATCTGCCGCTCCACCAGATCCAGATCGAGCGGCCACGAATAAACCGTTTGCAAGTTGGTCCAGCTCTTGTCCTGGCGCAGCGCCATGAGTGTGGTGTGGTTCCACGCGCATTCAAACGCCGGCACCAGGCCCTGCGCGTCGACTTCCGTCTCGGTCAGCGCCATGGTTTCGGTGCCACCGTGCTCGCGCATGAGGGTGCGCCAGCCTTCGAGATCGCGAGGGTTGACCATGGAGAACACCGCGTCGTGACCGAGCGGAAAACGCTCGCCGAACGCGTCGGCGTAGAACGGCGCGAAGCGTTGGTCCACCGCGGTGATCTCGAACACATCCAGCGCCGGTCCAGCGGGCAGGTCTTGGGCCTCTGCGCCGCGGATCGGGTTGGCGCGCGCACAGGCCAGGGTGGCTGCCACGCCAAATTCGAGCGCACGGCGGTAGCTGGGAAACAGGGCAATGTGGTGAACCCAGTCCACCGCCGGTTTGAGGGCGAGGGTGAGCTCGGTCATCACGCCGTTGGTGCCAAAGGCGTGATGCACCTTCTGAATGTCGGCGTCGTCGAGCTCGATGATGCGCGGCGTTTCCTCAAGCGTCACGATACGCACCCGCGTCACGTTGCCCGGGTCTTTCAGGATGCCGTTGCGTACGCTGCCGGCGCCGCCATAACCGCCTCCGATGAAACCGCCGATGGTGGCTGTGTCCCTCGTGCTGGGGTACATGAGCAACTCCTGACCGCCCGGCACCACCGCGCTGGCGCGCACGGCGCGCTCCAGCGCCATGATCATGCAGCCGGCCTGCACGCGCACGCTGCCCGGCTGGATGTCGAGCACGCGGTTCAGGCCGGTGATGTCCAGGATCACGCCGCCTTCCAGCGGCACACACTGCCCGTAGTTGCCGGTGCCGCCACCGCGCACGGTGACCTTGATACGGTGCCGGGCGCAGGCCGCGGCCACGCTGATCACCTGCTCTTCGGTGGTGGGCCGCACGATCACTTCACCACGGCAATGGGCCAGCATCTCCTTCAGGATGGGGCTGTACCAGTGGTAGTCCTGGCTCTTGATGTCGAGCTGCACCAGGTCGGTGCTGATCTCGATACCGTCCAGATCTTCGATCAGTCGATCGATGGGTGAGGCGAGGGAGGAGGCCAGGGGTGGGAGGGTGGGCAGTGAGCTCATGTCCAGTGTCCTTGTCGGCAAATGCGGCGCTGGCGGCCAGCGGGTGTCATGGCTTGCAGGCCGTCGTGAGCCGCCAGCAGCACGAAGTCGGCCGGGCAGCCGGGAGCAATGCGCCCGTCCCAAGCCAGTTTCATGGCCTGTGCGGGGGACACGGTGACCGTATCGAGCCAGTCTTCGGCTGGGGCCAGGTGGGCCATCTGCACCCCCAATGCCCAGGCTTCCAGCGGGTCGTAGCAGCCGTACGGAAAAAACGGATCGGCCACGTTGTCGTTGGCCATGCAGGTTCGCACCCCCATCTGGCGTGCTTCCTGCAGGCGTGTGATGCCACGCGGCACCGGTGTCTCGTTCCATGCGCCCTGCAGGTAAAGATTGGTGGTGGGCAGCGCGATGAGGGTGATGTCCGCCAGCGCCAGCAAGGCCAGCGTGGCGCGCGCCTGTTCGACGGGTTGCACCGACAGCGAGCACGCATGGCCGCAGGCCACACGGCCTGTCCAACCGTGCACCAGCGCAAGCTCGGCGATGGTCTGCAGGCCATTGGCGTCTGCGTCCAGCCCTTCGTCCACATGAAAGTCGAGGTCCAGATCGAATTCGCGGGCCAGCTCAAAAACGCCCTGCAGCTTGCGACGCACGTCGGTGTTGCGGTACACGAAACAGCCCAGCACACCGCCCATGGTCTTCACCTGCGAGGCCATGCCGCGCGCCCATGCCATGTCGTCGAACAGGTCCAGGGCGGTGAGCGACACCCACTGGATATCCAGCCTCTCGCGCCACTGGGAGCGCAGATCGTGGAGCACATTCACCGACAGCGGGCGCTCGCTCGACATCCAGTCCAGGTGTGTGCGCAGCGCCCGCACGCCGTTGCTCCAGGCTTCCTGCAGACCTCGTTCCATGCGCAGGTGCAGGTCCGCTTCGGTCCAGGTGGCGCGGTGCCGGGCGATCATCTCGATGGCCCGAAACAGATCGCCATTGGCCGCTCCCGTCTCCCCAACGGTGTGGGTCTTGTCCAGGTGCAGGTGCAGGTCGACCAACGTGGGCAGCAGCATGCCCTGGGCCCGGGTGCCTGGCGGGCACGGTTCGATGGAGGTGACCAGAGCGCCCTCCCAAGACACGTCGAACACTGCGTCATCAGCGACCTGGCTGGAAAAACCGCGCACCGCCCGCGGTATGTGCATGGCCTGCAGGAGCGTCATGAGGTATGCCCTGGGCCCGTGGTCCAGGCGGTGCCTGCCTTGAGGGTGTCCAGTGGCAGGCGGTCCACCTCCAGGAGCAGTGCGGCAAGCTGGCGGCCGGCGTCGTCCAGTACCGCACGGCCTTTTTCGGCGGTGGCCAGCGTGGCGTTGCCCGCAGCGCCCCAGGTATTGAGGTCCTGCATCTGCCAGGCCACCTTGGCGGCGCCGCTGCCCAGCAGCGGGTAGTCCTGCGCCCGCAGCGCCATGGCACTGCCGAAATCCTGTGCGCGGTCCATGTGCACCTGCTGCGGCCGCAGGGCCAGCATCATGGAGGTTTCCACGTCCCCGGCGTGGATGCCGAAGCGATGCTCGTCTTCACTGAAGCGCTGGTGAATCCCGGGCGCCATGGGCAGGCTGAACCAGTTGGTGGAGACCACCAGCAGATCGTGTGCCTCGCGCAAGTCGCGCGCCACCATCTCCATGAGCGTGATCTGGCCGCCGTGGCTGTTGAGGAGCACCAGTTTTCGGATACCGGCGCGCGCCACGCAGGCACCCAGTTCCATCCAGACGCAGCGCAGGGTCTCGGCGCTCAGTGTGAGGGTGCCGGCGAAGCGCGCGTGTTCGTTGCTCTTGCCCACCGCCTGCGTGGGCAGAAAGAGCGCGGTCAGGTCTGCGGGCAGGTGCGGCAGGCAAGCATCGATCACGCCGTCCACCAGGGTGGTGTCCACGCTCACGGGAAGGTGCGGGCCGTGCTGCTCGATGGCGGCCACCGGCAGCACCGCCACCGCGCGATCGGCGGCAGGGCTGTGTTGCAGGTCGGCAAAGTCCCGGGCAGTCCAGTCGGACCAGAAACGGGAAAGTGGGCGGGGCATGCGGTCTCCTCGATCAACCGGGCAAGAGGTGCAGTGTGGCGCTCCGCCCGGTCCTGGGTGCTTTGCAATCAGCAAGACCTGTGCCAGTGCTTGGGTTTCAGACCCGTTCGACCCGCCACCAGGCGGGCAGCAGACCGCGCACCTCGGGGCGGGCAAAGCGGTCGTCCATCAGGATCACCACACCCCGGTCTTCGGGCCCGCGGATCACGCGCCCGGCGGCCTGCACTACCTTTTGCAGGCCGGGAAACAGGTAGGCGTGGTCGTAACCACGACCGTGTTTCGACTGCAGCCGTGCGCGCAGTTGCTCGTTCAGCGGGTTCACCTGCGGCAGGCCGAGCGTGGCGATGAAAGCGCCGATCAAGCGCTGGCCCGGCAGGTCGATGCCTTCGCCAAAGGCGCCTCCCAGCACCGCGAAGCCGATGCCCTGGCTGTCTTCGGTGAAGCGGGCCACAAAGGCATTGCGATCGATCTCGGCCATGCCGCGCGATTGCGACCACGCCGCAATGTCCGGGTGGGCCACGGCAAAACGCGCAAGCACCTGCTGCAGGTAGTCAAAGCTGCTGAAAAAAGCCAGGTAGTTGCCCGGCTTGGCGTGGAACTGCCCGGCCATCACGGCCACCACCGCCTCCAGCGACTCGGCGCGGTCCTGGTAGCGGGTGGAAATGTGCGGCGTGATGCGCACCTGCAGTTGTGCCGGGTCGAACGGAGAAGGCACCTCCAGCCGCGCCACGTCGGCGGGCAGGCCGAGCAGGTTGATCGCATGGTCCATGGGGCTGAGCGTGGCCGAGAACAGCGTGGCGCTGTGCGCGGCCTGCCAGCGTGGCTCCAGGTGCGGCGCGGGCACCAGGTTGCGGATGGCCAGGCGGGGCCGCGGCGCGCGGGCGCGCGCGGCCGGCTCGGTGCGTGTGATCTCCATCAGCGAGTGGTCGCCAAACACCTCGGCCACACGCACGAAGTGCAGCACCTCGAACAGCCAGGCCTGCACACGCGCATCGGGCGCGGCCGCATCCAGCGCCAGATGCTCCGACAGGTCGGCGGCGTGCTGCTGCAGAGCGCCCACGAGGCCCTCGGGCAGATCGTTCAGCAGCACCTGCCCGGCGGCCTGCCCACGGGCCAGTGTTCCCCAGAAGCGGTGCAGGCGATCAAGCGAGGCCTTGAGTCCTTGGGGGGGCGCCTTGCGCAGCGCTGCCAGCGTTGCCGGGTCGAGTTCGGCGCTGTACATCAGGCGCGCGCGCTCAATCAGGTTGTGCGCCTCGTCAATGAGCAGACCCACGCGCCAGGGCTCGCCCACGGTCAGCGCCCAGGGGTGCGCGCTCAGGTCGAAAAAATGGTTGAAGTCACCCACCACCACATCGCTCCAGCGCAGCATGTCCTGGCCGAGGTAGTAGGGGCAGACGCCATGCTTCAGGGCCACCGTGCGCAGGCCGGCCTGGTCGAGCCACGCGGTCTGTGCGGCGTCTTCGCGCGCCTGTGGCAAGCGGTCGTAGAAGCCCTGGGCCAGCGGGCAGGCGTCGCCGTGGCAGGCCTTGTCGGGGTGCTCGCAAGCCTTCTCCCGTGCCACGCGTTCCAGTACCCGCAGCTGGCCGGGGGCGCCTGCAGGCTGCAGGCGGGCCAGTGCATCCAGTGCGAGCTGCCGGCCAGGTGTCTTGGCGGTGAGGTAGAGCAGTTTGTCGGTGCCCGGCACGGGCATGGCGCGCAGCGCACCGAACAGCGTGGCCATGGTCTTGCCGATGCCGGTGGGCGCCTGCACCAGCAGGTGGCGCCCGTGGCTGTGCGTGCGCCAGGTCGCGCCAGCCAGTTCGTGCTGGCCGGCGCGAAAACCGTCGAAGGGAAAGGCCAACGTCTGCAACTGCGCGTCGCGCGCCCGGCGGTGCGCTTGCTCTGCGCGCGCCCAGTGCATGTAGCGGGCGCACAGGTCGTGGAAATGCTGGCGCAGTTCGTCGGCGGTGTGCCAGGCGGCCAGCGCCGTTTCGGACTGGGTGTCGATGTTGAAGTACACCAGCGCGACCTCGATGCGCTCCAGCGCCAGCTGCTCGCACAACATCCACGCGTACACCCGCGCCTGCGCCCAGTGCAGCGCGCGGTGGTTGTCGCGCACCAGCGCCACATCACCCCGGTGCGTCTTGATCTCCTCCAGCCGCAGGGCGGTCGGGTCGAAGCCGTCGGCGCGCCCTTGCACCAGCAAGTCGCCGCTGCGCGCGCGCAGCGGCACCTCACGCTGGTAGGTCGCGGGGCGGCGCGCGGTCACCGCTTCGTGCCCGGCCACGCCGTCCTGCGCGGTGGGCGAGGGGGTGAAGCGCAAGTCCAGATCTCCGGCCTGGGCGGTGAAGGCGCAGAGCACGCGCACGGCCACCTGCAGCCCGTCGCTCGGCCGCGTGGGTTCGAGGATCACGGTGCAGCCTGCGGGAACACGGTGACCGGTGCGCCCGGTTGCCAGGCCGGGGTCTTGTGCATGCAGGCGGCCATGAGCGGGCCGTCGGCCCAGGCGCCGTGCCAGCGCCGCGTGGCCACCCAGGGCGACGCGGCCCACCACCCGGCGTCCACCGCGGCGAACTGGCGCACGAACGGAAAGATCGCGGCGTCCGCCAGGCAGGGCCGGGCGCCGCCGAGATGCGGTGTCTCGCGCAGGCGGGCTTCCAGCGGTTCGATCAGGCAGCGCACCGCGTCTTCGCGCCAGACTTGCGCACTGCGCTGCGGGTGGCGCTCGGCGTACTTGTAGCCGTCCAGCGCCTGCTTGAAATCACCGTCGCAGGCGCCGATCAGTGCCTGCAGGCCGGGCTGGTCGGCGCGCGCCAGCCAGCCATCGGCGTCGTTCTTGCCCAGCGCCCAGCGCATGATGTCCAGGCTCTGCGCAATCACCTGCCCGGGTTCGATCTGCAGCACCGGCACGGTGCCCGCGGGCGAGGCCGCCAACAGTTGCGCCGGCTTGTCCGACAGCACCACCTCGCGCAGTTCCACCGCCACGCCGGCCTGGCACAGCGCCAGGCGCGCGCGGATGGCGTAGGGACAGCGGCGGAAGGAGTACAGGATGGGCAGCACAGCCCGACATGATGGCATGTGCGGCCCACCGGTTGCGTCACTTCTCAGCGCATTCCCCATGGCCATGGGCGCGCGCACTGGCGAGAATGGTGCACGGGATCGTTGCCCGAGGAGAAGCCCCATGAAGACCCTCACCGACCACCTCAGCCAGTACGCCGCCTACCACCGCGACCGCCGCAACATCGCCACCCATTTCGTGGGCATCCCCCTGATCGTGCTGGCGGTGGTGGTGTTGCTCGCGCGCCCCGCCTTCGCCGTGGCCGGCTGGCCGGTCTCGGCCGCCACGCTGGCCGTGATCGCCGCCACGCTGTACTACCTTCGACTGGACCTGCGCCTGGGTGCCCTCATGGGCGCGTTGCTGCTGGGCTGCCTGCTGCTGGCCCAGGCCACCGCCAGCTTGTCCACCGGTGTGTGGGCTGCCGTGGGCGTGGGCCTGTTCGTGGTGGGCTGGATCATCCAGTTCGTCGGCCACATCTTCGAGGGCCGCAAGCCGGCGTTTGTTGACGACATCACCGGGCTGATCATCGGCCCGCTGTTCGTGGTGACCGAGGCGGGCTTTCTGCTGGGCCTGCGCCCCGAACTGGAAGCGCAGATCGAGCAACGCGCAGGGCCAACCCGTTCGGGCCCGGCAGGGCCGGCGCAGGCGCGCTAACCTCGGCAGTTGTTCAACCCACACTCTTTCGAGGCCCCATGGAAGACCCACGCTGCTGCGGCACCGGTACCTGCATCATCAACGAGGACGGCCAGTGCTGGTGCGGCCAGACCTGGGACGGTGAACGCATGTGTTTTCCGCAGGCCGGGCCGTCGGCGGAGTCCGTCGCTCAGCAGCCCGGCGACGAGCCGCAGGACTGACCGACCGCCCTCCCGCGGTGTTTTTCGGCACCGCACGCCCATCGGTTGGTCACCGTACAGACCCCATCAGCCAATTGCCCGAGGCTCGCATCTTTGCCAGGCGTTTGCGCGTCTGCGCACCACTTCGGAGATGCACACATGCCTCACGCCCGATCCCTGTCCCAACTGCCCGACACGCTCGCGCGGTCAGGCTTGCCGTCGGCCGCGCAAACCATCTTCACGCAGCGCGCCAATGCCATTGTTCCGCTGCACTGGTTGGCCACGGCCGCTGCGTTCTCCAGCACCGGCGGACTGGTCAGCGGTGACGATCTGGCCGAACTGATCCGCCACCGCTGCGAGGTGGCCGGCTGGCTGCCCGACACCCAGCCCCTCTCGCTGGTGGCGCGCTGGATCGTGACCCGCGCCGTGATCACGATCGACAGCCCCTGGGGGGCCATGTTCCCGCTGTTCCAGTTCGACCTGCCCACCGCGTCGGTGGTGGACGCCATGGAGCCCCTGCTGAACGAATTGCGTCCAGTGTTCGACGATGTTGAGCTGGCGCTGTGGTTCGTCACGCCCAACGAGTGGCTGGGCGGTGCCCGCCCGGTTTCCGCCATGCACCACAGCCTGCCGGCGGTGATGCAGGCCGCGCGCGCCGACCGCTTCGTGGCCGGGGGGCACTGACAGCAGCGTCAGCCGCCCGCAGCCCCCAGGCGCCAGACCACGCCCAGCAAGCCACACATCCCGATCAGGGGCACCACCCCCACCTTGAAGCGGAACAGGGCAACCGCCGCGAGCACGGTGAGCACGGCAGAGGGTGCGTCGAAGGGCGCGGCGAACCCCTGTGGCCACCACACGTGGTACGCGAAGAACAAGGCCAGGTTCAGGATCACACCCACCACGGCTGCAGTGATGGCGGTCAGCGGTGCGGTGAACTTCAGCTGGCCGTGCGTGGTTTCAATGAACGGCCCGCCCACCAGGATGAACACGAAGGACGGCAGGAAGGTGAAGAAGGTCACCACCGAGGCCGCCAGTGCGCCCGACCAGAACAGCGCATCGGACCCGAGCATGGGGTGCAGCCAGCCGCCCATGAACCCCACGAAAGCCACCACCATGATCAGCGGTACCGGCGTGGTTTCACCCAGCGCCAGGCCGTCGATCATCTGCTGCGCGTTCAGCCAGCCGAACCCTTCGACCGCTCCCTGGTAGACATAGGGCAGCACGGCGTATGCGCCGCCAAAGGTGAGGAGTGCGGCCTTGGTGAAGAACCAGCCCATCTGCGTGAGCGTGCCTTGCACACCGTACAGCGTCAGCAGCATCGCCATGGCCAGCAGCCACAGCCCGATGCCGGTGGCGAGCACCTGGGCCAGCCGGCGGCGCGTGAACAGCGCGTGGGCCGGTGTCGGTGTGTCGTCGTCGATCAGGGCCGGCGCGTGGGTCTGCCCGCTTCCGGCATGGCCCGAGCCCGTCACGAAGACATGCGGCCAGCGCCGCCCACCCCAGTGGCCCACCAATGCAGCCACCAGCACGATGGCGGGGAAAGGTGTGTCCAGTGCAAAGATCGCCACAAAGGCAGCCGCTGCAATGCCCCAAAGCCAGCGGTTCTTGAGAGCCCGGCTGCCGATGCGGTGTGCTGCGTGCAGCACCAGCGCCGTCACCGCCGGCTTGATGCCGTAGAACACGGCGGCCACCACCGGCAGACTGCCGAACGCGACGTAGATCCACGACAGCAACACCAGCAGCAGCAACGAGGGCAGCACGAACAGCATGCCGGCGGCCAGAGCGCCGCGCGTGCCGTGCATGAGCCAGCCGATGTAGGTGGCGAGTTGTTGGGCTTCGGGACCAGGCAGCACCATGCAGTAGTTCAGCGCGTGCAGGAAACGCCTCTCGCTGATCCAGCGGCGGCGCTCCACCAGCTCGGTGTGCATGATCGCCATCTGCCCGGCCGGCCCGCCAAAGCTGATGCAGCCGAGCTTGAGCCAGAACCAGAACGCCTCGGCGAAGGACACGGGGGCCGGACGCTCGCTCATGGCTGTGTGGCTCTCATGGCCTCGGGCGTCCAGCTGTGGCGCTCGGTCTGTCCGTCGACCTCCCGCCTGCACCAGGCGAAGAGCGCGTCATACATCGGCATGGCCGCCTCCAGCATGGCCAGGTCATCGCTGGCGTGCAGGGCCGAGAGGCCCAGCGACAGCGCCACCAGACCAGCCGCCTGCGGGGCCAGTTCAAGGCGGTCGGTGTCGGCCGCGCGCACGATGCGCGCCAGCGTTGCCAGTGCCGGGTCGTCTTGCAGGTCGAAGGCTCGCAGCAACGTATCAAAGCTGCACAGCTCGCCGTCGTGGCTGATGGCTCCTCCAGGGATGTCGTAAGCCACCGCGGTCAGCCGCGCAGCTTCGGTGAGAACCTGGTCGGTCGGTACATAGAGAAACTCGGCTCGGGGATCGATGAACCTGCGCACCAGCCAGGGGCAGGCAACGCGGTCGATCTTGGGTCGCTCCCGGGTGACCCAGGTGGAAGGCTGCAGGCCTTGTACGCCCAGCTCCCGACGTTTTGGGATGGCCAATGGCCGCACCGCGCGCCATTCGGTGATGTCCTGCGGCGTGTCCACACCCGGTTCGCCCCCTTCGAACCCGCCAGCCAAAAAACGGGCGTTCCACCCGGCCTCCCGCAGGGCGGCTGCCGCATGCTGGCTCACCTCGTGGCCGTGCACGCAGTACACGACGACCTCGCGCGGCGGGCCACTCAGGGCGATGGGCGCCAGCGCATCGGGCGAACACCACTGCGCAGTGGCCAGCAGGCTGGGGCTGTCGGCGAAACGCGCGGTGCGCCTCACATCGAGCAGCATCGGGGCGCGAGGCGTCCCGATGCGCGCGGCGAGCTCTTGGGGAGCGATGTGAAAAGGAACGTGGGTGGGGATGGCGGTGTCCATGGAAAACTCCAGAGCGTTGTCAGCACTTGGATGGGACACCATCTGTTCGTCAAGAACCGGGAGGCTGGGTTCCCGGTGGCTCATCGTAGCAGCCGCAAAGGGCAACAACCAGCCCCGGGCAAAGGCTCAGCCGCGCGTGGCCCAGTCCAGCGCGGCCTTGCCGCCGGCGGCCGAGGCCGTGCTCACCAGCGTGCCCCAGGCCATGTCGATCAGCGAGAGCTTCCACGGCCAATCCTTGAGCGTGGCCCAGTTGGTGAGGTCGTAGGTGGCGTAGGTGAAGAAGCCGAACAGCGCGGCCATGGTGAGCGTGGTGGCCCAGCTGTGCGGCGCGGTGTGCGGTGCCACGGCAAAGATCACCAGGCCCACCGCGAACAGCAGGTAGAACACCACGGCCACCGGCACGTTGGGTGCGGCGGCCATGAGGTGGCCCAGGCCCTGCTGGTACATCGGTTTGGCGATCACGCCCAGCCAGATCAGGTCCAGCGCGATCATGACCACGGCGGTGCCGCCGTAGGCGGCGAGGTATTTGTTCATCGGGGTTCCCGGGGGTCGTTCAGGGTTTGGGGCTCACGCGCCAGATCACGTTGCCCACGTCGTCGGCCACCAGCAGCGCGCCCCGCGTGTCCACCGCCACACCCACGGGCCGGCCCAGGGCCTCACCCTGTTCGCTCAGAAAACCGGTGAGCACATCGACGGGTTGGCCCGAAGGCTGGTTGCCCTGGAAGGGCACAAAGATCACCTTGTAGCCGCTGTGCGGACGGCGGTTCCACGAGCCGTGCTGGCCGACGAACATGCCGCTGGCAAAGGGGGCGCCCAGCGCATTGCCGGCGGACGAGGCCAGGCCGAGCGACGCGGTGTGCGGACCCAACGCGTAGTCGGGCTTGAGGGCGGTGGCCACGAGGTCGGGGCGCGGGGGCTTCACGCGCACGTCCACGGTCTGGCCGTAGTAGCTCCACGGCCAGCCGTAGAAGCCGCCGTCCTTCACCGAGGTGAGGTAGTCGGGCACCAGGTCGCTGCCGAGTTCGTCGCGCTCGTTCACCACCGTCCACAACGCTTTGCCCTCGGCGTCCCAGGCCATGCCCACCGGGTTGCGCAAACCGGAGCCGTAGATGCGGTTGGCGCCGTTCTTCACGTCCACCGCCCAGATCGCAGCGCGCCCCACCTCGGCCTCCAGGCCGCGTTCACCCACGTTGCTGTTCGAGCCCACGGCGACAAAGAGCGTGTTGCCGTCGGGGCTGGCCAGCAGGTTCTTGGTCCAGTGGTGGTTCACGCCGGCGGGCAGCTTCACCAGCTCGGTGGCGGGCGCGGTGATCGTGGTGTCGCCGGCGCGGTAGGGGTAGCTCACCACCGCATCGGCGTTGGCCACAAACAGCCGCTCGCCAATGAGCGCCATGCCGAAGGGCGAGCGCAGGTCGCGCAGCAGCACCGAGCGGGTCTCGGCCACGCCATCGCCGTTGGCGTCGCGCAGCAGCGTGATGCGGTTGGCACTCGGCACACCCGCACCGGCGCGCTTCATCACCTGGCCGGCGATCCAGTCCATCACACCGGTGCTGCCGGCGGGCTTGGGCGGTGCGTTGCTCTCGGCCACCAGCACATCGCCGTTGGGCAGCACCAGCAGCCAGCGCGGGTGGTCCAGGCCGCTGGCAAAGGCCGCCACACGCAGCCCGGCGGCCGGCACCGGCGCAGCGCCAGCCGGCCAGCCTTTGGCCGGTGCAATGTTGACCGTGGGGATCAGCGTCTTGGCCGGCTCGGGCAACGTCGGGTTGGGGCCGGTGCCCTGGGCCACCGAGAGGCGGGCCGATTCGGCGCAGGCACCGAGCAGGAAGAGCATCGCCAGCACGGTGGACAGCAACCGAGGTGAGCGCTTTGGGGACACTGATGAGGCTTGGAACATCCATGCAGCCTAAGCGGGGAGGCGCAGCGTGTCCATGCAAAGCCCTTCGCAGTGGTAGCCTCACCACCCTGTGTGCGCTGGCGAACGGACGTGGCCCGGCGCCTTGCGTACGTTCCAAGGTGGTCGCCCGCTTCGGGCCGCGCCGTACCCCTGAGACAAACAATGCCAGAACAACGTGCCCCCGACTCCCAACCTGCTGCCGGGACACGTGAACTTTCCGAAGCTGGCCGCCGCAGCGCCTTGCTCAAGGCCGGGGCGTTGCAGACCGCCATCCTCAACAGCGCCAACTTCTCGATCATCGCCACCGACGAGAAGGGCGTGATCCAGATCTTCAACGTGGGCGCCGAGCACATGCTGGGCTACCGCGCCGACGAAGTGATCGACCAGGTGAGCCCCAGCGATCTGCACGATCCGATGGAAGTGACAGCCCGCGCCGTGGCGCTGAGCACCGAGCTGGACACGCCGATTGCACCCGGATTTGAAGCGCTGGCATTCAAGGCCTCACGCTGCATCGAAGACATCTATGAGCTCACCTATATCCGCAAGGACGGCAGCCGCTTCCCGGCCATCGTCTCCATCACCGCACTGCGGGATGACCAAGAGGCGCTCATTGGTTACCTGTTGATCGGCACCGACAATTCCGCGCGCAAGCGGGTGGAAATGCAGCTCAACGAAGCGGTGGCCGCAGCCGAGAAGGCCAACCTGGCCAAGTCCGACTTTCTCTCCAGCATGAGCCACGAGCTGCGCACGCCGCTCAACGCCATTCTGGGCTTTGCGCAGCTGGTCGAGTCGGGTACGCCTGCGCCCACGCCCACGCAGAAGCGCAGCGTTGACCAGATCCTCAAGGCCGGCTGGTACCTGCTGGAGCTCATCAACGAGATCCTCGACCTGGCACTCATCGAGTCGGGCAAGCTGTCGCTGTCGGTGGAGCCGGTATCGCTGCAGGAGGTGCTTGTGGAGTGCCGCTCCATGGTGGAGTCGCAGGCGCGCCAGCGCAGCATCGGCATGGCCTTCCCACGCCTGCCGGCACACAGCTATGTGAAGGCCGACCGCACGCGCCTCAAGCAGGTGCTGATCAACCTGTTGTTCAACGCCATCAAATACAACCAGCCGTCCGGCCACGTGTCGGTGGAGTGCGACGAGCCCACGCCCGGCACCTTGCGCATCAGCGTGCGAGACACCGGCGCCGGCCTCAGCCCCGAGCAGGTGAGCCAGCTGTTCCAACCCTTCAACCGCCTGGGCCAGGAGAGTGGCAAGGAAGAGGGCACGGGCATCGGCTTGGTCGTCACGCAGCGGCTGGTGCAACTCATGGGTGGAGCGATCGGAGCGGACAGCACCCAGGGTGTGGGCAGTGTGTTCTGGGTCGAGATGGCACTGGCCACCGCACCTGGCCTGTCGCTGGAGATCAGCTCCGAGCCACCACCCAGCCCGCTGGTCGATGGTGAGCCCTTGCAGACCGTGCTGTACGTCGAAGACAACCCGGCCAATCTGGAGCTGGTCGAGCAGATCATCGCCCGCCGCTCCAACCTGCGGCTGCTGGGTGCCGCCGATGCGAGCCTGGGCATCGAGTTCGCGCGGGTCTACCGGCCCAAGGTAATCCTCATGGACATCAACCTGCCGGGCATCAGCGGCATCGAGGCCATGAAGATCTTGCGAAGCGACCCGGTCACCGCGCACATTCCCATCATTGCGCTCAGCGCCAATGCCGTGCCGCGCGACATCCAGCGCGGCATGGACGCGGGCTTCTTCAACTACATTACGAAACCCATCAAGGTTGGGCAGCTCATGGACGCGATCGACGCGGCTTTGGCGGTCTCCAACCTGCCAAGAGGCATCGACACGCCGCAGGACATCGCATGACCATCTCCGTCCATGACATCCTCAACGCCCGCATCCTGATTGTTGACGACCAACAGAGCAACGTGATGCTGCTGGAGGAGATGCTCAACAGCGCCGGTTACACCCAGGTGACCTCCACCATGGATCCGTCCACCGTCACCGGCATGCACCGCCGCACCCCGTTCGACCTCATCCTGCTCGACCTTCAAATGCCACTGATGGACGGCTTCCAGGTGATGGAAGGCCTCAAGGCCAACGCGATCGACGACTACATCCCGGTGCTGGTGATCACGGCGCAGCCTGGCCACAAGCTGCGTGCCCTGCAGTCGGGCGCCAAGGACTTCGTGAGCAAACCTTTCGACATGCTCGAAGTCCGCACCCGCATCCACAACCTGCTCGAAGTGCGCCTGCTGCACCAGCGCCTGGCCAACCTGAACCACGCGCTGGAGCTGGAGGTGCTGGAGCGCACGGCCGAGTTGCGCGAGAGCGAGGCGCGCTACCGCGCGCTCACCGAGCTGGCCACCGACTGGTACTGGGAGCAAGACAGCGAGGGCCATTTCACCAAGGTCTCGGGCCCGGTGCTGGAGATGCTGGGCATGCGGGTGGACCCGTTGGTGGACGGGCCGGCGCAGCCCGAGGCAGAGGCTGGCTGGGACCTGGTCCAGCGCGCCGACCTGCAGGCCCGCATTGCGGCACGCTCGCCGTTCCTGGACCTGCTGCTGGAGCATGCGTCGCCCACAGGCACCCGCCGCGGCTACCGCGTCAGCGGCACCCCCATGTTCGACGGCGCCTGCAACTTCATCGGCTACCGCGGCTTCGGGGTCGAGATCCTCACCTGAGCGCGAACGGGGGTTGAACCCCTTCGAATATCCTGCGACTTGTTCGACACAACCTGAGCAAGGCATGACATTCCACTGGACCAACCCCTACCCGACCGTGCGCAGCCCTGTGATGGCGCGCAACATCGTTTCCACCTCGCACCCGCTGGCGTCATCGGCGGGTCTTCGCATGCTGCACAAGGGCGGCAATGCGGTGGACGCGGTGATCGCCGCTGCTGCGGCACTCACCATCGTCGAACCCATCTCCAACGGCCTGGGCAGCGACAACTTCGCCATCCTGTGGGACGGCGACAAGCTGCATGGCCTCAACTCGTCCGGCGTGGCGCCGGCCACCTGGAACACCGACTACTTCGCGCGCCGCCACGGGGGCAAGATGCCCATGCGCGGCTGGGACTCGGTCACCACGCCCGGCGCTGTGGCGGGCTGGGTGGCCTTGTCGGAGCGCTTCGGCAAGCTGCCGTTTGCCGACTTGCTGGAGCCGGCCATCGAGCTGGCCGAACGCGGCCACGGCGTGGGCTGCATCACCGCCGACAAGTGGGCGCGTCAGGTGCCCTTTCTTGAAAACCAGCCGGGTTTTGCCGAGGCCTTCATGCCGCACGGGCGCGCTCCGGCGCCCGGTGAACGTTTCACCTACAAGGCCGCCGGCGCCACCCTGCGCAAGATCGCCGATACCCGCGGCGAGGCCTACTACCGCGGCGAGATTGCCGAAGCGCTGGTGGCCCACGCCGCTGCGAACGGCGGGACCATGACCCTGGCCGACCTCGACGCCTACCGTCCCGAGTGGGTGCTGCCGATCCAGAAAAACTTTGCCGGCCACACTGTGCACGAGATCCCGCCCAACGGCCAGGGCATCGCCGCTCTCATGGCCCTGGGCATGCTCGAACACCTCGACATCAAGCACCTGCCGGTGGACAGCATCGAGTCGCAGCACCTGCAGATCGAAGCCATCAAGCTGGCCTTTGCCGACACCTACCGCTGGGTGGCCGATGCGCGCCACATGAACGAGGTGAGCGCCGCCGACCTGCTGAGCGATGCGTACCTCGCCGAGCGCGCCAAACTCATCCAGCCGGGAAAGGCGAGCGATTTCGCGCACGGCACACCGCCGCGCGGCGGCACGGTCTACCTCACCGCCGCCGACGAGCGCGGGCAGATGATCAGCCTGATCCAGTCCAACTACATGGGCTTCGGCAGCGGCGTGGTGGTGCCTTCGGTGGGCGTGAGCCTGCAAAACCGCGGCTTTGGGTTCACCCTGGCCGAGGGGCACCCGAACCAGGTGGCCGGTGGCAAGCGGCCCTTCCACACCATCATCCCGGGCTTTGTCACCAAGGACGGTCGCCCGCAGATGAGCTTTGGCGTGATGGGCGGCAACATGCAGCCGCAAGGCCATGTGCAGACGCTGGTGCGCATGCTCGTGCATGGCCAGCAACCGCAGGCCGCGTGCGACGCGCCGCGCTGGAAAGTGGGCAGCGGCGTGAACGTGGACTTTGAATCCACCATGGCGCCCGCGCTGTTGCAGGGTCTCAAAGACCTGGGCCACCGCTTCGAGCCGACCCCCGACGCCTACATGGACTTCGGCAGCGGCCAGTTCATCTGGCGCTTGTCGGACGACATGGAGGAAGGTTATGTGGCCGCCAGCGATTCGCGCCGCGACGGCCAAGCTGTGGGCTTCTGATGCAGCGTCCCCTGTTCAAGCCGGCTGCGGCGCTGCAGTTCGTGGTGAATGGCCAGGCCGGCCATGGCGACGCCGAAGCCACGCGCGAAGCGATCGAGGCGGGCCTGCGAGAAGCCGGGCGCGCCGGCACGGTGTTGTTTGCGGCGCCCGGCGAACTCACGCGCGTGGCCCTCGAGGCCGCGGCTCGCGCAAGCGCCGATGGCTCGGCGGTGGTGGCGGTGGGCGGTGACGGCTCCATCAACACCGTGGCGCAGGCGGCGCACGCGGCCGGTTGCACCATGGGCGTGATTCCGCGCGGCACGTTCAACTACTTTGCGCGAGAGCACGGCGCACCCACCGAAACCACCGAGGCCCTGCGCTGGCTGCTCGACGCGCGGCCCGAGCCGGTGCAGATCTCGGCCATCAACGAGCAGGTGTTTCTGGTGAATGCCAGCCTGGGCCTCTACCCCGACCTGTTGCAGGACCGCGAGAGCTGGAAGGCGCGCTTTGGCCGCAGCCGCCTGGTGGCGTTCGGCGCCGGCATGGCCACGTTGTTGCGCGCGCAGCGTCGGCTCAAGCTGTCGATGGCCTGGGACGGGCAGGTTGTTGAAGTCCGCACGCTCACCCTGTTCGTGGGCAACAACCGCCTGCAACTGGAGCAGCTGGGCCTGGCCGGCATCGACACACCCACCGAAGGCGCCGCCGCCGACGGGCACATCACCGCCGTGATCCTCAAGCCCATCGGCACCCTGGCCATGCTGGGGTTGATGCTGCGCGGTGCCCTCGGCCAGCTGGGCGAGGCCAGCGGCATCGAGCGCTTCGTTTGCCAGAGCATGGTGGTCAAGCCCACCCGGAGGATAGGACGGCGCAGGGTGAAGGTCGCGTTCGACGGTGAGGTGGCGTGGATGCGTTCGCCTTTGACCATTCGCGTGTTGCCACAGCCGCTCTGGTTGCTCAAGGCCGCCCCGGGGATCACGCCGTGAGTGTGCTGCTGCAGGTCTCCGACCCCCACTTCGGCACCGAACGAACCCCCGTGGTCGAAGCGCTGTTGGCGCTCGCCACGCAGCTGCGGCCCGAGCTGGTGGTGCTCTCGGGCGACATCACCCAGCGCGCCCGCCCCGGGCAGTTCAGCGCCGCGCGTGCCGCCATGGACCGGCTGGGTGCGGCGCTGCTCGCGCTGCCCGGCAACCACGACATCCCGCTGTTCGACCTCTGGAGCCGCCTCACACGGCCCTACGCGCGCTACAGCGCGGCCTTCGGGTCCGACCTTGCACCCGTGTTCGCCTCGGGCGAGCTGCTGGTGATCGGCGTGAACACCACGCGCGCCCGGCGCCACAAGGACGGCGAGGTCTCCAGCGAACAGATCGACGCGGTGGCGCGGCAGCTGCGCCAGGCCACCCCGGAACAACTGCGCGTGGTCGTGGTGCACCAGCCCATCGACGTGATGCGCAAAGAAGACCGGCCCAACCGCCTGCACAACCACAGTGCCGCGCAGCAGGCCTGGGCCGCCGCCGGGGCCGATGTGGTCATGGGCGGCCACATCCACCTGCCGTATGTGATGCCGCTGCCCGGTCTGGCGCGGCCGGTGTGGGCGGTGCAGGCCGGCACGGCGGTTTCCAGTCGCGTGCGCAGCGGTGTGCCCAACTCGGTCAACGTGGTGCGCTGGGCGTCCGCCACAAGCTGCATCGTGGAGCAATGGGATTTTTCAGTGGCTGCTTCGGCCTTTGTGTGCGTCGCCAGCACACCCATCACACCGCAGCGCGGCTGACGTCGCGTCAGTAGTGCGGCGGCAGTTCGTCGCGCGGGTCGCGTGGTCCGGCTGACTGGCCGTCATCAACACCGCGCTGTCGAAGGCGGCTCACCTCGCGCAGCAACAAGTCGATCTGTTCCTGCTGTTTGGCCACCAGGGCGTTCAAGGTGTCGAGCAGGTCGTCGGCGTAGCTGGCCTTGATTTCCAGATCGGTGAGGCGCTGTTCGGTGTCGAGGGCGGTGTTGTGTGGCTGGGTCATGCCGCCATTGGACCGCATTTGCCGCACGCAAAAAAACCCGCGCTGGCAGGACGTGGTCCTGCATGCAGCGCGGGGAAGGGGGGGGATCTTCAGAAAAGTCTGGTGGTCAGACGCGGGGTTCGCCGTTGGCGTTGACGAGGATGGTGCGGCCGGGCTGCGAGGTCATCTGCACTCGGTGGCCGATGCCGTTGAAGGTGTAGGTCACGTCCCAGTAGTCGGGCTGGCCGTTGTTGGCCTGGGTGCAGCGTTGCACGTCCTGCGTCTGTGGCTGGTTGCCAAAGCCATTGCGGCCCACGTTGGAGCCCACGGCGGCACCCGCCACGGCGCCGCCCACAGTCGCCAGGTCGCGACCGCTGCCGTTGCCGATCTGGTGGCCCAGGATGCCGCCGATCACCGCACCGGCGATGGCGCCTGGCACGTTGCGCTGGGGCTGCTGCACCACCTCTTCACGCTCGATCCAGCAGCGCTGGCCGCTGTTGGGTCCGACCACCGCACGCGCCGAAGTCACCTGGGCCTCGTACAGCGTTTCCTGGTTGCGGCGGCGGTAGTCGCGGCGTTCCTGTTGCTGCTGGGCTTGCGGGTATTGGTTCGGGTACTGGTAGACCGGCTCGCGGGCCTGCGACACCGGTTGGTCGTAGACCGGGTACGGCACGGCACAGCCGGCCAGGCCCGCCACGGCCAGGGTGGCCAGGGCGGTGAGGCGCAGCAGGGGGGAAGTGCGTTTGCTGGAGGTGTTCATGGTGGTTTCCTGGTGTGACAGCCGGATGGCGAAGACCAGTGCTGGGCGCCGGTCGATGGGTTGAAGGATGTTCCATCGTGCGCCCCCGGTCTGTTCGCTGGCGCTCATGAACGGTGTCTGTTGGGTAAAGAAAGTCACCAGTGCTTGCAAGCAAATGGGCCATGGGTACGACAGCGAACAGACCTCCGGCCCGCGCAGGCTTACAAAAGAGCTCGCCTTCCCCGGACTCTTTCCGCCGGCGTGTCAATCAGGAGTTGCCCATGCCGAAGTCCACCGCCTTTGCCCCCAGCTGGGACACCTCCTCTTACGGGCACCCGGCCGATACGTCACCGATGGAGTGCTCGGCCCTGGCCGACCACCTGTCGCTGTGCAGCCGTTCGCGCGGCCCCATGCAGGCCTTGCGCACCGGTGGTGCCCTGGTGCGCGGATTCGTGATGCCCCGACTGGTCACCACCGTGTTTTTCGTTGCATTGATCGCAGGCACCGCGTGGCTTGTTTCGTAGGTGATGCAGAGAGAACAACCCGCTCAGCACGGCTGGGTGCCCCAGCCCGTGTGGCGCATGCTGGACGCTGCGCGCGGTCCGGCCCTGGAGCCCATCCGGGCTGAAATTTTCGGCCTCACCCGTTTCGAGCAGCACGGCCGCAGCCTGGCCGAATCGCACCACACCGCGCGGGTGGGTTTCGGCAGCGCCAGCTTCTACCCGCGGCTGCAGAGCAACATCCAGAGCCTGCGGCACTCGCACGAACACATCGCCAGCCAGGCGCACAACGGGCATGACATCAGCCCCGGTGCCGAATGGCTGTTCGACAACTTCCACCTGATCGAAGACCAGCTGCGCGAGATCCACGAAGGGCTGCCCGCCCGCTACTACCGCACGCTGCCCGTGCTGCAGGACGCACCGCTGCAGGGCCTGCCGCGCATCTACAGCATTGCCTGGGCCTTTGTGGCGCACACCGACGGTGCCTTCGACGAAACCCTGCTCACCCACTTTCTCAACGCCTACCAGGAGGTGCACGAGCTCAGCCACGGCGAACTCTGGGCGCTGCCCACCACGCTGCGCGTGGTGCAGGTGGAAAACCTGCGCCGCCTGGCCGACCGCATTGCCAGCCACAAGGCCGCGCGTGAACTCGCCGGCCTGATCGCGCACCGCATCGAAGAGCTGGACCTGGCCTGCGTGCAGGAGCTGTACACCATGGCCGACCGGCGTGGTGTCAGCCGCGTGTTCCTCCACCACCTGGCGCAAAACCTGGCCGGTCACCGCCCGCCCACGGGCGAGGTGTTCCTTCACGAGGTGCGTCCATGGCTGCATGGGCTTGTGCCCGACCTGGCCGCCATGCAGGCGCAGCACCACGCCGATCAGGCGGCCGACCACCTGAGCGTGGGCAATGCCGTGACTTCGCTGCGCCTGATTGGCGCGGCCGACTGGGCCGGCCTGGTGGAACGCACCAGCCGTGTGACGCGGCTCATGCTCACCTCCGGGGTGTTTGCCGCCGAGGACGACGCCACCCGCAGCACCACGCTGCACCGCATCGAGCGCCTGGCCGTGCACAGCCAGCGCAGCGAGACCGATGTGGCGCAGGCGCTGCTGGCGCTGATGAACGGCAGCGGCGCCGGCGCATTGGCCGGGCACTGGCTGGCCGGTGGTGGCCGCGTGGCACTTGAACAGCGCCTGGGTCTGCGCCGCCGTGGCCGTGGGCTGGGTCGGCGGGCGCTGCGCATGGCGCGTGTGCCCACCTACCTCACCGTGATGCTGGCCGGCTCGCTGGCGCTGGTGGCGGCGGTGTTCGCCGTGGCCGCGAATCCGGTCGACGGCTGGGCCGGCCATGCCGTCACGGCCCTGGTGTTGCTGCTCATGGTGTTCCCGGCGTCCGAGACGGTGGTGGCGGTGGTCAACCGCCTCATTTCCGAGTCGGCGCGGCCGGCGCACCTGTCGCGCTACCTGCTGGCCGAGGGCATACCGCCGCAGGCGCGTGTGATGGTGGTGATTCCGGCGCTGCTGGGCAGCCCGCAGGCGGTGGCGCCGCTGGTGCACCGGCTGCAGCTGCACTTTCTGGCCAACCCCGAAGCCCACGCGCAGTTTGCGCTGCTCACCGACTTTGCCGATGCCGACAGCCCGCAGCTGCCCGGTGACGAGGCGGTGCTGGCCGAGGCGTTGGCCCAGCTCGCGGCGCTCAACCAGCGCCACCCGGTGGCCGAAGGCGGGCCACCGCGCTTTCTGCTGCTGCACCGCCAGCGCACGCTGAGCACCACCCAGCGCCGCTGGATCGGCTGGGAACGCAAGCGCGGCAAGCTCGAGCAGCTGGTGGCTGCTCTGGTGAACGACGAGCCGGGCCCGTTTCTCGCGCTGGGCGAGGTGTCGCGCATGGCCAGCGGCACGCGCTACCTGCTCACGCTGGACAGCGACACCCAGCTGCCACCGGGGCGCCTGCGCGCGCTGGTGGGCGTGGCCGAGCACCCCGACAACCAGCCCCGGCTGGACGCCAGCGGCCGCCGTGTGGTGCAGGGCTACGGCATCCTGCAGCCGCGCGTGGTGCCACCGCTGCCCGAGAACCCGGGCACCTCGGCGTGGCAATGGCTCACCGCCGGCCAGCGCGGGCTCGACCCCTACAGCGCGATGAGCTCCGACGTGTACCAGGACGTGTTCGGCGAGGGCAGCTTCACCGGCAAGGGCCTGCTGCACGTGGCCACCATGCACGCCGTGCTGGGTGGGCGCCTGCCCGAAGACCGCGTGCTCAGCCACGACCTGCTCGAAGGCGCGCTCGCGCGTTGCGCGGTGGTGAGCGACATCACCCTGATCGAGCCAGACCCGGAGCACGCCGATGTGGCTGCTTCGCGGCTGCACCGCTGGACCCGGGGCGACTGGCAGCTGCTGCCCTTTTTGTTGCAGCCACGGCGCTGGCAGCTCTCGCCCATCAACCGCTTGAAGCTGATGGACAACCTGCGCCGCTCGCTGGTCACACCGGCGTCCTTGCTGCTGCTGTTGCTGGCCATGTGGGGTGTGGGCCTGAGCCTGGGCGCAGCGCTGTGGCTGGCGGTGGCCGCGCAGGCCGCCGCACCCTTGCTGGGTGCACTCGCCGGCTGGGTGCCACCCCGCGCCGGCCTGCTCGGCGAACGTTTTGTGCGCGCAGCAGCGGCCGACGCCGCGCGCGCGCTGCTGGGCGGTGTGTGGCACATCGTGCAGCTGCTGCAGCAGGCCCTGCGCGCCACCGACGCGGTGCTGCGCACGGTCTGGCGCATGGCGGTGTCCCAGCGCCAGTTGCTGGCCTGGACCACGGCCGATGCCGCCAGTGCGGCCCTGCGCCCGGGCCTGTGGCCGTCGATCAAACGCCATGCACTGGAACCAGTGGTCGCCGTGCCCCTGCTCGCGCTGCTCTGGTTCACCACGCCACAGCCGCCGGTGCTGGCGGTGGCGTTGCTGGTGCTGTGGGCGCTGGCGCCGCTGGTGTCGTGGCTGGCCCACCGGCCATGGCCGGGCAGTGGCTCGAGCCCGCTGGCCGCCGCCGACCGGGCGCTGCTCGACGACCTGGCGCGCGACACCTGGCGTCTCTTCGAGCGCTGCGTCGACGAACAGAACCACCACTTGCCGCCCGACAACCTGCAGATCCTGCCGTACGACATGGTGGCCCACCGCACCTCGCCCACCAACATCGGCCTGTACCTGCTGAGCACCGCCTGCGCGCGCGAATTCGGCTGGATCGGCACGCAAGACCTGCTGCAACGCATGGAGGCCACGCTGGCCAGCCTGAACCGGATGGAGCGCCACCGTGGCCACTTCTTGAACTGGTACGACACCGAGACCTTGCAGCCGCTGCTGCCGCGCTACGTGTCCACCGTGGACAGCGGCAACCTCAGCGTGCACCTGCTTGCGGTGGCACAGGCCTGCCGCGAACTGGCCTGCGATCCGCACGCCACGCAAGCCACCGCCCAGGCACTGCAGCACAGCCAGCAGCGCCTGGAGCCCGCCTTGCGGCATCAGCAGCCCTGGCTCGAATCCGCCCTGGGGCAGGCGCTGGAACACACCGCGCTCGGCCAGGTGCTGCAGATGCCGCTGCCCGACCCACTCGACGCAGCGGCCTGCGCGTCGTTTGCAGCACTGCTGGAAGCCGCTTCGCAGCAGCTCGCCGCCGTGCCCCACCCGCGCCCGGAGCCGGACGTGTCGCACCCGGGTGTGAAGGACGAGATCGCGCGCGACCACGACAGCCTGCACGCCCTGCTGGGCGACCACCTCAACACACTGCGTTCGGTCGGGCTGGACCGCAGCGCTGCCGCCGAAGGTGGTGGCCCGCGTGCCACGCGCCGTCTGCTGGAGCTGGCCGACCAGCTGGAGCAGCTCGCCTGGGCGCCCGAGTTCGGCTTTCTGTACCACCCCAAACGCCACCTGCTGCACATCGGTTTCCGGCTCGACGACCAGGCGCTGGACGCGTCGTTCTACGACCTGCTGGCCTCGGAGTCGCGCAGCACCAGCCTGCTGGCCATTGCCAAGGGCGACGTGCCCATGAAGCACTGGGCCGCGCTGGGCCGCCCGCTGTTTGCCAACGGGCGGCACGCGGTGCTGCGCTCGTGGTCGGGCTCGATGTTCGAGTACCTCATGCCGGCGCTGGTGATGGCCGAGCCGCAGGGCAGTGTGTTGCGCGAGGCGGGTTGCTCCGCGCTGATGGAACAGATCGCGCACACGCAGGGCAAGGGCATGCCGTGGGGCATGTCCGAGAGCGCCTACGCCGGGCGCGACCACTCGCTGGCCTACCAGTACGCGCCGCAGGGCGTGCCGCGGCTGGCGCTGCGCCGCACGCCGCTGGCCGAACAGGTGATCGCACCCTACGCCACCGCACTGGCCACGCTGGTCGATCCGCGCCTGGCCAGCCGCAACCTGAGCCACCTGGCCAGCCTGTCGGCGCGTGGCCGCTACGGCTTCATCGAGGCGCTCGATTTCACCGCCGCGCGCCAGACGCAGGGGGGCAGCTTCACGCCGGTGGGCACCTACATGGCGCACCACCAGGGCATGACCATCGTGGCGCTGGCCAACGTGCTGCGCGCGGGTGTGGCGCAGCGCTGGGGCATGGCCCACCCGAGTCTGGAGGCGGTGTCCTCGCTGCTGCACGAACGCACGCCGCGTGCCTTGCCGGGGCTGGTGCATCACCCCATGGCCAACCTGCCGCTCGATGCCCAGCTGCGCCGCGCCCGGGACCCGGTGCGCCCGGTGGTGCCGGGAGCACAGGCGCTGGAGCCCACCCACCTGATGTCCAACGGGCGCTACAGCGTGAGCCTGCGTGCCAACGGCGCCGGCGCCAGCCATTGGGGTGCCACCGGCATCACACGCTGGCGCGACGATGCGCTGCGCGATGCCTGCGGCAGCTTCGTGTACCTGCGGCTGAACCCCGGTGGCCCGCCGGTGTCGGTGAGCAGCCACCCCGCGCCCGACCCGGGTGCGGTGTACCTGAGCACCTTCCACAGCGACCGTGTGGTGCTCGAAGCCCTGTGGCCCGAGCTGCGCGTGCAGACCACAGCGTGGGTCAGCCCGGAGGACGACATCGAGCTCAAGCGCGTGGTGCTCACCAACCGCAGTGAATCGGTGATCGAGCTGGAGCTGATCTCCGCCTTCGACGTGACGCTGGCCCGCGCCGCGGCCGATGAAGCCCACCCGGCGTTCTCCAACTTCTTCCTGCAGGCCGACTGGCTGGCCGACCAGCAGGCGCTGCGCTTCGTGCGCACGCCGCGCCTGCAGACCGAAAGCACCTTGCAGGCCGCGCACTTTGTGGCCGATGTGAAAGGGGAGGTCGCGGGCCTGCTCTGCCAGACCGACCGCGCGCAATGGCTCGGCCGCAACCACAGCACCGACCGCCCGCTGGCGCGCATGAATGCGGTGCCGGTTGCCTCCACCCTGCTGGAAACCGGGCTGGACCCGGTGGCCGCCCTGGGCGTGAAGCTTCGGCTGGCGCCCGGTGCGCAGGCCAGCGTGACCTTCGGCACCGCCGCCAGCGACAACGCGCTGCAGTTGCTGGCCATCGTCGACAAATACCGCCAGCCCAGTTCGGTGGAGCGTGCCTCGGTGATGTCGGCGACGCTGGCCAGCATCCAGGACGCACCCGGTCGTCCGCGCATGGACTACCTGCCCGCGTTCCAGGCGCTCACCACCGCGCTGCTGATGACCCTGCCCCGGGTGGACCTGCCCGCGTCCGACGGCCGGGCCCAGCGCGTGTGCGACCGCCGTTCGCTGTGGCCGCTGGGCATCTCGGGCGACCGCCCGCTGGTGCTGGTGAGTGCGGCCTCGACGCACGGCCTGGGGCTGCTGCGCAGCGTGGTGCAGGCCCTGCGCGAGTGGTCACGCGCCGGCCTGGCCTGCGACGTGGTGGTGCTCAGCAGCGAAGCGCATTCGTACCAGATGCCGCTGCAGCGCGAGCTGGCGCTGTTGCAGGAGCAGTTCCAGGCCACACCCCTGCACGGGGCTGCTGGCGGGCTGCACCTGCTGCGCACCGACGCGCTGTCGGGCGAACAGCTCGGCACGCTCGACGCACTCGCCCGCATCCACCTTCGGGCCGACGGACGCAGCTGGACCGAACAGATCACCAGCTGGTGTGAACGCTTCGATGCCATGGGCACGCGGGCGCAGGGCGACGCTGGTGTGCGCGTTCCCACCCACAGCCCGACCACCGATCCAGCGCCGTCGCAGGGTGTGTTCGAAGCGGGCGGGCGGCGTTTTGCGTTTGACGTGTCGGCGGGTCAACGTCCACCCCGACCCTGGGTCAATGTGCTGGCCAACCCGGGCTTCGGCGCCATCGTGTCCGAGAGCGGGGGAGGCAACACCTGGGCCGGCAACAGCCGCCTGAACCAGCTCACCGCCTGGGGCAACGACCCGGTGGCCGACACACCGGTCGAGTGGTTCCTGCTGCAGGACCGCCGCACCCACGCCGTGTGGAATCTGTCGCCCTCGGCCTGGAGCGATGCCGGGGCCACCTACCGTGTGGTGCATGCCCAGGGGCGCACCACCATCAGCCACCGGCGCGGCGAGCTGGACATTGCCGTTCACTGGAGCGTGGACGCCGACACCGCGGTCAAGCAGGTGCGCATCGAGATCATCAACCGCGGGCAGCAGATGGCGCACCTGCGCACCGTGGCCATGGTGGAGTGGCTCATGGGCGAGAAGCGCAGCGACCGCGCCACCGTGCACACGCGCCGGTGCCAGGCCGACGAGCCCACCGGCCTGGCGGGCCTGATGGCCACGCAGACCGAGGCGGGCGCGGGCTGGGGCGGCGGCACCGCGTTCCTGGTGGAGGCCTTTGCCACGCCGGGCGGCAGCGAGGTGCTCGACTGGACCTGCGACCGCGCGGCCTTCTTCGATGCTCAGGGCCAGCTGCAGCTGCCGCAGCAGCTGGGCCAGCGCTGTGGCAGTGGGCTGGATCCGTGTGCCGCGCTCTCGCGCCCGGTGACGGTGCCCCCCGGCGCCACGGTGGAGCAGGTCTACCTGCTGGGATTTGCCGCCTCGCCCGCCGTCGCGCGCGAGCTCGCCATGCGCGCCATGAGCCGGGTGCCTCGCGAACGCGAAGAAGCCAGCAAGGCGCGCTGGGACGCGCTGCTCGGCGCGACCACCGTCGTCACACCCGACCCGCTGTTCGACGCCATGACCAACCGCTGGCTGCTCTACCAGACCGTGTCGTCGCGCCTGTGGGCCAAGGCCGGCTTCTACCAGGCCGGTGGGGCCACCGGCTACCGCGACCAGCTGCAGGACACCATGGCCCTCACCTGGGCCGCGCCGCGCCTGCTGCGCGACCAGATCGTGCTGTGCGCCTCGCGCCAGTTTGCCGAGGGCGACGTGCAGCACTGGTGGCACTCGCCGGGCGGCGCCGGCGTGCGCACGCATTTCTCCGACGACCTCTTGTGGCTGCCCTTCGCCTGCGCGCACTACCTGCGCACCACCGGCGACACCGCCGTGCTCGACGAGCGCGTGCCCTTTCTCGAAGGCGTGACGATCGCGCCTGGCGCCGAGGACGCCTACGACACGCCGCGCGTGAGCGAGACCCTGGCCAGCGTGTTCGAACACGCCGCACGCACCATCGACCGCAGCCTGCCGGTGGGCGTGCACGGCCTGCCGCTCATGGGCAGCGGCGACTGGAACGACGGCATGAACCGCGTGGGCTCCGAGGGCCGGGGCGAATCGGTGTGGGTGGCGTGGTTCCTGTGCACCGTGGTGCACGACTGGATCCCGCTGGCGCGCGAACGCGGCGAACACGGGCGCGCCGATCGCTGGGAAGCCGCGCTGCAAGGCTGGAGCCAGGCGCTGGAGACCGAAGCCTGGGACGGCAACTGGTACTGCCGCGCCTTCTTTGACGACGGCAGTCCGCTCGGCTCGCACGCGAACCCCGAAGCCCGCATCGACCTGATCGCGCAGGCCTGGTCGGTGCTCAGCGCGCAGGCACCGCTGGAGCATCAGCGCAGCGCCATGGAGGCCGCGGCAGCGCAGCTCTTCAACACCGAGGCTGGCCTGCTCCAGCTGCTCGCACCGCCGCTGGCCCGGGCCCAACCGAGCGCGGGCTACATCCAGGCCTACCCGCCGGGCGTGCGCGAGAACGGCGGCCAGTACAGCCACGCCGGTGTGTGGGGCCTCATGGCGACGGCCGCGCTGGCGGTGCAGGAGCCGCCCGGCTCGGCCACGCGCGACGAGCCGTACCGCCATTTCACCTGGCTGAGTCCGGCGCACCGGGCCAGCAGCCCGGCGTGGGGTGCCGCCTATGGCCTGGAGCCCTACGCCATGGCGGCCGATGTGTACAGCCAGCCCCCGTATGTGGGGCGGGGCGGCTGGAGCTGGTACACCGGCGCCGCGGGTTGGCTGCACCGCGCTGCCATCGAATCGGTCCTGGGCCTGAAGATGACGGCGCACGACCTGTGCTTCACGCCCTGCCTGCCGGCGCACTGGCCTCGCGCCGAGATCACGCTGGTGCGCGACGGGCGCACCATGCGTTTTGTGCTGGTGCGCCAGAGTGCGGACGCCGTGCGTGCGAGCTGGGGCAGCCACGGGGTGGGCTTTCTGGCGGTGGGCGAATCGCTCGCCTGGACGGCGCTGCCGGCCCACAACGTCTTCGTGGTTCCGCTGGACGACTACGCCTGACGCCAAAAGGTCATATGTACGTTCCCGAACGGACAGACGTCACAGGCTGTGCGATGATGACTGGACAAAAACGAAGAGCGCACATGCGCTTCGCGATTGCGACCAAAACGGGGGATAGCCACTTGATTCCAGACAACAGCCCGCGCCAGAACCAGTTGCTGGCCGCGTTGCCCGACGCCGAATGGCAGCGCTGGCAGCCCCAGCTTGAGCTGGTGGATCTGCCGCTGGGCAAGGTTCTGTACGAGTCCGGCGCGCCGCTGCCGTACGTCTATTTCCCCATCAACGCCATCGTCTCGCTGCTCTACGTGCTGGAGAACGGCGCCTCGGCCGAGATCGCCGTGGTGGGTCATGAGGGGGTGGTGGGCATCTCCATCTTCATGGGGGGTGGTTCCACCCCCAGCCGTGCCGTGGTTCAGAGCGCGGGCATGGGCTACCGCCTGCGTGCCGACGCCATCAAGGCCGAGTTCGAGCGTTCCAGTCCGGTGATGCACCTGATGCTGCGCTACACCCAGGCCCTCATCACGCAGATGAGTCAGACGGCTGTGTGCAACCGCCACCATTCGCTGGACCAGCAACTCTGCCGCTGGCTGTTGCTGAGCCTGGACCGGCTGACCGGCAACGAGCTGGTGATGACGCAGGAGTTGATCGCCAACATGCTCGGCGTGCGCCGCGAAGGTGTCACCGAAGCGGCGCTCAAGCTGCAGGCGGCGGGTCTCATCCGCTATGCGCGCGGCCACATTTCGGTGCTGGACCGCCCGGGCCTGGAGCACCGCACCTGCGAGTGCTACCGCGTGGTGAAAAAGGAATACGACCGGCTGCTGCCGGACCTCGAAGCGATCTGAGTCTTTTCGGGCTGCGAAGCCCCCTGACCGAACGCCAACCCCAAGGCGGGCAAGTCCGCTGGGCGTCGAGCGTCGGTTCATCAAATTGAAACGCCCTGTGTCCACCTCAAGCATGCCCCGTTGGGCGCTCGTTGCTGTCGTGGCCTTGCTCTGCGCCGTGGCCGGCGTGTTGATCGCGAACTTTGTGGGGGGCGAATCCAAGATCGAGCGGCGCATCGAACGGCTCTACCCGCTGGACGATCCCCGCTTCGTGCAGGAACTCGGCGTGCTGCTCGGCCCGCCTTTCCTGCCCGGCACCCAGGCCCGGGCCCTGCTCAATGGCGACGAGATCTTTCCACCCATGCTGGCGGCCATCCGCAGCGCACAGGTGTCGATCACCTTCGAGACCTACATCTATTGGTCCGGTGACATTGGCCGTCAGTTTGCCGACGCACTGGCCGAGCGCGCGCGCCAGGGTGTGAAGGTCCATGTGCTGCTCGACTGGGTGGGCAGTGCCAAGATGGACGAGAGCCTGATGGCCTCGATGGAGCAGGCCGGTGTGCAGGTGAAGCGGTTTCATCCACCCCACTGGTCGAACCTGGGGCGCATGAACAACCGGACCCACCGCAAGCTGCTGATCGTCGACGGGAAGCTGGGCTTCACCGGTGGTGTGGGCGTGGCGCCGCATTGGACCGGCCGGGCGCAGGACCCCGAACACTGGCGCGACACCCACTTTCAGGTGGAAGGCCCCGTGGTGGCGCAGATGCAGTCGGTCTTCATCGACAACTGGATCAAGGTCACGGGTGACGTGCTGCATGGCCCGGACTACTTTCCCGCGTTGCGCCCCGCTGGCCCGGCGCTGGCGCAGATGTTCAGCAGTTCACCCAGCGGGGGCAGCGAAAGCATGCAGCTGATGTACCTGCTGGCCATCACGGCGGCTTCCCGCTCGATCGACCTGTCGGCCGCCTACTTCGTGCCCGACGAACTCACGCTGCAAGCCCTCACCGAGGCATTGAAGCGGGGCGTGAAGCTGCGCATCGTGGTGCCGGGCAAACACATCGACAGCGACACCGTGCGCAGCGCCTCGCGCGCCACCTGGGGGCCGCTGCTCCAGGCGGGCGCCACCATCGCCGAGTACGTGCCCACCATGTACCACTGCAAGCTCATGATCGTTGACGGCCTGCTCACGTCGGTGGGCTCGACCAACTTCGACAACCGGTCGTTCCGCCTCAACGACGAGGCCACGCTCAACATCGTCGACCAGGCCTTTGCCAGTGCCCAGACCGCCACCTTCGAGGCCGATCTCGCGCAGGCCCACC
>JBBQKZ010000015.1:0-48870 GCA_038327405.1 Burkholderiales bacterium | reverse complement strand
TCGCACGCTTGAAACGCCTTTGGTTGCCCATCGTGGGCGCATTGGTGGTGGGCACGCTCGCCGCCACGGTCACCGCCATCGGTGTGGGCTGGGCACTCGGGGCGTCCAGGGCCACGCTCGCGTCGCTCGCGCCCAAGTCGGTCACCAGCCCGGTGGCCATGGGCATCGCCGAGAAGATCGGCGGCATCCCCTCGCTCACCGCCGTGCTGGTGGCGGCCACCGGCATCATCGGCGCGGCCAGCGCGCGGTTTTTGTTCGATGCCTTGCGCATCAAGGACCCGGTGGTGCGCGGCTTCGCGCTGGGCACTGCTGCGCACGGCATCGGGACCGCGCGTGCGTTTCAGGTGAGCGAGGAAATGGGCGCCTTCGCCGGTCTGGCCATGGGCCTGTCCGCCCTGTTCAGCGCGGTGGCGTTGCCGCTGGTGGCTGGGCTGTTGTTGAAGTGGGTGTAGGCGCGCCCAGCAGCGCCTCGACGATGGCGCCGCTGTAGCGGCTGGCCACCTCGCGCAGGAAGCGCGGAAAGTCCACGTGTGCCGCGTCGTCAGCCCGGTCGGAGATGGTGCGCACCACCGCCAGCGGCACGCCGTAGTCGTGACACACCTGCGCAAAGGCCGCGCCTTCCATCTCCACCGCCAGCGCCTCGGGCAGTTCGCGGCGCAGGGCCTCGCTCTCGGCCGTGGTCGACACAAAGCGGTCGCCGCTGATCAGCAGGCCTTGATGGCACCGGGGCGCATGCAGGCCAAAGGCGAAGCGCACCGCCTCGGGCAGTTGAGAAGGCAAGCTTCGCAGCACGGCCCCGCTGGCGCCGAGCAGTTCGGCGGTCAGCACCTCGTCGGCGTCAAAGGTGGTTCGACCGTAGCCCGGCATTTCGTGGCGGGGAAAGATGGGTGAAGCGTCCATGTCATGCTGCAGAAACTGCTGGGCCACCACCACGTCGCCCACCTGGACGCCATCAGCCAGACCACCAGCCACGCCGGTGAAGACGATGCGTTGCACGCCGAAGCGTTCGATGAGGGCGGTGGCGGTGGTGGCCGCAGCCACCTTGCCGATGCCCGAGAGCACGGCCACCACGTCGTGGCCATGCAGGTGGCCGCGCCAGAAGCTTCGTCCACCCACGACCTGCGCCTGCTCGTCCGGCATCAATGCCAGCACAGCGGCCAGCTCTTCGTGCAGTGCGCTGACGAGGGCGGTGGGACCCGCCACTATTTCTTGTCGCGCAGTTCGCGCCGCAGGATCTTGCCCACCGGGGTCTTGGGCAGGTCGGTGCGGAACTCCACCACCTTGGGTTGCTTGTAGCCGGTGAGGTGGATCTTGCAGTAGTCGCGCACCTGGGCTTCGGTCAGCGCCTCGTCTTTCTTCACGATCACCAGCTTTACCGCTTCGCCCGACTTGTCGTCCGGCACGCCGACCACGGCGCACTCCATCACACCAGGCAGCTGCGACACCACGTCTTCCACCTCGTTGGGATACACGTTGAAACCGCTGACCAGCACCATGTCCTTCTTGCGATCGACGATTTTGAAGTACCCGCGCTCGTCCATCACGCCCACGTCGCCGGTCTTGAAGTAGCCGTCCGGCGTCATGACCTTGGCGGTCTCGTCGGGCCGTTGCCAGTAGCCGGCCATCACCTGGGGACCCTTGATGGCGATCTCGCCGGGCTGGCCCATCGGGACCTCCACGCCATCGTCGTCCAGGCATTTCATCCAGGTGTTGGGCAGCGGCAGGCCGATGGTGCCGCTGTAGGAGGTGCTGGTGGTGGGGTTGCAGGTGGCCGAGGGGCTGGTCTCCGACAGGCCGTAGCCTTCGCAGATCGGGCAGCCGGTCTTGTCCAGCCACAGCTTGGCCACCGCGCTTTGCACCGCCATCCCGCCGCCCACCGAGACCTTGAGGTTGCTCCAGTTCACGGTGTTGAAATCGGGGTGGTTGGCCAGCCCGTTGAACAGGGTGTTGACCGCCGGGAAGCTGTGGAAGGTGTGCTTGCTCAGTTCCTTCAAAACCGCCGGCAGGTCGCGCGGATTGGGGATCAGGATGGTCATGCCGCCGGTGCGCATGGACAGCATCATGTTCACCGTGAACGCGAAGATGTGGTAGAGCGGCAGGGCACACACGCTGGTGGGTTGCTCCCCCTCGGGCACACGCTTCATCACCGGCTCGTTCCAGGCGTCGGACTGCAGCAGGTTGGCGATCACGTTGCGGTGCAGGAGCACCGCACCCTTGCTCACGCCGGTGGTGCCGCCGGTGTACTGCAGCACCGCCATGTCGTCGGGCTTGATGTCGGGGCGCTTGAGCGTGCCCCGTGTGCCTTTGGCAATGGCGTCGTTGAAGCGCACGGCCTGAGGCAGGCTGAACGCGGGCACCATCTTCTTGACGTTGCGCACCACGTAGTTCACCAGCGCGCCCTTGAGCAGACCAAGCTGGTCGCCCATGGACGTGAGCACCACGTGTTTGACCGGGGTGTTGGCGATGCACTTCTCCAGCGTGCCGGCGAAGTTCTCGATGATGACGATGGCCTTGGCGCCCGAGTCCTTGAGCTGGTGCTCCAGTTCGCGTGGCGTGTACAGCGGGTTCACATTGACCACCACCAGTCCCGCGCGCAGGATGCCCGCCACCGCCACCGGGTACTGAGGCACGTTGGGCATCATGATGGCCACACGGTCACCCTTGACCAGGCCCAGGCCTTGCAGGTAGGCCGCAAACGCCAGCGACAGGCTGTCGGTCTGGGCAAACGTGATCTGTTTGCCCATGAAGCTGTAGGCCGGCCGGCTCGCGAACTTGCCGAAGCTCTCTTCCATGAGGTGCACCAGCGAGCTGTACTGCGCCACGTCGATGTCGGCGGGCACACCGGGTGAATACGAGCCCAGCCAGGGACGGTCGGCCGTTGATGCGGTCATGCGTGATCTCCAGAACTTGGTATTGAAAGCAACCCGACATTGTCGGCCTGCGGGGGTCGGCGAGACCTCGTGTTTTTCCCTTACGACATTCTGACGACTGGTCTTCGTGGCCTGTCGCACGGGCAGTCGTTGCTACAAAAACCAAAGGGGCTTGTGTCACCACCAGCCCCTTTGAAGATGCACGAATGGCGGGCCTGAACGGCTATTCGATCGCTTTGGTCATGTCTTCCACGACCTTCTTCGCATCACCAAAGACCATCATGGTCTTGTCCATGTAGAAGAGCTCGTTGTCCAGACCGGCATAACCGGCGGCCATGGAGCGCTTGTTCACGATCACCGTCTTGGCCTTGTAGGCCTCCAGGATCGGCATGCCATAGATCGCACTGCCCTTCTGCAAGGCGGCCGGGTTCACCACGTCGTTGGCGCCCAGGATGATGGCCACGTCGGCCTGGCCGAATTCACCGTTGATGTCTTCCATCTCGAACACCTGGTCGTACGGCACCTCGGCCTCGGCCAGCAACACGTTCATGTGGCCCGGCATGCGCCCGGCCACCGGGTGGATGGCGTACTTCACCGTGATGCCTTTTTCGGTGAGCTTGTGCGCCAGCTCCTTCACCGCGTGCTGTGCGCGCGCCACGGCCAGGCCGTAGCCCGGCACGATCACCACGGTCTCGGCGTTGCCGAGCACAAAAGCTGCGTCGTCCGCGCTGCCGCTCTTGACCGGACGGGCCTCGGCCTTGGCGCCGCCCGCCGTGGTGGCTTCGCCGCCGAAGCCACCCAGGATCACGTTGAAGAACGAGCGGTTCATGGCCTTGCACATGATGTAGCTCAGGATCGCGCCCGACGAGCCCACCAGGGAGCCGGCGATGATCAGCATGGAGTTGTTGAGCGAGAAGCCGATGCCCGCCGCTGCCCAGCCCGAGTAGCTGTTGAGCATGGACACCACCACCGGCATGTCGGCGCCGCCGATGGGGATGATGATCAACACGCCGAGCACAAACGACAGCGCGATCATGGCGAAGAACGCAGGCCAGTTTTCGGTGAATGCGAAGAACACGCCCAGACCCACGGTGGCCAGACCGAGCACCAGGTTGATCATGTGCTGACCGGAGAACGTGACCGGCGCGCCCTGGAACAAACGGAACTTGTACTTGCCCGAGAGCTTGCCAAAAGCGATGACCGAGCCGCTGAAAGTGATGGCGCCGATCGCCGCACCCAGGAACAGTTCAATCTTGTTGCCAAAGGGAATCGGCACACCCTTGGCGATGATGCCGAAGGCGTAGGGCTCGGCCACCACGGCCACCGCGATGCAGACCGCGGCCAGACCGATCATGCTGTGCATGAAGGCCACCAGCTCCGGCATCTTGGTCATCTCGACCCGGTTGGCCATGATGGCGCCCGCGCCGCCACCCACCACCAGACCCACCAGCACCCAGACCATGCCTTCTGCCTTGCCGCCGGAGAGCTCCACGATGAGCGCAGCGGTGGTCAGCACAGCAATCGCCATGCCGGTCATGCCGAAGACGTTGCCGCGAATGGACGTGGTGGGGTGCGACAGGCCTTTCAAGGCCTGAATGAAGCAGATGCTGGCAATCAGATACAGCAACGTGACGAGATTCATGGACATTATTGGACCCCCACGTTCGTCACTGGCGTGTACTCACTGCCCCTCAAGGGGGTGCGAGCTTGCTTGAAGCGGTTCTGCGCGGCGCTCATTTGTGCGCTCCCTCGGAGGCCACCGGCGCCTTGCGTTCCTTCTTCTTGAACATTTCCAGCATTCGCCGTGTCACCAGGAATCCACCGAACACATTGACCGCCGCCAGCGCCACGGCCAGCACACCCATGGTCTTGCCGAGGTTGGTCTCGGTGAGGGCGGCAGCGAGCATGGCGCCCACGATCACGATGGCCGAGATGGCGTTGGTCACGGCCATCAGCGGCGTGTGCAGTGCAGGCGTGACGTTCCACACCACGTGGTAACCCACGTAGATGGCCAGCACAAAGATGATGAGGTTGAGAACGGTGGGGGATACGGCTTCCATGGTCTTGTCCTTGGTGTCTCTTCGCTGGGTTCAGCTCTTGCGCTTGACTTCACTGCCCTGCGTCATCAGGCAGGCCGCGACGATGTCGTCTTCCATGTCCACGTGCAGCGCGCCGTCCTTGTTGACGATGAGCTTGAGGAAATCGAGCACATTGCGTGCGTAGAGCGCCGAGGCGTCGGCGCCCACCATCGCGGCCAGGTTGGTCTCGCCGACGATGGTCACGCCGTGCTTGACCACCGTGCGGTCGGTTTCGGTGATCGGGCAGTTGCCCCCGATACCGTCCGCTCCCTTGCCCGCGGCGATGTCCACGATCACGCTGCCCGGCTTCATGGACTTGACCATGTCTTCGGTGATGAGCACCGGGGCGGCGCGTCCGGGAATGAGTGCGGTGGAAATCACCACGTCGGCCAGCGCCACGCGCTTGGCCACTTCGAGCTTCTGGCGCTCCAGCCAGCTCGGCGGCATGGGCCGGGCATAACCGCCAACACCTTCGGCGGCTTCCTTCTCCTCGGCAGTCTCGTAAGGCACATCGATGAACTTGCCACCCAGCGACTCGACCTGCTCCTTCACACTGGGGCGCACATCGGAAGCTTCGATCACAGCGCCCAGTCGCTTGGCGGTGGCGATGGCCTGCAAACCGGCCACGCCCACACCCAGAATCACAACGCGCGCGGCCTTGACCGTGCCGGCCGCGGTCATGAGCATGGGGAAGAAGCGCTGGTAGTGGTGCACCGCGAGCATCACGGCCTTGTAGCCGGCGATGTTGGCCTGCGAGGACAACACGTCCATGCTCTGCGCGCGGGTGGTGCGCGGTGCTGCCTCAAGCGCGAAGGCGGTGAGGCCGGCACGCGCCATGCGCTGCAGGCCTTCAGCATCAAAGGGGTTGAGCATGCCGACCACGGTGGCGCCGGGCTTCATCTGGGCCAGCTCGTTGTCGAACGGGGTGCGCACCTTGAGCACGAGGTCGGCGCCCAGGGCGCCCGCAGTATCGGTGATCTCGGCGCCGACCGCGGTGTAAGCCGCATCGGTCACGCTGGCGGCCATTCCCGCCCCCGACTGCACACGCACGGCATGACCTTGTGCCACGTACTTCTTGGCGGTTTCAGGCGTGACGGCCACCCGCGTTTCTCCCACCGTTGTTTCAGTGGGTACACCAATCATCATGAACGTCTCCTCGCTCGCGGGTTGGGAATTCGAGGGCCGAGCTTAACTGAAAGTCTTCTCCAGCCCTGTCTTTCAGGGGCAAGGCCGAGGGCGCCGGGGGTGAAGATAATCGGGCGGATGATCATCCGTTGGAAACCCAGTGTCACCGTGGCCGCCATCATCGAGCGCGACGGCAAATACCTGCTGATCGAGGAGCACACGCCCGAAGGCCTGCGCCTGAACAACCCGGCCGGACATCTGGACCCCGGCGAGAGTCCTGAGCAAGGCGTGGTCCGCGAAACGCTGGAGGAGACCACCCACCGTTTCAATCCCACTGCGCTGGTGGGCGTCTATCTCGCCCGGTTTCAGCGGGAAGGCGAACCACCTGCAGAGGCGCAGGACATCACCTACCTGCGATTTGCGTTCTGCGGTGAGCTGGGTGAGGCGGTGCCGGGGCTGCAGCTGGACACCGGTATCGTGAGGACGCTGTGGCTTTCGCCCGACGAGATTCGCAACAGCGCTTCGCGCCATCGCAGTCCGCTGGTGTTGCGCTGCATGGAGGACCACCTTGCCGGACTGCGGTATCCGCTCGGGCTGATTCAGACCGATGCTTCTGTGCGGCTTTCCCCGACCAAGACCTGAGGCGGCGCAGACAAGGGCTCGCCGGCCGCAGCGCGGCCTGAGGCCAGCGGCACCATCAACGAGAAGCAGGAACCGCGTCCCGGAGCCGACCGCATGGAGACCTGGACACCCAGCAGGTCGGCGCAGGTCTTCACGATCGACAGCCCCAGACCGACACCGTTGTCGCTTTCGGTCTCCGGCTCACCCCGGAAGTACTCGGTGAAGATCGATTCGTGGTGCGCCGGGTCGATGCCGGGGCCGGTGTCCCACACCTGAAGCAACAGGTTCGAGCCGCGAACCCGCGACGAGACCACCACACCCCCCGCTCGCGTGAACCTCACGGCGTTGGACACGAGGTTGCAGACCATGCGCTCCAGCAGGACCGGGTCACTGTGGACACAAGCCAGACTCGGCGTGACATCCCACCGCAAGCCCTTGACGAGGGCCTGTGTCTCGAAAGTGAGGTCGATCCGATCGAGCAGGGGCTGGATGGAAAAGTTGGACAGGCTGGCTCTGAGCGATCCCGCCTCCAGGCGAGCCATTGTCATGATCGAGTCCAGCAGGCCGTTGGCCGACTCCAGTGAAGACTGCATCTGTTGGAACAGCGCTTCCCGCGACGGCTCTTGTGCGTGCAGGCTCTCTGCGGCCAGACTCAGCGCGAACAGCGGTTGCCTCAGGTCGTGACTCACCGCCGCCAGAAAGCGCGATTTCTCGCGCGAGACCCGTTCGGCCTCGTCTTTCTTCACCTGTTCACGCAGCCCCATGCTGACGGCGTGCTCCCTGGCCTGGCGCTCTGCCTTGATGCGATCGGCCAGGGCGAAGGAAAGCAGCAGCATTTCGAAGGCTGAACCGATCATCACGGGATGGGTCAACCACACGGACGCCGGGATCCACCCAAGCACCACCAGCGACTCGGTCACTGCACCGGCCATCAACAGCGCCCAGGCCAGCAGGAAATACCGGGCTCCCACGCGGCGCGCGCACAGGCGGTCCAGACCTGCGAGCACGAGTGGAACGATGGTGCACAGGATCAGGGCGATCAACACCTGGACGGAAAGCCCGTACTCCATCCAGGGCATCAGGCCGACGTACCCGACCCAGGTGACGAGCAACGCGCGCAGGATCCGGTCCAGGCGAGGCAGCTCGGTGGCGCTGTGCAGGAAGCGGCGGGCAAACAAGATGGCCGTGAATGCGCTTGCCGCTTGACCCAGGGGCGGCATGAACTGGTCCAGAACCGCGTGCTCCGGCCAGATGAACTGCGCGCCAAAACCTGTGAGTGCCAGTTGGGACACCGCCATGGCAGCCACGAAAGCGATGTAGTGCAGGTACACCGGGTCGCGTATCGCCGCATACAGGAGCAGGTTGTAGGCGAACAGGCCCGCCATCAGACCGAAATACAGGCTCAACAACGAATAGGTCCGGTGGTCCTGTCGCATCAGCGCCTGCGGCTGCAAGAGCGCAACGGGAACCCTGAGCGAACTGGTGGACTGGACGCGCAGCACCACCGTGTGAGCCCCGGTATGGGAAAAGGACAAGGGAAAGACATGGTGCCGATGGGGAATGGGACGCTGCGAGAACGGCAGGTGATCGCCCCCGACAGCCCGGCGGAGCTGGCCATGCGGGTTGACGACAAAGACCTCGATCCGATCGAGCTGGGGGTTGGCGACCTGCAGCAACCAGTCATCGGGCGTCTGGGCCGAGATGTCCAGCTCGGCCTTGAGCCACAAGGTGGTTCGTCGATAGCCGAAGTTGGGGGTGCTGCCGCCGTGTGGGAGGGGCTTGAACTGCCGGACTTCGCCGGCCGAGAGGAGCTCGCGCACCGACAGGTCGTCGCCGTCGACTTCCCGGTAAGTGAAGGCGGTGGTGAGGTCGCAGGCGTCTGCGTCGCACAGCGAGATCGCCTGCGCCGGTGCGGTGCAGGCCAGGAGTGCCCAGAGCAACGCCCGAATGAACCAGCCCTCACGCGCGGCGCGCCAATGAGTTGTCATGACCCCGGTTGTCCCTTCCTGAGTGCGCCCGGGCCTCGATGAAGAGACGCATTGGCGCGGCAATTGCACCTTGATGGGCATTCCGCGACATGGGGTTGCGGAGTCTGGCGATTCTGGAAAGGGAGCCAGATCCAACCAATACTGCATCAGCACTATATTGATTCAAGCATCCTATGTATTGATGCTGTTGGAATTCATGGTTCCATTGGAGCCAATTACCATATTCCCCAGTTGACATTCGATGAGGGTAACGTGCGTGAGCAAAAATTGAAATCTGTGCGATTTATCACGGGTCAATTCAACCATCAAATCCGGGTGATCTTGGCAAAGTGAGATCCATTGTTCTCAACCAGTCAGGAGCCAATCACTTGGAAAATACTGCTGCCGGAGTATTGGTCGTGAATCGTGCGCCCAATAGCATCTGTCCATTGCGGATCAACATGCTCCGGATGGGTTGTCAAAAACCCAATCCAATGGATTGTTGGTCGCAAAAAAAGAATCTTCATTCGACAGCAAAATCCACAGCAGCAATACCATGCCGGCACAATTCAATCCGCTGAGGTTTTTCGCAGTTGCCTGCCTGGTGGCAACTGTTGGCCTCGTGGCGGGCCTCGTTCATTTCCAGGGCGGCGTATCGGCAACGATTCCATCAATCAAGGTCCAGGCTTCGTTGGTTGCGTACTTCGCGCTGCTTCTGTGGCTGTTCTTTTTGGTTCTGAACCGCGCTCAGGTGGATATCGAGCGGCAAGCCGACGCCTTGAAGGCTTGCCGGCAAGGTCTCGCTCAGGCAGAAAGACGGGCACTTCCGGGCAAGATGTTGACCGGTCTGGCGCACCATCTCGCGACCCCGCTGGCCTTCACGAAGAGCAACGTCTTCATGTCGATCCAGGCCCTGGACGACATGGCGCCCGCCATCCGTGCCGCGTCGCGCCTGCTTGACACCGTGGGAGCAGGAGATGCTTCGGTGCCGCAGGCACTGGATGGCGATCCTGATTCGGTGCGCTCGCTGTTGAACCGGTGTCCCGACGACATTCTTGTCACGCAGGACATGTTGACCGATGTGCTGATGGCGCTGGACGAGATGGAGCAGCGGGTGAACAGCCTGCGCCTCTTCACCCGACTCGAACGCCCTGGCGACGAAGCCGTGAGTCTGAAGGTGGTTCTGCACCGTGTTGTCGGCATTGCAAGGGCCGTCTTGCCCAGCAACGTGAAATTGGTGGAGAGCGGACCCGAGTTGCCGCCGGTCGAGTGCGATGTCGCCCAACTCAGCCATGCGTTCCTGGGCTTGATCCTGCACGCCGCACAGAGCATTGATGGTGCGGGCGCGATCACGGTCACCACTTCGACGGGTGGGCAACACATCCGCGTTCGCATTGAGGACACGGGCGGCGGGCTTGCAGACGGGGTGCCGCACCCGATCGTCGACCCGGACTTCAACGCGCCCCCCACGGACCCGGGTTCCGGGCCCGGGCTTTCCTTCGTCAGGGACATCGTCTGCGAGTGCGGCGGCCACGTTTCTGTCGAGTCCAAGCCGGGCGTGGGGACGGCCGTCCAGATCGATCTTCCGCTGAAGAGCCGTGCCAGCCAATGAACGCCCGCATCAAACCTCGGGTCCTGTGCGTGGACGACGAACCCAGCGTCCTGCGTTCGCTCAACTGGCTGCTGCGCAGCCGCTTTGACGTGTCAGCGGTCACCGATGCCAGCGAAGGCCTGGAGCTCATCCGCAACAGCGACTTCGACGTGGTCATCAGCGACCAGCGCATGCCGGGCATGGAAGGCACCGAATTCCTCGAGCGGGTCAAGGAAATGTCACCCCACACCATGCGCCTGCTGCTCACAGGCTATGCGGACTACACCGACGTGCTTCGATCGGTCAACGCCAGCGAAGTGTTCCGCTTCATCAACAAGCCCTGGAACAACCAGCACCTTGTCGAAACGGTGAGCTATGCGGCGTCGGTGGCGAGGGAGGTGCCCCTGCGGCGGCCCTTGCCCGGCGTCACAAATGACGTCTCTCCGGCGGTGACCGGGCTGGATGCCCTGCATGGGAGCAGCACCGAAGGGGTGCTGCTGATGGACCAGGATCGGGCCATCGAACAGCAGCTGCGCGCCGTGGTGGGCGAAGACAAGCTGCTGTTGTGGGCGCGCAGTCCCGGCGAAGCCGTGAGCCTTCTGCACCGGCACAAGGTGTCGGTGCTCGTGGCCGACATCTGCGCGGGCAGCAATGCCACCCTGGACCTGATCAGGGCCGTCAAACGCAGCAGCCCCAACATCGTGGCCGTGATCTACACCGCCGAGCGCGACAGCACCACCATCAGCCGCCTGATCAACGAAGGGCAGATCTTCCGCTTCATTGCCAAGCCGGCGGGGCCGGCCTACGTGAACCGGACCATCAGGGCGTCATTGAAGAAGCACCGCGAACTGATGGCGCAACCCGCCTGCATCGCACGCCATGCGGTGGAGATTTCCCGCATGGCAGCTTTCGCACGCACCTGCAACGACCCCCTGGACGGCGTGGAAACCGATGCCATGGTCCTGATGGAGTCTGGAGAGGCCGAGCTGTTGGCGGTGTCCGGTCGCGAGCGGCCAGCCCTGTCGGGCGTGGCCTGGCTCAAGCGTGTTTTCGGCAAGACCTGAGCCCACACGGGCGCGCCAGGCGCGCGCTTTGGCATACAGTTGAATGGCTTCAACTTTCTGCCCAGTGCCCATGACCTTGCCTCTGCCTGCGGACAGCGAACTTTCTTCGCACGGCGCATTGCCTCCTGACGATGCGCTGCGCGAGGAGCTGCACAACGAAGTGCATGCGCGGCCGTCCGCCCGCATTCACCTGCCCGCCCTGGTTGTGTTCGTGGCCGTGCTCAACGAGGGCGTGACCCGCGAGCAGGAATGGGCCCATCTGAAGCAGCTGCCCGGTCAGGATGACCTGACGCTGGACCAGCTGGGCGGCAACTTCCTGCGCCTTCGGTTGAACGAACACACCCTGAAATGGGAGCGGCACACCGAATTCACCCGTTACTCCATCGTGCAGCACCTGCCTGAGGGTGCCGGGCTCGGCGCCATCGATCCGGTGCTGCTGGACAAGCTGGTCACGCCCGCAGGCTGGCTGCGCGGCATCCCCGGGCGCACCGTGGCCGCCATCAAGCTCGTGATGCTGCAATGCGAGCTGCCCGACCATACCCCTGACGCGCAGGCCAGGCTCATGGGCCCCGCGCAGCAGTGGTTTGGTGGGCGCACCGTGGTGGCCTCGCAGATCGGTGGCGGGCACTCGTGGGCGTTGACCGATTTCCGACTGCATCCTTCCGGCTTCGAGCGCATGTTGGTGCTCACGCCGCCCGGCACCACCGACACACGCGCCGGGCGCATCTCGCAGCGCCTGCTGGAAATCGAGACCTACCGACTCATGGCGCTGCGCGGCCTGCCGGTGGCCAAGACCCTGAGTCCCACGCTGAGTGCCGCAGAAGCGCAGCTCGCCGCCATCACCGCCCAGCTGGAGAGCAAGTCCACCTCCGAGCAGGAGTTGTTGGACCAGTTGGTCTCGCTGGCGGCGCGGGTGGAGCGCGCCACGGCCGAAAACACCTACCGTTTTGCCGCCACGCGGGCCTACGACGCGGTGGTCACGCAGCGCATTGCCGAGCTGCGCGAGAAACCGATCCCGGGCACGCAGACCATCGGCGAGTTCATGCAGCGCAGGCTCTCGCCGGCCATGGCCACGGTGGCGGCCAGCGCGCAGCGCCTGACCTCGTTGTCCGAACGCGTCTCGCGCACCAGCGCGTTGCTGCGCACGCGGGTCGACATCGTGACCGAGGCCCAGAACCAGGAACTGCTGGCCAAGCTCACGCGCGGGCAGGAACTGCAGCTGCAACTGCAGGCCACGGTGGAAGGCCTGTCGATCGCGGCCATCTCGTACTACGTGATCAGCCTGTTGCTGTACTTTGCCAAGGGTGCCAAGGCCGCCGGCCTGCCGATCCAGCCGGAGATGGCGGCGGGCGCCATGGTGCCGCTGGTGTTGTGGGCCGTGTGGCGCGCCACGCGGCGCATCCATGCGCGGCTGAACGCGCCGTCGAAAGCGCCCTGACGGCTGTCAGGCGCTGGCCGCGTCGGTGGTGATCACGCCGCCGCCCAGGCACACCTCGCCGTCGTAAATCACTGCGCTCTGGCCCGGTGTCACGGCCCATTGAGGTTCGCGAAACGCCAGGTCGAAGTGGCTCTCGCCCTGCGGCTGCAGCACGCAGGGCGCGTCGGCCTGCCGGTACCGCGTCTTGGCGCCCACATCGCTGGCGCCCGGCGCTTGGCCCGCCACCCAGCTCGCGTCCTGTGCGCTCAGGCGAGGTGTGAGCAGCCAGGGATGGTCATGCCCCTGCACCACCCACAGCGTGTTGCTGACCATGTCCTTGCGCGCCACGAACCAGGGGGCGTGGTCGTTGCCCCCCTTTTGCGCGCCCTTGGCCTTGACGCCGCCGATCCCGAGTCCTTGCCGCTGGCCCAGCGTGTAGAAGCTCAGCCCCACGTGCTGGCCCAGCACCCGGCCTTTTTCGTCCTTGATCGGGCCGGGTTCCTTGGCGATGTAGCGGTTGAGGAAATCGCGGAACGGCCGCTCGCCGATGAAACAGATGCCGGTGCTGTCTTTCTTCTTCGCGTTCGGCAGGTTGATTTCGGCCGCAATGCGGCGCACCTCGGTCTTGGGCAACTCACCGACCGGGAACAGCGTCTTGCCCAGCTGGGCCTGATTGAGCCGGTGCAGAAAGTAGCTTTGGTCCTTCAGCGGGTCCTTGCCCTTGAGCAGCTCGAACGTTCCATTGCGCTCGCGCACCCGGGCGTAGTGGCCGGTGGCGATCTTTTCGGCACCCAGGCGCATGGCGTGGTCGAGGAAGGCCTTGAACTTGATCTCGGCGTTGCACAGGATGTCGGGGTTGGGCGTGCGCCCGGCCTGGTATTCGCGCAGGAACTCGGCGAACACGCGGTCCTTGTACTCGGCAGCGAAATTCACGTGTTCGATCTCGATGCCCAGCACATCGGCCACGCTGGCGGCGTCCACGAAGTCGATGTTGGACGAGCAGTACTCGCTGTTGTCATCGTCCTCCCAGTTCTTCATGAAGATGCCGATGACCTCATACCCCTGCTGCTTGAGCAGGTACGCACTCACCGCGGAGTCCACGCCACCGCTCAGTCCTACCACCACCCGCTGCTTGTTTGCCATGGGCGGGATTATCCCAGCCGGCCCCATGGCCCCGCCCGTCGCGGGGCTGTCACCGGGCCGTCACGCGTTCGACGTACGCTGAAGCTGGCCTGTTTTGCGCCCGTCGCCTTGACAAGCCATGCGGTTGGACGATAGTGGCGCTTTCGCCTGTCACCCCCGGTCCATCCCGTCGTCACGCTGTTTTCACTGTCCTGTCACCTTTGAAAGTGAGTCCTCCATGAACCGTTCCTTCCACCGCATTGCCCTGGCCACGCTGGTCCTCTGTGTGACCACTGGCGTATCCGCCCAAGACAAGACCCTGCGACTGCTCACCTGGGGCGGCTACGCGCCCAAGGAAGTGGTGGAGCAGTTCACCAAGGAGACCGGCATCAAGGTCGAGGTCACGCTTTCCAACAACGAAGAGATGATCTCCAAGCTGCGCGCCACGGCCGGCGCGGGCTTCGACCTGGTGCAGCCCAGCCAGGACCGCATCGCCGGCCCGCAGACCGAGTTCAAGATCTACAAGGCCATGGACCTGAGCAAGATCAAGTCCGAACTGTTCATCCCGTCCATGCTGGACGCGACCAAGAAAAACACCACGGTTGGCGGCGCCGTTTATGGCGTACCGCACATCTGGGGCACCGACGGTCTGGTGGTCAACACCAAGACCTCCAAAGCCACCGACTACGCCGACCTGTGTGCGGCCGAGAACGCCGGCAAGGTCAGCATGCGCCTGAAGCGCCCGACGCTGATCGCCATGGCCTTTGCATCGGGCAAGGACCCGTTTGCGCTCTACAACAACCCCAAGGCCTACACCGCACTCATGGACGACATGGGCAAGAAGCTGGCCGAGTGCAAGAAGAACGTCAAGTTCTACTGGGACGGCAAGGACCAGCTGCTCGCCGGCATCCGCTCGGGCGAACTCACCACCGCCATGATGTGGGACACCGGTGGCTGGGAACTCAACAAGGCAAACCCGGACATCAAGTTCGTCGCGCCGAAGTCGGGCGCGCTGGGCTGGGTCGACACCTTCGCACTGCCGGCCAAGGGCCGCAACGACGAGGCCGCCTACGCCTGGATCAACTTCAACATGCGCCCCGAGATCGCCGCCAAGGTGGCTGGTGCCGCCGGCAACTTCACCGCCAGCAAGGGCGCCGATCAGCTGGCCGACGCCACCCTCAAGAAGCAGTTCGCGGACAGCTTCCCCGAGGCCGCCTTGAAGAACATCAAGTGGTACCCCCCGGTGCCGGCCGGCATTGAAGACATCGAAGGCCGCGTGCTCGACCGCGTCAAAGCCGCCAAATAAGCGGTGCCGATCCCCGGCGCCGCGTTCACCGGCGACAACGATCTGGAGGTGCTCACCGTCGACAAACGCTACGGGGCGTTTGCGGCGGTGCAGGACCTCAGCTTCAACGTCGGGCGGGGCTCGTTCTTCTCCATCCTCGGCCCGTCGGGCTGCGGCAAGACCACGCTGCTGCGCATGATCGCGGGCTTCATCGCGCCCGATCGCGGTGACCTGCGCATCAAGGGCGCGTCCATGCTCGGCGTGCTGCCGAACAAGCGACCGGTGAACATGGTGTTCCAGCACCTGGCGCTGTTCCCCATGATGAGCGTGGGTGAGAACATCGCCTACGGTCTGCAGCGTCGGCGTCTGAAAAGCTCGGCGATCCAGGCCAAGGTCACCGACATGCTGCAGCGCGTGGGCCTGCCCGGCAGCGCGGACAAACGCATCGACCAGCTCTCGGGCGGGCAGAAGCAGCGCGTGGCAATTGCACGCTCGCTGGTGCTGGAGCCCACCCTGCTGCTGCTCGACGAACCGCTGGGCGCGCTCGATTTGAAACTGCGCGAGCACATGAAGGTGGAGCTCAAGCAGCTGCAGGCCGAGATCGGCACCACGTTTGTGTACATCACGCACGACCAGTCGGAGGCGCTGGTGATGTCGGACCAGGTCGCCGTCATGAACCAAGGCCGGTTTGAACAGGTCGGCAGTCCGCAGCAGCTCTACTACCAACCCGCCACGTCATTCGTGGCTGGCTTCGTGGGCAACAACAACCGCTTCGAGGGCCAGGTGGAGCAACTCCATGGCGCGCAGGTGCAGCTGCGTACCGGCAGCGGCATGGCCTAGTGGGCGCAGGCGGTCGGCACCCTCGCGGTGGGCCAGACCGCCACGGTTTTCGTGCGCCCCGAGGCCATCGAGATCGGGCGCAGCCCGCGCGAACTGCCCGCCGGCGACCCGGCCTGGAGCGCGGTGGTCGACAGCGTGCTGTTCGATGGCGGCAACTCCACCGTGCAGGTGCGCGAGACGCGCAGCCACACCCAGCTGCACATTGCCTTGCCGCTCACCGGACGCCTGGCCGACCTGAAGCCGGGCGAAACGGTGCACTTCGCCTACCAGAGCGCGCAGGCCTGGTGCTTCGCGGCTTGACGACCCGATGAGCCAGAGCACCCACCGCCGCTTCTTTCTCGGGGTGCTGCTCGCGCCCGCCTTGCTGTGGCTGCTGGGTCTGGTGGTGCTGCCGCACGTGGAGCTGCTGGTGCTCTCGTTGCAGGCGCGCACCGGGCCGGGCGAGTACGCAGCCAGTCTCGACCAGTACCGCACCTTTGTGGACGAGCCGCTCTACTGGAACACCTTCGTGCGCACCGCCACGCTCTCGGTACTGGCCACCGTGCTCACGCTGCTGCTGGCGTTTCCGGCCGCCTGGTACATCGCCAAGGTGGCGCGCGGTCGCGCCAAGACCGTGCTGCTGGTGCTGTGCCTGCTGCCGTTCTGGGTCAGCGAGATGGTGCGCACACTGGGCTGGTTGATCCTGCTGCGCGAGACCGGCGTGGTGTCCAGCCTGTTGCAGAACCTGGGCCTGGCCAGCGCGCCGGTGGAGCTGCTCTACCGCGACACCACCATTTTGGTGGGCCTGGTGTACGCCTCGCTGCTGTTCATGGTGATCCCGCTGGTCAACAGCCTGGAGAGCCTGGACGACAGCCTGATCGAAGCCGCCTACGACCTCGGCGGCAGTACCGCCAACATCGTGCGCCGCATCGTCATTCCGCACGCCGCGCCCGGCATCGCAGCGGGCTGCATCGTGGTCTTCATGCTGTGCCTGGGCAACTACCTCACGCCCACGCTGCTGGGCGGCAAGAACTCGCTGTGGTTCACCGAGCAGATCTACACGCAGTTCATCACCCGCTTCAACTGGAACCAGGGCGCGGCTTTCGGTTTCCTGCTGTTGTTCCTGTCCACCGTGCTGGTGTGGGCGGGCTTGAGACTCACCGGCCAGCGCTTCGGCGCGGTGATGAAGACATGAAATCGCGGCCATGATCCCCAGCCTGCCCCGCTCCCTCCCACAGCGCCTGGGCCTCAACGCCTTCGTGTTCGTGTTTTTCGTGTTCCTGTTCGTGCCGCTGGCCGTGGTGGCGATCTTCGCGTTCAACGACGCGCCTTACCCCACACCACCCTGGATGGGATTCACGCTGGACTGGTTCGTGGCCCGCAACGACACCCGGACCGGCCTGCTGTTCGACGCCGAGCTGATCCAGAGCCTGGGCACCAGCGCGTGGGTGGCCACCTGGGTCACGGTGTTGTCGGTCGGCGTGGGCACCTGCAACGCCTTCCTGCTGGAGCGGTTCGACTTTCCCGGCAAGAACGCCATCGCCTTGCTGAGCATGCTGCCGCTGGTGATCCCGGGCGTGATTCTGGGCATCTCCATCCTCGCGTTCGCCAGCCGCATCGCCAACTTCGCTGACGAGACCTGGGGTCTGGAGCTGGACTTTCTGCGCCCGGGTTTGCCACTGGTGATCCTGGGCCAGTTTTGCTACATCGTCACCATCGCCACGCTCACCATCTCGGCCAGCCTGCGCCGCTTCGACCGCACGCTCGAAGACGCCGCCTACAACCTCGGCGCCAGCCGTGCGGCGGTCCTGTGGACCATCACGCTGCCCTATCTGCGCCCCAGCATGATCGGCGCGGCCGCCATGGCCTTCCTCATGTCGTTCGAAAACTTCAACACCACGCTCATGCTGGTGGGCTCGGACTCGCCACTCACCGTGTTGATGTATAGCCGCATGCGCGAAGGCGCCACGCCGGTGCTCAACGCCATCAGCCTCTTCCTCATGATCGCTTCGGCCCTGCTGGCGCTGATGCTGTTGTGGCGCAAGACACCCGAACGCACCTAGCATCGGGTCATGGGCTTTCACCACAGCGTCGGCGCACACACCTACCGGTTCGACGACCTGCGCACGCTCATGGCGCGCGCCTCGCCGCTGCGCTCGGGCGATCAACTCGCTGGTGTGGCGGCGGCCAGCAGCCAGGAACGCGTGGCGGCGCAGATGGCGCTGGCCGATCTGCCGCTGTCGCACTTCCTGAACGAGGCGGTGGTTCCGTACGAGGACGATGAAGTCACGCGCCTGATCGTCGACACCTTCGATGCGAAGGCCTTCGCGCCGGTGGCGCATCTCACGGTGGGCGATTTCCGCAACTGGCTGCTCGGTGACGCCGCCGACACCGCCGCACTCACGGCACTGGCGCCCGGCCTGACCCCCGAGATGGTGGCTGCGGTGAGCAAGCTCTGCCGCGTGCAGGACCTGGCGTTGATTGCACGCAAGTGCAGCGTCGTCACGCGCTTTCGCGGCACGCTGGGCCTGCCCGGTCGGCTGGCCACGCGGCTGCAGCCCAACCACCCCACCGACGACCTCGCCGGGATCGCCGCCAGCCTGCTCGACGGCTTGCTGCACGGCAGTGGCGATGCGGTGATCGGCATCAACCCCGCCACCGACAACGTGCCGCAGGTGGTGCGCCTGCTGACCATGCTGGACGAGCTGATCCAGCGCTACGCCATGCCCACGCAGAGCTGTGTGCTCACCCACGTCACCAACACGCTGCAGGCCATCGAGCGCGGCGCGCCGGTCGATCTGGTGTTCCAGTCCATCGGCGGCACCGAGGCCACCAACCGCAGCTTCGGCATCGATCTCGCGCTGCTGGCCGAGGCCCGCGAAGCGGCCCTCGCGCTGCAACGTGGCGCGCTGTTTGCCGACGGCATGCGCGGCGACCACGTGATGTATTTCGAGACCGGCCAGGGCAGTGCGCTGTCGGCCGGTGCGCACCACGGCTGCGACCAGCAGACCATCGAGGCGCGCGCCTACGCGGTGGCGCGGCATTTCAAACCGTTGCTGGTGAACACCGTGGTCGGGTTCATCGGACCGGAGTACCTCTACAACGGCAAACAGATCCTGCGCGCAGGGCTCGAAGACCACTTCTGCGGCAAGCTGCTGGGGCTGCCCATGGGCTGCGACGTGTGCTTCACCAACCACGCCGAGGCCGACGCCGACGACATGGACGCGCTGCTCACCCTGCTGTGCACGGCGGGCGTCAACTTCATCATGGGCGTGCCGGGCGCGGATGACATCATGCTGAACTACCAGAGCACCTCGTTCCACGACGCGCTGGCCATGCGGCAACTGCTGGGCCTCAAGCCTGCGCCCGAGTTCGACGCATGGCTGCAGCGCATGGGCGTGACGGAGCCCGGATCGGGCCTGCGTCTCGCGCCGGCCCTGCCCGCCGCATTTGCGCCCGCCATCGCCCGCCTGGAAGCCTCTTGAACAAGCCGCCTTCGTCCCACGTGATCCCCGCCGCGTGGAGCGGCCTGCAGCGCTTCACCGACGCGCGCATTGCGCTGGGCCGCGCCGGCAGCAGCCAGCCCACCGCTGCGCACCTGGCCTTCCAGCTGGCGCATGCGCAAGCGCGCGATGCCGTGCACCTGGCTTTTGACCCGGGCAGTCTGGAGGAGCCCCTGCAAGCGCTCGGGCTGCAGACGCTGCGCTTGCACAGCGCGGCGCCCGACCGCACCACCTACCTGCAACGGCCCGACCTGGGGCGGCGTCTCGATGCGGCCTCGGTGGAGGCGCTGCAGGGCTGGCGACAAACCCACACCGCTGAAGCACCGAGTGACCTGGCCTTCGTGATCGCCGATGGCCTGTCGGCCCGCGCGGCCATGCAGCAGGCCGCGCCCTTGCTGCAGCATCTGGTGCAGCGGCTGCGGGCCGATCCGCAGCGCTGGACGCTGGCCCCCGTGGCGCTGGTGGAGCAAGGCCGCGTGGCCATCGGCGACGAGATCGGCGAGTCGTTGCAGGCCCGCACCGTGGTGGTCTTGATCGGTGAACGTCCGGGTCTCAGCTCGCCCGACAGCCTGGGCATCTACTTCACCTGGGCCCCGCGCGTGGGGCTCAGCGATGCCGACCGCAACTGCATCTCCAACGTGCGCGACGCGGGCCTGCCGCACGGGCAGGCGGCTGCGCGCCTGCACACGATGCTGTCTCGCGCACGGGCGCTGCAACTCAGCGGCGTGGCGCTCAAGGATGAGAGCGACGACGGCGGCAAGGCATTGCCCGCGTCGTGAACGCTCGCGTTACCGCTGCTGACATCCGTCACAAAGCGGTTTAAGGCCCACTTCAAGTTCGCCGCTTTCAATGCATTCACCAGCAACCGCTGGCATCCATGCACAAGGAAACGAATCATGAAATCTGTTGTTCTCTCCGCGCTTCTTCTCGCCGTGGCCGGTGCCGCTGTGGCCGGTCCTGCCTGCAACGCACCCAAGGAAAAATGGATGCCCGAAGCAGCGTTCAAGAAGGATGTGGAAGCCCAGGGCTACCAGATCAAGACCTTCAAGGTGAGCAAGGGCCAGTGCTACGAGATCTATGGCACCGACAAGGCCGGCAAGAAGGTCGAGATCTACTTTGACCCAGTGAGCGGCAAGCCCGTCGAGCAGAAGTGACCACCGTCGCGTCCAAGCGGGTCTGGGACCCGCTGGTTCGCGTCTTCCACTGGTCGCTGGTGGCCTGCGTGCTGCTCAACCTCTTTGTGGTGGACGACGGTGAAGACCTGCACCAGTGGCTGGGCTATGCAGCCGCCGCGCTGGTGGGCGTGCGGGTGTTGTGGGGCTTCATTGGCCCGCGATACGCGCGCTTTGCCGACTTCTTCCCGACGCCGAGCCGCGTGGTCAACCACGTGCGCGCGTTGCTCGGTGGCAGCAGCGAACACCACTGGGGCCACAACCCGCTGGGCGCCTTGATGGTGTTCGCGCTGCTGGCCATGGTGCTCTCGCTCGGCCTCACCGGCTGGATGCAGACGCTCGACGCGTTCTGGGGCGTCGAGTGGCTGATGGACCTGCACGAAGGCCTGGGCGAATGGCTGCTGCCCATGGTGGGGTTGCACGCGGGAGCCACCATCATGATGGGCCGCATCGAGCGCACGCGGCTCGTCAAGGCCATGGTCACCGGCGTGAAGGAGCGCTACTGACGGTCAGGGGCTGCGTGGCAAACTCGTGCCATGTTTCCGCGCGTGCATTCCAACGAGGTCGAGTTCACCGCCATCCGCGCCCAGGGCGCGGGCGGGCAGAACGTGAACAAGGTGTCCAACGCGGTGCACCTGCGCTTTGCCGTGCACGCTTCATCGCTTCCCGAGGCCATCAAGGAACGCCTGCTCGCGCTCAGCGACCACCGCATCACCACCGAAGGCGTGATCGTCATCAAGGCGCAGACCAGCCGCAGCCTGGAGCAGAACAAGGCCGAGGCACTGGAGCGCCTGCAGTCGCTGGTCGACAGCGTGGCCACCCTGCCCAAGGCACGCAAGCCCACCAAGCCCACCTTCGGCTCGAAGCAACGCCGGCTCGAAGGCAAGGCCACGCGCTCAACCGTCAAACAGTTGCGCGGTCGCGTGCGCGGGATTGACTGAGCCCGCCGCCGCTGGCTTCGCTTAAGGTTTTTTTACGGTTCCTTTAAGCGCTATTTAGCAGCGCGTACCGTGGTGGATTTCTAAACTTGCCTTCCATGATTCGCAGCACATGGGGTGTTGCGGTCATCCCGAGACAAGCCGGGCACCGCCCGCCAAAGGAACCACCATGCATTCCCACGCACTCGAACTGGCCCACGTGGCCGCCGCCACCCGCACCGGCCAGGGCCGGTTCAACCTGTACGCCGGCATCCACAAGGCGCTGCGCGCCTTCATGACCGACACCCTGCTGACCGTGGGCCGTGCCGACCCCGGCGACGCTGCGGACGTGAACCACGCCGCGACCCGGGTGGGTGAACTCATGGACCTGTGTGCCAGCCACGTCGCGCACGAGAACAACTTCGTGCACCCTGCGCTCGAAGCGCGCTGCCCTGGCGTCTGTGGGCCTGTCGCGCAAGACCACTCAAGCCACCTGCACCACATTGCCCACCTGCGCGACGCCGCCCGGTCCCTGCTGAAGACCGAAGCCAGCGAACGCGAGCCCGCGCTGCAGGCGCTTTACCTGGCGCTGGCGCTGTTCGTGGCCGACAACTTCCAGCACATGCACACCGAAGAGACGGTGCACAACAGCGCGCTCTGGGCGGCTTGCAGCGACGCCGAACTGATCGGCATACACGATGCCTTGTTGGCCACCATCCCGCAGGCCGAGATGATGCTGGTGATGCGCTGGATGCTGCCGCAGCTGAGCGCCCCCGAGCGCCTGGCCGTGATGCAGGGCATGCGCGCCGGGGCGCCAGCGCCCGTTTTCGAGGGCATGCTGACCGGAACCCAGGGGCTGCTCAGCCAGCGCGACTGGGCCAAGTTGGCGCGCGGCCTGGGCCTGCCGCCGGTGCCCGGTCTGGTCGCTGTCTAAGTCGCCACGTCTTCCAGCTCGACCGGGCCGCAGGCTTCGAAACGGAAACAGCCGCGCCCGGTCTTCTGGATGCGCAACTGCGGGCACTGCTCCGCCAGCCGGCGGTGCAGCAACAGCAGCCGGGCTTCGAGGTTGTCGGCCACGTCGGGCAGGCGCAGCGATGCGTCCAGCCGCAGTTCGCGGTTGGTGAAATCGCGACGGCCGAGCTGTCCATCGCGCAGCAGCTTCCACAGGATGGCGCCCGCCACGCCCTTGATCAGGTAAGCGTTGTTGATGAACACACTGTCGTTGCTGCGGTAGTGGCGCACGTGCAGCGCCGGGCCCGGCAGCACCCCTGGCTCGCTGGCCACCGCGGCGTCGGGCACTGCCTCGGTGCATGGCGCCTCGGCTTCGTGCATCAGGTCGATGGCCGCGCCCAGCTGACCACCGAGCGCCACCAGCAGGTCTTCGTCCTCGAAGCTGAACTGCATGTCCAACGGACTCTCGACAAACAGCACACCCACCACCCGCCCGGCCGACCGCAACGGCACCGCCAGCTGGCTGTGGGGCTCGGGAAGGCCAGGGTAGGGGATGTCGGTGTTCTGTGGCTGCGCGTCGCCCAGGCTGTTGCGCATGGCGCGGCTGTAGAGGTAGGCGCTGGTCATGTGCATGATGCGCACTGGCGTGCATTCGCGGGCGGCCACGCCGATCACGCCGTCGCCCAGCGCGACCTCGGAGCCCACGCCCGAGGTCTCGTAGCCACGGCTGGCCACGGTGTAGAGGCGCTGCGTTGTGGTGTCCAGGATCAACACCATGGCGTGGCGCACGGCGAGATCCTGCACCAGCGTGTCCAGCGTGGCGTCGAGCGCCTCACCCAGGCTGCGCGCGGCCGACAGGCGCGCACTGCCACGGCGCATCACGGCGAGATGGTTGGGCCGGGGCGGCGGCGCCGGGAGGGTCTCAGGCAAGGGCTCCTGCGACAGGCGCTCGACCTCGATCACCTCGTGGATGTCCGACCCTCGCAAGCGGAACACATCGGCCATGCCGGTGTGCGAGGCGATGCCGGCCAGCTGCGCCTTCATGCTCTCGAACACCGGGCCACTCTCTTCGGTGCGCAGGTAGCGCAGGTGCAGCCGGTAGAACACCGCGTTCAGCGGGTTGAGCACCAGCAGCGTGGAGCGCGGGTTGGCCAGCAGGTTCTGGCGCGTCTTGTTGAAGAACTGGAACGACAGCGCCACGTGGCCCTCGTCCACGTAATACACCTGCGAGATGTAGGCCACGTTGGGGGTGCCGTCGGCGGCACAGGTGGCCATGATGGCCGGAATGGCGCCTTCCAGGCAGGGCCGCACCTCGCCCAGGTCCACCACGGGCAGGGGCAGCGCGGCCGTCATGCGGCACCCTGGATCGGCTGGCCCGCTTTGGGGCCGGGGGTCTGGTCAAAGGCCAGCTCGGGCTCGAACTCGATCGCCACCACGTCGTCGAGCCGGTGCGCCAGCATGGCGCGGGCGTACACCGCGCCAAAACCGATGCGGGTGAGTTCGCCCTCCATGCCGCGCAGGTAGCGGTGCAGCGCGGGCACGTCCTCTTCAGTGGCTTCGCGCAGGCGGGCTGCGCGCGTCTTGAGCTGCACCGTGCGGTGCGTGCTGGGCTGGCTGAACACGGCGGCCAGCCGCGCGCTGCGCGCCACGTCCCGCAACAGTTGGGTCGACTGGCTGCGGCAGACAAAGACGGTGATGTGGCGCCCGCCATCGCCGATGTGGCTGCCCACCGCCCGCATCACGCTGGGTGTGAGGTCGGCGCCGCAGCTGCTGACAATCACCGACACGCCTCCGTCCATCATGGCCAGGTGGTCGGGTGACAGCAGGGTCTGCGCGGCGGCGGAATGCATGGCGGGGTGGCTGGCTGGGATCCCTCAGGATCATAGCCACGGCTCCGCGCGCGGCCAAGGGGCCGGGCTCACTTCATCGTTTCGCTCGGGGCCCGGCTGTGTTCGTTGTTGGTGTCCACCAGCAGTCGCAGCAGCTTCATGAACTGGGCGCGTTGGCGCTCATTGAGCGGCCCCAGGATCAGGTCTTGCGCGCCCAGCATGGCGGGCACGGCCTCGCCCAGCAGTTGCACGCCGGCGTCGGTGAGTTCCAGCTGGCGGGCGCGGCGGTCTTCGGGTGCGGTCTTGCGCTCCAGCCAGCCCCGGGATTCGAGCCGGTCGACCACGCCGCCGGTGGTGGAAGCGTCGAGGGCAATGGTGCGCGCCAGCGTGCGCTGGTCGATGCCGGGATGGTTGGCCACGGTCTGCAGGGCGGCGTATTGCACCGGTGTGATGCCGATTTCGCCCAGCTCCTGCAGAAAGATGCCCACCGAGATCTGGTGCAACCGGCGGATGTAGTGGCCGGGTTGGTGGTCGATGTCGACGGCGGGTGGGCTGCGTTTCATGGGGGGCGATCGGGAGTGGCCGTGGGCGGTCGGCGGTAGCCAGGGGTTGCAGGAATCCTAGCACCGGGATTAAACTAAGTATACTTATCATCAGCATGCATCGCAATCTCGGGAAACAACCATGAGCGCACCCCCTTCAAATCTGCCCGTGCTGGTCGCCGGCGGCGGCATCGGCGGCCTGGCGGCCGCCCTCGCCCTGGTGCGCCAGGGCTTTCGTGTGAAGGTGCTGGAGCAGGCCGCCGAGCTGGGCGAGATCGGCGCCGGCATGCAGCTCGGGCCCAACGCGTTTCACGCCTTTGATGCGCTGGGTGTGGGAGAGCAGGCGCGCAAGCGCGCGGTGTACACCGAGTTCATGGTGATGCACGACGCCATCGACGAATACCAGGTCGGCAAGATCCCCACCGGCGAGGCCTTTCGTCAGCGCTTCGGCAATCCTTATGCGGTGATCCACCGCGCCGATGCGCACATGTCTTTGCTGGAGGGTGTGCAGGCCAGCGGGCAGATCGAATTTGTCACGTCCACCCGCGTAGTTCGTATCGAACAAGATGCGAGTGGCGTGAACGTGTACGACCAGCACGGCAAGGCCCACCAAGGTCTGGCGCTCATCGGTGCCGACGGCGTGAAGTCGGTGGTGCGCCAGCAGTTCGTGGGCGACGAGGCGCGCGTGACCGGCCATGTGGTCTACCGCGCGGTGGTCGACAAGGCCGACTTCCCCGAAGACCTGCGCTGGAACGCGGCCAGCATCTGGGTTGGGCCCAACTGCCACCTGGTGCACTACCCGCTGCGCGGCGGCGAGCAATACAACGTGGTCGTGACCTTCCACAGCCGCGACACCGAAGAGTGGGGCGTCACCGAAGGCAGCCAGGCCGAGGTGCAGAGCTACTTTCAAGGGCTGTGCCCCAAGGCGCGCCAGCTGATCGACCTGCCCAAGAGCTGGAAGCGCTGGGCCACGGCCGACCGCGAACCCATCGGCCAGTGGAGTTTCGGCCGCGTCACGCTGCTGGGCGATGCGGCCCACCCCACCACGCAGTACATGGCGCAGGGCGCGTGCATGGCCATCGAGGACGCGGTGACGCTCGGCGAAGCACTGCGTGTTCACAAGAACGACTTCGAGAAGGCCTTCGACCTCTACCAGCGCTCGCGCGTCGCGCGCACCGCGCGCATCGTGCTGAGCTCGCGCGAGATGGGCCGCATCTACCACGCCAAGGGTGTGGAGCGGCTGGTGCGCAACGACCTCTGGCGCGGGCGTTCCCCCGAACGTTTTTACGACGCCATGGAATGGCTGTATGGCTGGAATGTCGAGAACTGCCTTGCTTCGCACTGAACACACGGAGACACCATGAACGACCTCGGACGACTCGAAGACCTGCCCGCCGACTACGTGGCCGAGCTGCGCGCGCTCAACCTCGTGCCGCTGTGGCCCAGCCTGCGCGGCGTGCTGCCGCCCACCATCCCCACGCGCCAGACACAGGCCACGCATTGGCCCTACAAAACCATCAAGCCGCTGCTGCTGAAAGCCGGTGAGCTCACGCCCATCGAGAAGGCCGAGCGCCGCGTGCTGGTGCTGGCCAACCCGGGCCACACGCTGGAGAAGATGCAGGCCAGCGCGGCCATGTACCTGGGCATGCAGTTGCTCATGCCGGGCGAATGGGCGCCCAGCCACCGCCACACGCCCAACGCGGTGCGCATGGTGGTGGAGGGCGAGGGCGCCTGGACCACGGTGGACGGCGAACGCTGCCCCATGAGCCGGGGCGACCTGATCCTCACACCCACCGGCCTGTGGCACGAGCATGGCCACGACGGCACCGAGCCGGTGATCTGGCTCGACGTGCTCGACCTGCCGCTTGCCTTCTACCTGGAAGTGAGCTACCACCTCAACGGCGCCCGACAAGAAACGAAACCGGGGCAGGGCGACCGCGCCTATGCCCGCGCCGGCGTGGTGCCCACGCCCGTGTTCGGCCGCAGCGGCAAGCGTTACCCCATGCTGCGTTACCCCTGGGCCGACGCCAAGGCTGCGCTGGAGTCACTCGCGGCCGACCGGCCCGACGTGGACGCGGTGCAGGTGACCTACGTGAACCCCGAGACCGGCGAAGACGTGGAGAACATCCTCGGCTTTCACGCCCTCATGCTGCGCCCGGGGCAGACACTGAAGCTGCCCGCGCGTTCGCCGGCCGTGGTCTACCACGTGATCGAAGGCGCGGCGCGCGTGGCGACCGAGGCGAAGGCCTTCGACCTCGTGGAAGCCGACACCTGCTGCATCCCCGGCTACACCGCCACCACGCTCACCAACGCCTCGGCCAGTGCACCGGCCTTCCTCTTCATCGCCGACGAATCGCCGCTGCACCGCAAGCTCGGCGTGTACGAAGTGCGCCCCGACAACCAACCTTCCATGCCTTGAGCTTCACCATGACCACCTACCTCTTCCCCCCACCCCCTGTCGCTGCGGTGCCCGTGCGCGGCCACGCCGAGCTGTTCCCCGTCAACCGCCTGTTCTTCGTCGGTCGCAACTACCACGCACACGCGGTGGAAATGGGCAAACCGGTGGACAAGTCGGTCGAGCGGCCGTTCTACTTCACCAAAGCGCCGCAGACGCTCGCGCTCTCGGGCACGACCACGCCCTACCCGAGCGAGACGGCCAACTACCACTTCGAGATGGAACTCGTGCTGGCCATCGGCAAGCCGGGCTTTCGCGTGAAGGCCGACGACGCGCACACCATCATCTACGGCTACGCCGCCGGCCTGGACATGACAAGGCGCGACCTGCAGCTGGTGGCGCGCGACAAGGGCCGCCCCTGGGACCTGGGCAAAGACGTGGAGCATTCGTCGGTGTGCAGCGAGATCGTGCCCATGCCGGGCGTGGTGATCGAGCGCGGCAACATCGAGCTCTCCGTCAACGGCGCGGTGAAGCAGAAGTCCGACGTGGACAAGCTGATCTGGAACATCCGCGAAATCATTGCCGACCTCTCGCTCTTCTACCACCTGCAACCCGGCGACCTGATCTACACCGGCACACCCGAAGGCGTAGGCGCTGTGTTGCCGGGCGACCGCATCACGGGCTCGGTGGACGGTGTGGGCAGCGTTGAACTGACGGTGGGCCCGAAGGCCTGAGCCCTCACTGCAACGCAATGCCGCCAACCCAGGGACAGCGAGGGTCCGGCTCCGCCGGCCCAAGGTGTCGACCCCCTTCGAGGGGGGAGCGCTGGCAGGCGCGCGGGGGGTGTTCCGATATCAGCCGCACGAGCCCAGGTGGCCACACTGGGTGCAGTGGTCGCAGCCATCCTTGCGGATCACGGCGTGCGCACCGCATTCACTGCACTTCTTGCCGGGCATCATGCCGGGTGTGGCCTGCACCACCACCTGTGATGGCTGTCCCGACGCGGGTGTGACGCCCGCGCGCTGCGCAATCAGCGTCTGCACCGCGTAGGCGATGGCCGCCACCACCGAGTCGTGCCACATCGGCACATGCGTGCCGTCGGCCTTCTGGTGCGTGCCCATGCGCACGGGGCCGCGGTCCCACACCACCTTGCGCATGTCGCGCAGGGCGCGCTCCAGAAAACCACCGCGTGCGGCCAGCGAGAGCAGGCGCATGCTGGACGACACCCACTGCTGCGACTCGCCGCTCTGCCCCACCGGCATGAAGAATTCGATCGCGCGCTCCACCGTGCCCGCGCCGTCGGCCGTGGGTACCGGCAGGAACGACACCAGCAGGTACAGGGTCTGGTGGCCCTCCTGCGTCCAGTACTCGATCTTGTCGGCCACGGCAGAGAGCGCGCCCGGTGGCCGGCTCTCGATCACCGAGCGCATCGGGTCCACGGTGGCCACGCTCGCCGTGGTTTCCGGCGTGGGTCCGGTGTCGAGCACCGAGCCCAGGATGGCGTTGGGCCGGTAGGTGGCCAGGCCCTTGAGCTGCGCGCGCCAGGCCTGCTGGTACAGGCCCTTGAAGTCGTTGTAGGGGTAATCCGCCGGCACGTTCACCGTCTTGGAAATGGCGGTGTCCACGAAGGGTTGCACCGCCTCCATCATGGCCAGGTGGTCGGTCGCCGGCATCTCCAGTGCGTTCACAAAATACTCGGGCAGCTGCGCCATGTCGCCACCGAGTTCGCGGTAAAGCCGCCAGGCGTGGTCTTCCACCGCGTAGTCGGTGGTGCTGCCATCGGCCTCGCGCTTCTTGCGCCGGTACATCCAGGAAAACGGCGGCTCGATGCCGTTGGACGCGTTGTCGGCAAAGGCCAGGCTGACGGTGCCGGTGGGCGCGATGGAGAGCAGGTGGCTGTTGCGGATACCGTGCGTGCGGATGGCGCTGCGCAAGGCCTCGGGCAGGCGGCTGGCGAAGGTGCCATCGGCGAGGTAGCCGTCGGCATCGAACTTCGGAAACGCGCCTTTCTCCTGCGCCAGCGCCACCGAGGCGGTATAGGCCGCATCGCGCATGCGCTCGGCGATCTGCGCCGCCAGCGCGCGGCCCTCGGCCCGGTCGTAGCGCACGCACAGCATGGCCAGCGCATTGCCCATGCCGGTGAATCCCACACCGATGCGCCGCTTGGCTGCCGACTCCTCGCGCTGCTGCGGCAGCGGCCAGAAGGTCACGTCGAGCACGTTGTCGAGTGCGCGCACCTGCAGCGCCACGGCGGCCTCGAAGGCCTCGAAGTCGAAACTGGGCAAGCCCCCGAAGCCGAAGGGGTGGCGCACAAAGCGCGGCAGGATCACCGGGCCGAGGTCGCAGCAGCCGTAGGGCGGAAGTGGCTGCTCACCGCATGGGTTCGTCGCCTCGATCGACTCGCAGTAGCGCAGGTTGTTGTCCTGCTGGATGTGGTCGAGGAAGAGGATGCCGGGTTCGGCGAAATCGTAGGTGGAGCGCATCACCGTGTCCCACAGCTCGCGCGCACTCAGGCTGCGGTAGACCCACAGGCCGTCGGCGCGCTGGTGCGCGCCCTCGGCCATCAGGGCCGCGCCGGGGCGGGCGCGGTGCACCAGCTCCCAGGGCTGGTCGTCGGCCAGGGCGCGCATGAAGGCGTCGCTCACGCCCACCGACACGTTGAAGTTGTTCCAGCGCCCGGGCGTGCGCTTGGCGGTGATGAACTCCAGCACATCGGGGTGGTCGATGCGCAGCACGCCCATCTGCGCGCCGCGCCGCGCGCCCGCGCTCTCCACCGTGGCGCACGACTGGTCGAACACATTGATGTAGCTGCACGGGCCCGAGGCGAGTGACGCCATGGTCTTCACCTCGGCGCCGCGCGGGCGGATGCGCGAGAAGTCGTAGCCCACGCCGCCGCCGCGGCGCATGGTCTCGGCGGCTTCGCGCAGGGCTTCGTAGATGCCGGGGTAACCGCCGTCGTCCAGGCCCTGGATGCAGTCGCCCACCGGCTGTACAAAGCAGTTGATCAGCGTGGCCTGGATGGCGGTGCCGGCCGCGCTCATGATCCGGCCCGCGCCAATGGCGCCCAGTTGGAGGTTGTCGAAGAAGCGCTGCTCCCACAGCGCGCGGTCGGCCTCCTGCTCCACCGAGGCCAGCGCACGCGCTACGCGGCGGTAGATGTCCTGCTCGCTGGTCTCGCCGTCCTTGAAGTACTTCTCTTTCAGCACGTCCAGCGTGATGGGTTGTTGGCCGATGGCTGTGCTGGCGTTCTTGATGGCGTCGCGTTTCATGGTCGGGCCTCCTTGGGGTGGGCTTCAATGGGCGAGAACGATGGTGAGCAGCACGCTGGCATCTTCCACAGCCAGCAGGCTGTGCGGCACGCCGCCCCGCAAGAAGAGCAGTTGCCCAGCCTGCAAGCGTTTCACGCCCTCGGGCGTTTCGAAGTCGAGCACACCCTCGAGACACTGCACCGTGATTTCGCCCGCGACCTGATGAGTGGGCATGGCCCGGCCCAGCGGCAGCCGCAAGCGGATGACCTCCAGCTGCTCGGACTTGAACAGCGCGACGGACTGCGCGCTCAAGGCATCGCCCCCATGTTGCTTCAGGTTGGCGATTTCTCCAGATGCGAGGTGGTGCAGGGCCATGGTCTGTTCCTCGTGGGCTTGGCGGGTGACGAATACCGCCAACTGCATGCGTTAGGTTAGCGACTTTTGCCGCTGACAGATACCCGCTCCTGCTGCGTCCACGCCAGGCGGGTTGTGGCTGATGCCGCAGCGGCTATGCTGGCAGCGACCTTCACCGACCGACCGACCCACCTCGCATGCCAACACCCGACAGCACCCCCCTGCACCACTCGCGCGTGTTGCGTTGGTTGTTGTGGCTGGCCGGCAGCGTGTCGCTGATGCTGGGCCTCATCGGTGTGTTGCTGCCCGGCCTCCCGACCACCCCGTTCATCCTGCTCGCCGCAGCCTGTTACGCCAAGGCCTCGCCCCGGCTGCACGGCTGGCTGCTCAACCACCGCTTCCTCGGCCCCATGGTGCGCGACTGGGAAACCCACCGCAGCCTCACGCGCCGCAACAAGACGGTGGCGCAGGTGAGCATGGTGGTGATGGTCGGCCTGTCGGCGTGGGGATTGCGCGACCGGCCGGTGGTGCTGGCGATCGTGTTGATCGCTGCACTCATCGGGGTGCTGGTGGTGGCGCGCATCCCGACGCGCTTGCCGGATCAGCGCTGACGATCCGGCGCCGGGCCGCCCCAAGCCGGATCAGCCCCCTCGGGGGGCAGCGACCCGCGCAGCGGCGGAGCGTGGGGGTTTATTCCGCCCTGCGCGCCAGCACTTCGAAGGCCGGCAGCGTCTTGCCCTCCAGCACCTCCAGGAACGCACCGCCTCCGGTGGAGATGTAGCCCACGTCCTTCTCGATGCCGTACTTGGCGATGGCCGCCAGCGTGTCGCCACCGCCGGCGATGCTGAAGGCGCTGCTTTTCGCAATGGCTTCCGCGATCACCTTGGTGCCGTTCTCGAACGCGGCGAACTCGAACACGCCCACCGGGCCGTTCCACACGATGGTGCCGGCCTCCATCAGCTGTGCGGCCAGCTTCGCCGCGGTCTCGGGGCCGATGTCCAGAATCAGGTCGTCGTCGGCCACGGCGTTAGCGGCCTTCACGGTGGCCACGGCGTCGGCGCTGAAGGCCTTGGCGGTCACCACGTCGGTGGGAATCGGTACCTCGGCGCCGCGCGCCTTCATGGCGTCGATCACCGCTTTGGCTTCACCCACCAGGTCGGCCTCGGCCAGGCTCTTGCCGATCTTCAGACCGGCCGCGAGCATGAAGGTGTTGGCAATGCCGCCGCCCACGATGAGCTGGTCCACGTTGTTCGCCAGGCTTTTGAGGATGGTGAGCTTGGTGCTGACCTTGCTGCCGGCCACGATGGCCACCAGTGGGCGCTTGGGCGCTAGCAGCGCGGCGGCGATGGCGTCCATCTCGGCGGCCAGCAGCGGGCCGGCACACGCAATGGGGGCGGTCTCGGCGATGCCGTAGGTGGTGCCCTCGGCGCGGTGCGAGGTGCCGAAGGCGTCGTGCACAAAGATGTCGCACAAGGCGCCGAGCTTCTTTGCGAGTTCGGGGCTGTTCTTCTTCTCACCCACGTTGAGGCGGCAGTTCTCCAGCATCACCACCTCACCCAGCGCCACCGAAAAATCGCCATCGACCCAGTTCGCCACCAGGCGCACCGGGCGGTCCATCAGCGTCGAGAGGCGCGCGGCCACGGGCTGCAGCGAATCTTCGGGCTTGAACGCGCCCTCTGTGGGGCGGCCCAGGTGCGAGGTGACCATGACCGCAGCACCCGCGTCCAGTGCCATCTGGATCGCCGGGATGCTCGCACGGATGCGGGTGTCTTCGGTGATGCGACCCGTGTCGTCCTGCGGCACGTTGAGGTCGGCCCGGATGAAGACGCGCTGGCCTTTGACACGGCCACTGGAGCAGAGATCGGAGAAGCGGATGAAGGACATGGTGCTGTGCAGGTGGGTGAATGACAAACCCACGCATTGTAGGAAAGGCCCTGCCTCAATCGTCGTCCTCGTGGTCCGACTGTCCCGAGAACAGTCCATTCCACGTCTGCGCCGACACCAGACCTTTGGGCGACTGCTGCCACTGCCAGGCGCCGAACGCGAGCACCGCAGCGAGCAACACCACCGCCAGCCAGACCCGGTTGCGCTTGACCAGGCTCGGGCCAGAACCTTCTACACGGCCGGTGAGCATGGGCATCGCCTGGTTCTTGCGGCGCAGCAGACTCAGACCCGCGATCAGCGCGATGTGGCCGAGCACGACCGCCAGGAAGGCCTCGCCGAAGAACTCGTGCACGTCTTCCAGCCAGCCACCCCAATCGTTGTAGCTGCCGTAGCCGCTCAGCGTGAGCGGCACCACCATCACCAGCAGCGCGAACACGGCGAGTGCCATCAGCAGGTTCTGACCCTGGCGCCAGTTGACCGCAGCCAGACCCGGTGCCGACGCGCACGAACGCAACCAGGCAGGTGCGCCCGCCAGCTTGCGCCAGAGCTGGCCCAGACCCGCCTGGCGCGGACCAAACAGACCGTACAGCACACGAAACGCGAGCAGCCCGGCGAGGGTGTAACCCAGCGTGACGTGCAGCAGCCGCCAGCGTTCACCGTCGGCGGTGATGTATGCGCCCACGAAGCTCAGCGCGAAGAGCCAGTGAAACATGCGCGTGGGCGCGTCGATGACCAGCCGCGTGGGCGCTGGCATGGCGCGTGCAGTTTCGGGCCGGGCGGTGGTGTTGAAGTCGGGTGCGGTGTGCATGGTGGGCTTTCAGAAGTTCAGTCGTTCCAGCCACGGCGCAGGCGGGCGTCCAGGCCCGGCGGGAAACGGAGGTTGTCGTCGTCGAACTGGCCCTGGTTGGCGCCGGTGTGGCAGGCGGCGCAGTTGGCTGCGCTCTTCACGCTGGCGTGTTTCCACACGGCGGCGTCGATGTTTCGGTGCTTGCGCTCGAACCAGGCCGAGCGTGTGATGCGGTCCTGTGGGGGTTCTTCGTTCACGCGCCTGTAAGTGCCTGCGTGCGTCTGCAACCACTGGCTGAGCTGCGTCACCGTGGCGGCGTCGAGCGAGGCGTCGGTGCCGTAGTGCTTGTCGAGTCCGTTCATGACACGCTGCCACGAGCGCGCCGGCAGCATGCCGGGCGGGTAGGCGGTGTGGCAGGCGGCGCACTCCTGCGTGTAGGCTTGCGGCACGTTGCGCGGCATCATCGGGCCGCTGTCGGCGTGGGCGGTGGTCACGCCGATCAGGGTCAGCGCCAGGGCATTGAAGAGCGTTTTCATCGAACGGCTTTCAGGGTTTGAGGCTGAGCAGGTACGCCATCACGTCGGCCTTCTCGGCGGCGCTGCATTCGCGGCTGAGAACGTCCTTGCAGTTGCGGCGGAACCATTTGTCCGACTTGGCGGCGTCGGTGAAGGCCTGGACGTTGAAAGCTGGTGCCAGCGGGGCGATCGGCTTGGCGGTGGTGGCGTGCTGCCCCTGGCGGGTGGGTGGCGTGCCGTGGCACGACGCGCACGACCACTCGGCGCCGTGGCGGCTGTTGAAGAACGCCTGCCCTCGGGGCGCGCTGCCCGGCGCGCCGGCCTCGGCGCTCCAGCGGTTGAGCTGTTCGGTGGCCGTGGTGTCACCGGCCTGTGCGGCGCCAGCAAAGCCCAGCAGGGCAATGGCGAACAGGCGGGCGAAGAAGGAGGAGAGTGCAGGGTTCATGGAGCGCTTCGGTTCGTCGGGATGAAGCCATCGTGCAAAAGCCCTGCTGTACGCAACCTGAAGCGCCTGTTCATCGGGCGTTCAGGTTCGACCCGCACAATGCATCGACGCATCGCCAGCCACATTTGCTGTCTGCCCACCACCTTGACTCCACCTCGCCGTCGATTCCTGCATCACATCGCGCTGACCAGCCTGCTGGCCGCCGCGTTGCTGACCGTGCCCGCGATCGCCAGCGACAAGGACCACGACCGCGCGCGGGAGGCCGTGAAGGCCGGACAGGTGATGCCGCTGCGCACCGTGCTCGAACAGCTGGAACGCGAACACCCGGGTCAGGTGCTGGACGTTGAACTCGATGAAGAGCATGGCCGGCTGGTCTACGAGGTCAAGCTGCTGCAAAGCGACGGGCGCCTGGTGAAGCTCGAAGTCGACGCCAAAACGGCCGCCGTTCTGCGCCGCAAGGAACGTTGAGCCCCATGCGCATCCTGCTGGTTGAAGACGACCCCACCCTGCGCGCACAACTGCGCACAGGGCTGCACGAGGCCGGCTACGCGGTGGACGAGGTCGACAACGGACGCGACGCGCACTTTCTGGGCGACACCGAATCTTTCGACGCGGTGGTGCTCGACCTCGGCCTGCCGGTGCTCGACGGCCTGAGCGTGCTCAAGCGCTGGCGCAGCGCGGGCCGTGGGGTACCGGTGCTCATCCTCACCGCGCGCGACAACTGGAGCGAGAAGGTGGCCGGCATCGACGCCGGGGCCGACGACTACCTGACCAAACCCTTCCACATGGAAGAGCTGCTGGCGCGCCTGCGTGCACTCATCCGCCGGGCCGGCGGCCTGGCCTCGCCGCTGCTGGTGTGCGGCGAACTGGCGCTCGACACGCGCAGCGGCCGCGTCACGCTGCAAGGCCAGACCCTGGCGCTGACCAGCCACGAATACAAGGTGCTCGAGTATTTGATGCACCGCCCGGGCGCGGTGGTCTCGCGCACCGAGCTCACCGAACACATCTACGCGCAGGACTTCGAGCGCGACTCGAACACCATCGAGGTCTTCGTGGGCCGGCTGCGCAAGAAGCTGCCGCCAGCCCTGATCGAGACCGTGCGCGGCCTGGGTTACCGGCTGGTGCCAGCACCATGAAACACTGGGTCGGCTCGCTGCGGGTGCGCCTGCTGCTGGGCACCTTGGTGGCCCTGGCGCTGGCGCTGCTGCTGTCGGGTGTGGTGCTCGGCGGGTTGTTCCGCGAGCATGTGATGCGCCAGTTCGAGACCACGCTCACCCAGCAGCTCGACCAGCTCACCGCGCGGCTGGTGTTCGACGCCGGCGGGCAGCCGCAGATCGATCCGCAAGCGCTGTCGGACCCACGCTGGCAGCGGCCGTTTTCCGGTCTGTACTGGCAGCTCGACCGCGTGAGCACCGATGGCCAGAGCCGCAGCGGTGTGCTGCGCTCGCGCTCGCTGTGGGACAGCAGCCTCACGCTGCAAGCCGACGCCATGGCCGATGGCGGCATCCACGTCCACGAAGGGCTGGGTCCGCAGGATGCGCCGGTGCTGATGCTGGAGCGCACCGTGCGCGCAGCGGAAGCCCCCGCCGAGCAGTGGCGCCTGATCGTGGCGGGTGACCTTCAGGAGACCGCGCAAGCGATCGACCGCTTTCGCGGTGTGCTGGGCGGGTCACTGCTGATCCTGCTGGGGCTGCTGGGGCTGGCCGCGCTTGCGCAGGTGCTGGTCGGTCTGGCGCCGCTGCGCGCCATGCAACGCGCACTCAACGACGTGCGCGAAGGCCGCGAACAACGCCTGCAGGGCCATTTCCCGTCCGAGGTTCAGCCCCTGATCAACGACTTCAACCAGGTGCTGGACACCAACGCCGAGGTGGTGGCCCGTGCGCGCACCCACGCCGGCAATCTGGCACATGCGCTCAAGACACCCCTGGCGGTGATGGCACAAGCCGCCAGCACCGCTGCGGTGGATTTGCCGGCGCTGGTCACCGCGCAGGTGGACATCTCCAGGCGACACATCGACGCGCATCTCAGCCGCTCGCGGGTCGCCGCCTCGGTCCTGGTGCCGGGTCAGCGCACACCGGTGGCACCGGTGTTGGCGGGCCTCTTGCGGGTGATGGAGCGGGTGCACGCCCAACGTGGGCTGGCATTCAAGCTGGCGCTGGTGAACGATGCGCTCGCCTTCGCCGGCGAAGAGCAGGACCTGCAGGAGATGGCGGGTAACCTGCTGGACAACGCCGGTCTGTGGGCGCGCACCACTGTGCAGGTGGCGGTGAGCTGCGAAGCCGGCCGTCTGGTGATCACCGTGGACGACGACGGGCCCGGCATCTCTGCGCAGCAGCGCAGCGCAGTGCTTGCACGCGGCGCCCGGCTGGATGAATCGGCGCCGGGCAGCGGCCTGGGCCTGGCGATCGTCGCCGATCTGGCGCGTCTCTACAAAGGTGACATCGCGCTGGAGACCGGCGCGCTGGGTGGGCTGTGCGCGCGCCTCAGTTTGCCGGTGGCGCCTTGAGCTGGCCCGGCTGGGCGCGGGCCGCAGCGCACGGCGCCAGGAAGTCCAGTGCCACGTTGTGCGCCTGGGTCTGTACGTCCATCAAACCCAGCACCGAGTGGAACAGGTTGTCGTGCGACAGCGGCTTGTCGGCCTGGGCCCTAAGGCACTCACCGCCCACACCACTGCGCTGCTTCATGGCCGGCGACAGCCAGGCCACCATGGGCACGTGGGTCTGTTGCTGCGGCGCCATGGCGTAGGGCAGGCCATGCAGGTACAGGCCGTTCTCGCCCAGCGATTCGCCGTGGTCGGACATGTAGAGCAAACCGGTGGCGTTGGCCCCGCTTTTGTCACGCGCCTTGAGCCATTGCAGTGACAGGTCGAGAAAATGGTCGGTGTAGGCGATGGAGTTGTCGTAGGCGTTGACCAGCTGCTCGGGCGGGCAGTCCGAGAGCGTGTTGCTGGTGCACTCGGGCATGAAGGGTTTGCGGCCCGGCGCGGCGCGTTTGTAGTAGGCCGGACCGTGACTGCCCATCTGGTGCATGACCAGCACCACGCCGCGCGCGCGGCGCACCGGGTCGAGCGCGGCGATGCGCGCGTCCAGGCCGTCGAGCATGGCGGGGTCAAGGCATTCACCACCGTCGCACAGGCCGGGGATCTTGAGGTCCAGCACGCTGGCGTTGGGCACGCGGGCGCACACGCCCTTGCAGCCGGCCTGGTTGTCGATCCAGAGCACCGCCAGACCGGCGCGCTGCAGCACGTCGAGCAGGTTCTCGTGCTCGGGGGTCTGGTCGCCACCCTGCGTGCGCGTCAGCGGCGAGAACATGCAGGGCACCGAGACCTTGGTGTTGGTGCCGCACGATTGCACCTGGCTGAAGTTGACCAGGCCTTCCTGGGCCTGCCAGCGGGCCAGCGCCGGCGTGGTGTTGCGGCCGTAGCCGTCGAGGCCGAAATTCTGTGCGCGCGCGGTTTCCCCCACCACCACCATCAACAGCGGCGGTTGGCTCTGGCCGGTGTAGCTCGCGCCGAGCCGGGCGTCTTCACCCACCGGCTTGAGGGCTTGCACCTGCTTGGGCAACTGGTCCATCACCACGCGGCTGCCCGCATACAAGGTGTTGACCGGATTGACCATGTAGCGCAGTTCCTTGTGGTTGCGCATGAGCGAGGCCAGGTCCTGGTAGGCAGCCAGAGTTGCCACGACCACGACCACGACGCCGATCAGCGCACCCAGCGCGTTGCGCCCGGTCTGTGGCAACCAGCTGCGCATGGCCAGTGGCCGGCGCCAGATCACCCACAGCGGCAGGCCGGCGACCAGCAGCACGGTCAGCGGCAAGGCCCACGACATGAGATCCCGCACTTCCCGCACATCGGTCTGCACGATGTTGGCCATCATGGTCGGGTCGATCACCGCGCCGTACTGCAGCATGAAGTGGGTGTTGAAGGCGCTCACCAGCACCAGCGCGGTGGCCACCGGGCGGAACACGCGCGGCCAGGCCAACAGCGACAGCAGGGCGGCCGTGATGCCGACCACCACCAGCCCGAAGCCCCCCAGCAGCGCAATGCGCTGCGTTGGCGTGCCGGCCAGCTCGTTCACACGCAGCCACAGCGGCAGGTTGCCCGCCACGGCCAGCCACAGCGAGAGCAGCCACACGGCGGTGGCCGGGCGCCAGCTGAGCTGGGAAAGTCGAGTGCCGCTCAATGGCGGGCGAGAAAGAGACGAAAGCATGGGCGAAGCATCCGAGGTCGGAACATGCCGACCCCAACAGCTTCGCGCGCTCGGGTTAAGTGATCCTTATGGCGCAGGGCGCGGCCAGCGCAGGGTGAAGCGCGTGGTCATGGGCGCTTCACCGGTGTCGCGCTGCAGCGTGGCGCCCAGCTGCTCGGCGATGCGCTGGACCAGGCGCAGGCCCAGCCCCAGGCCCGAGGAGACCGGTACCGACTGAGATGGTGGCGCGTCGACCCGCTGGCCATCGTCGCTCACCGACACGCCCGCGGCCTGCTCGGTCTGCCAGACCTCCACCAGGACCTGCGTGCCCGCCGGGGTGTGGCGCAGCGCGTTCTCGATCAGGTTGCGCAAGGCCAGCTCCAGCAGCAGAGGCTGGGTATGAAGGTTCACCGACGCGTCGGGCTGCTCCAGCGACAGTTCGTGCCCGCGCTCGAAACCCTCCTGTGCGTGGGATGCGATCAACCCGGACGCGATCTCGCCCAGCGCCACGTCCTTCCACGCCGCCCGTCCAGTGCCGTCGCGCTGCGCGCGCGCGAGTTCCAGCAACTGGGAGAGGATGTGCCCGGCGCGCAGCGCGTTGGCTTCCAGCTGCGCCAGCCGCTCGGGCGAAGGATCGTGCTGTGCGGCGCTGGCCTGCAACGACATCGCCGCCAGCGGTGTGCGCAGCTCGTGCGCCACGTCGGAGGCGAACTCGCGCTCGCGCCGTGCCTGTGCCTGCAACGAATCCACCAGCGTGTTGATGGCGCTCACGGTGCTGGAGAACTCGTGAAAGCGGTGCGCCGTGTCCATGCGTTGGCCGCCCAGGCCGTCGAGTGCGGCCACGTCGCGCGACAGGCGAACCAGCGGGCCCAGGCCACGGCGCAGCGCCCACCAGAGCAGCAGCGCCACCAGCGGCAGCACCAGCAGGGCGGGCCGCGCGAGCTTGAGGGCCATGTCGCGCCCGAGGTCCACCCGGTGGTCCAGGTCCATCAGCACGGCCACATAGTCAGCCGCGTGTTCGCCCTCGCCCGGGGCGGCGTACACACGCCAGCGCACCTCGCCGTTGCCAGTGGTCTGCACCCGGTTGGAAAACCCCCTCGCGGGCGGATCGCTCAATCCGAGGCTGCCAGACAGGGTGTGGGTGTCGGTGAACAGCTGCCCATCCACCCAGTGCAGCACGGCCACGTCCTGCACATAGGCCCGGGTGCGGATGGACGAGATCGGCTCAGGAATGGACAAGGTCTTGTCGGGCTCCACCGAGAGCCACAGGCGCGCCACTGCTTCGAGCTGCCCGTCGGTGATCTCCTCGGCCTCGTGGTGACCGGTGTACCAGGCCACCAGCAGCAGCGTGGCCCAGACCACCAGCAAGGCACCCACCACCCAGCTCCAGAGGTAGCGCCCCAGCGTGGGCAGGCGGGGCTGGTCGGTCACGCGGGCGAATCCTGTTGCGGCACGAAGTAACCCACGCCACGCACGGTCTTGATGAGCGATTCGCCGAGTTTGCGCCGCAGGTGGTGGATGTGCACCTCGATCGCATTGCTCTCCAGCGCCTCACCAAAGCCGTACAACGAGGACTCCAGGCGCGACTTGGACAGCACCTGCGGCCGCGCCTGCAGCAAGGCCATGAGCAACGCGAACTCCTTGCCGCCCAGCGGCACCGCCTCACCGGCGCGCAGCACGGTGTGGGCAGCGGGGTCCACCACGAGGTCACCGTGGACGATCACCGGGCTGCTGCGTCCCACGGCTCGGCGCAGCATGGCGCGCAAGCGCGCCAGCAACTCGTTGGCATCGAAAGGTTTGACGATGTAGTCATCGGCGCCGCTGTCCAGGCCGCTGACGCGGTCGCTGACACCGTCGCGCGCCGTCATGATCAGCACCGGCAGGTCGTTGCGCGGCAAGGCTGCGCGTCCTGCCACCGGCTGGGCCTGGCGGCGCAGGCGGGTCAGCAGGTCCAGGCCATCACCGTCGGGCAGGCCCAGGTCCAGGATCAGCACATCAAAGGGCTCCACCGAGAGCGCGTGCCACGCAGCGCCCACCGTGCTGCACAGGTCCACTGCGTAGCCCGCCTGCTTGAGGGAGGCCTGCAGGCCACTGGCGATGCCGGGATCGTCTTCCACCACAAGTGCGCGCATTGTCTGAATGGACCGGAAGTCCGTTGATGGGGAACGAGCCATTATGGGTACGCTGCTTAAGACGCACTTAACGGGAATCACAGACACTCGCTTCATGCCACACCCGAGCTGCACGGCAGCCACCCTCACCCCGACCCCCGTCATTGCCCCACCACCATCACCAGTTGCTGCCTGGTGGCTGGGCGCGTTGCTGCTCACCGGCCTGTGGGATCTTGGCGGGCTCGACCTGGCCGTGATGCGCCTCATCGGCACCCCCACCGGCTTCGCGCTGCAACATGTGTGGGTGCTGGAGCGGGTGCTGCACGAAGGGGTGCGTCAGGCATCCACAGGGCTGTTTCTGCTCATCGTCGTCTGGGCCCTGTGGCCTGCGCGCTGGAACACGGCTCGCCTCTCGGCAATGAACCTGCCCAGGCGCGAGCGTTGGGCCGTGCTGTCGCTCGTGGTGCTGTCGCTGATCGCAGTCAACCTGATCAAGAACGCCAGCCTCACCAGTTGCCCGTGGGAACTGCAGGCCTTCGGCGGGTCTGCGGTGTATGTGTCGCATTGGTCCTGGGGTCTGACCGATGGCGGCACCGGGCGCTGTTTTCCGGGGGGTCATGCGTCCAGCGCCTTCGCCTTTCTGGGGCTCTGTCTGCCTTGGCTCAAGCCGCCTGCGGGCACACAACGCCGCCGCTCGGTGGGCTTGCGCTGGCTGCTCGCGGTGATGGTCCTGGGCGCGGTGGCGGGCACGGTGCAAACCGTGCGCGGCGCCCACTACCCCAGCCACACGCTGTGGACCTTGGTGATCTGTGGCGGCGTGTCGCTGGCTGGATGGGCGCTGTACCTCTCGGTGAGCCGACCCGCCGCCGGGCCGCAGCAAGGCGGATCAGCCCCTTTGGGGGGCAGTGACCCGCGCAGCGGCGGAGCGTGGGGGTAACGCTCTCACCAGCCGAGCAGCAAGCGCAGCGGCAGGTACACAGCGGTTCCGCACACGATGGTGCCCAGCACGCCACGCTTCCAGAAGAACCATGCCATGCCCGCAACGGCGGCGAACAGGCGTGCGTCCTGCCAGGTGCTGATGAGCACGCCCTGGGTGGTGACGATCTCCGGAATCACCACCGCCGCCAGCGCCGCGATGGGTGCGTACTGAAGGCCGCGCTGGGCCCAGTGCGGCAAGGTCCAGGGTTTGCTCGACATGAAGAAGAAGCCGCGCGTGATCACGGTGATGCAGCCCAGCGCCACGATGGTGAGCAGGGTCCAGGGGTCGAGGTCAAACATGACGTACCCCACCCGCCGGGTCCTGCGGACCCAACTTCTCCAACACCAGGCAGATCGCCACCGCACTGGCAATGGCCACCAGGATGTTGAGCTTGAGCGGCAGTGCGATGGCCGCCACCGCCGCCGCCCCGGCCACGCCGGCAGACACGGCGCGCAGCCGGGAGGTGGCGAGCGAACACAGCACCCCGAGCAACGCCAGGATGCCGGCAAAGCCCAGACCCCAGGCGATCGGAATCACGTTGGTGAGCGCAATGCCGAGCAGGCTGGCACCCATCCACGACACATAGTTCACCGCGCAGTTGCCCATGAGGTAGGCCTGCTGGCCCGCGAGCTCGTCGGGCGTTGCGCCCGGTTTGGGATATTTGCGGGCGAAGAACACGTAGCTGAGATCGGCCGTGATGTAGCCGGTGACCATGCGCTGCCAGCGCGGCAGGTGCATGAGGTAGGGCCGCAGGTGGGCGGAAAACACCACGAAGCGCAGGTTGACGCAAAACGCCGCCGCCAGAATCACCCACAGCGGCGCGCCGGCCGCGATCATGGGCACGGCCGCCAGCTGGGCGCTGCCGGCATAGACGATCAGCGTCATGAGCACCGCCTCCAGCGGCGAGAGGCCGGACTGCACCAGCGACACGCCGGTCATCAGACCCCAGGCGCCGATGCCCATGGCCACCGTGGACTGCTCGCGAAAGCCCTGCCAGAACTCGGGGCGGCTTCGATGCTCGCGCAGGAAAAACATCAGGTCCTTGCCTTCTGTGTGGGCGCCGCGTCCAGCACGTCGCCAACATACAGCTCATGGCCGCGCAGGAAGTCGGCAGCAGGCAGGCGTTTGCCACCAGCACGCTGCAATTCGGTGAGCACCAGCGCTCCGCTGCCGGTCTGCACCTTGATGCCATCGTCGTTCACCGCCAACACCTGACCCGCAGGCGATCCCGCCGACCCGTCGACAGCATGGGCGGCCCACACCTTCATGGACTCACCCGCGCGCGCGGTGGCAGCGCCGGGAAACGGGTTGAACGCGCGCACCCGGCGCGCCAGCGTGGTTGCGCTTTGTGTCCAGTCGATCGCGGCCTCGGCCTTGTCGATCTTTTGCGCGTAGGTCACGCCCTCCACGGGCTGCTTCAGTGCGGTCAGGCCACCGCAGGCGGCGATCTCCAGCGCTTCAACGACGAGCCGGCCGCCGAGCACGGCCAGGCGGTCGTGCAGGCTGCCGGTGGTGTCGTCTGCGCGGATCGGCAGGCGCTCCATCAGCAGCATGTCGCCGGTGTCCAGGCCAGCGTCCATCTGCATGATGGTCACACCGGTCTCGGTGTCGCCAGCCTCGATGGCGCGGTGGATGGGCGCGGCGCCACGCCAGCGCGGCAGCAGGGATGCATGAATGTTCAAACATCCCAGTCGCGGCACATCGAGCACCCACTGCGGCAGGATCAAGCCATAGGCCGCCACCACCATCACATCGGCCTGCGCGGCTTCAATGGCGTCACGCGCCGCTGCGGCGTCCTCGGGGTACTTGCCGTCCAGCCGCAGGCTGCGCGGTTGCGCCACGGCGATGTGGTGCTGCAGCGCGCGTTGTTTGACGGGTGAGGACTGCAGCTTCATGCCGCGACCGGCTGGCCGATCGGGCTGGGTAAGCACCAGCGGCACCTCGAAACCGGCGGCCAACAAGCGGGCCAGCGCCACGCTGGCGAATTCCGGCGTGCCGGCAAAAATGAGTTTCATGAGCGAAGGTCGAGACCGGACAAAGGCCTCAAGCCTTCATCGCCTCCCGCTGGGCCTTGACCATCTTGGACCTTATGCGCGTGCGCTTCAGCGGCGAGAGGTACTCCACAAACACCTTGCCCATCAAATGGTCCATCTCGTGCTGGATGCACACGGCCAGCATGCCCTCGGCTTCAATGGTTCGCTCGGTGCCGTCCAGGTCCTGTGCGCGCACGCGCACGGCCAGCGAACGCTCCACACCGTCGTAGATGCCGGGCACCGAGAGGCAGCCCTCTTCGCCTTTGCGCGTCTCGGGGCTGGCCCATTCGATCACCGGGTTGATCAGCACCATGGGCTGGTCCCGTGTCTCGCTCACGTCGATGACGATCAGGCGCTCGTGCACATCCACCTGCGTGGCGGCCAGGCCAATGCCGTGGGCGTCGTACATGGTGTCCAGCATCTGCCGGCTCAGCGCGCGGATGCGATCGTCCACCGCCTTCACCGGGCGGGCCACGGTGTGCAAGCGGGGATCGGGGTAACAAAGGATGGGCAGCAGAGACGGCTGGGTCATGGAAAAAAGAACAAACGGGGGGCGGGGACAGGGCCATCCAATGTACCCGGGCGACGGCTGGCGGCGAGCCGGGGACGAGCGGAATGCGGTGTCGCCATTTTCGCCACTTTTGCCACGACGCGTGAAAGCCCCCCGCCATAAACATTGCCTAATCAATGGCTTGGGCGCAAAATCAAATGCGATTTGTCAAGACACGAGCGCCACCGGGGGGCAGCTGTCGTTTCCTGGAAATGTCTCCGGGACGCGTTCGCTGACAACCGGCCATCGCCGCCCCAGGGGCCACCACATGCCATTGAAAAAACGCTTGCTCGCCGATGTCCAGTTCACGCGCCCCACGAGCCCGCTTCAGCCGGCGGTTTGCGCTGTCGCCCTGATCGCTGCCGCATTCGCGGGCGCCGTCTCGGCTCAAAACTTCCCCATCACAACCGGCCAGCGTGCCACCGCCACGCAAGTGGCCCAAACAGGTGTGCCACTCTCGGAACTGGCGCCCAACGCGCCCGACAGCTACACCATCAAGCGCGGCGACACCCTGTGGGCGATCTCCGGCATCTTCCTGAAGACGCCATGGCGCTGGCCCGAGCTCTGGGGCATGAACCTGGACGACATCAAGAACCCGCACCGCATTTACCCAGGGCAGGTGCTGTATCTCGACAAATCCAATGGCCGCGCCAGCCTGACCACGCGCGCACCTGGAAGCGCCGATGGCGATACCGTGCGCGTCTCGCCGCGCACCCGCTACGAGAGCCTGGGCGACTCTGCCATTCCGCCGGTCAACCTGCAGGCGATCGAGTCGTTCCTGACAGAGCCGCTGATCGTCGACGAAGCCACCTTCTCTCGCGCACCCCGCATCGTGGCCACGCAAGAAAACCGCGTGCTGCTCAGCCGCGGTGACCGCGCCTACGCCCGCGCCCAGTACATCGACGGCCCGCAGGGCGAGCCACTCACCGTGGTCGACGGCAAGTCCACCCAGTACCGCGTCTTCCGCAATGCCACGCCCCTGCGCGACCCCACCACCACCCAGATCCTGGGCTACGAGGCCCAGTATGTGGGCAAGGCCAGCGTGGTCACGGGTGAGACCACCCGCGCTGCGGTCGGCCCCAACGGTCAAACCGTCACCGAGATGGTGCCCGCCTCGATCGACATCGTGGCGGCGAAAGAAGAAATGCGCATCGGAGACAGGCTGCTGCCCGAGCCATCGCGCGAGCTGACCAACTTTGTGCCGCGTGCGCCGCAAGGCATCCACACCGGCCAGATCGTGTCGGTTTACGGCAACGCGGTGAATTTCGCTGGCCAGAACCAGGTCGTCACGATCAACCGCGGCACCGAACACGGCATCGAGCGTGGTCATGTGCTGGCGCTGCAGCGCCAGAGCAACCTCGTGACCGACAGCACCGACACCGCGCGGCCCCAGCTGCGCCTGCCGGGGGAGCGCAACGGTCTCATGATGGTCTTCCGCACTTTCGACAAGGTGTCCTACGCCTTGGTGCTGCAGATCACCGACGGCGTCAAGGTCGGCGACCGCTTCGTCAACCCGTAGGCCGGCATGCAGCGGCAGGAGCTGGCCGCCTGGGTGCGGCTGTTGCTCACGCCCGGCGTGGGCAAGGAAACCGCCCGCAAACTGCTGGCGGCGTTCGGCCTGCCCGAGGCCATCTTTGTGGAATCGCTGGACGCCCTGCAAACCGTGGTGGGTCCCAGAACGGCACTCGCACTGCAAGAAGTCCCCGACGATCTGGATGCCCGGGTGGAACAGGTGTTCACCTGGCTGGCCGAGGGCGCCCATCGGCATGTGTTGACCCTGGCCGACCCGCGCTTCCCGCCCGACTTGCTGCAGATGGCCGACCCGCCGGTGCTGCTGTACGTGATGGGCGACCTGGACGTGCTCTCGCACCCGCGGCGCCTGGCCATGGTGGGCAGCCGCAACCCCACGCCGCAAGGCGAAGCCAATGCCCACCAGTTCGCCCGGGCGCTGGGCCAGGCCGGCGTGTGCGTGGTCTCGGGGCTGGCGCTGGGCGTCGACGGTGCGGCCCACACGGGCGCGCTGGAAGGCGGTGCGCCCACCATCGCGGTGGTGGGCACCGGGCTGGACCGCGTTTACCCGCGACGCCACCTCTCGCTGGCGCACCGCATCGCCGCGCACGGTGCCATCGTCAGCGAATACCCGCTGGGCACACCGCCGCTGCAGGCCAACTTTCCGCAACGCAACCGCCTGATCGCGGGCCTGTCGCAAGGCACGCTGGTGGTTGAAGCCACGCTGCAGTCGGGCTCGCTCATCACGGCGCGGATGGCGGCCGAGCAGGGGCGCGAGGTGTTCGCGATTCCGGGATCGATCCACGCGCCTCAATCGCGCGGCTGCCATTCGCTCATCCGCCAGGGCGCCAAGCTGGTCGAGTCCGCGCAAGACATTCTGGAAGACCTGCGCATGGTGGAGCCACGCGCGCCCGAGGTTTCAGTGGGAGAAGCCTTTGAAGGCGACGGGTCTGACCCACTGGTGAAAGCCATGGGCTTCGAGCCCGTCAGCCTGGACGCCTTGCAAGCCCGAACCGGCCTGGACACCGCCCACCTGCAAGCCCGCCTGCTGGAGTTGGAGCTTGACGGTGCAATAGGCCGCTTGCCAGGCGGCTTGTTCCAGCACCTCGGCCACGCCTGAAACCGCGCCTCAGGTGCCGCGCACCTGAGGCTGGTGCGAGGTGCGGTCGATTACCTCGTAAAACCCGCCAGACCCCAGCTTGCGCCGAAAGCAAGGCCGCCAACGACCAGCATGTAGAAGGCCGAGCCACCCCCAGCAGAATGCCGCCGGACTGCGAAGCCCACAGCGTGAGGTGGATTCAATCGATGGTCATGGTTTTTTGTCGGTGCGCCGCAAAACTGGGCGTACAAAACCCGCATCACGCCATGGCCCTCGGGCTGTCGAGCAGGTAAAGATGTTCTTGCCGTCGCGGCGCGTGCTCACCAAGGCTTCTTCGCGCAGCACAGTGAGCTGCTGCGACAGCTGGCACAAGATGAGCAAGCAGTCCGGGTTGGACAGCACTTTCATGAGCCGACAAGCATCGGCTGCAGCACCCTGCATATCTTCAAGATCGAGGGTGGCGTCTTTCATCGCGCGGTTTCTCCGGTTCATCGTTGTCACAAAGCATATTGAAAACAATATATTTCTAAATATTGTTTACGACCACTTGAGCTTGGGGTGGCTCAGCGCGCCAGCGTGAGTTCAGTGGGGCGAGACGCTCGCAGCGTCCAGCTCGTCGAAGCAGGCGCGCACCGGCGGCAGGGCTGTGGCCAGCAGCGGTTCTGACAACGTGCGGGCGCGCACGCGGTTGGGATCGCACAGCAGCCAGGCCAGCTGGTCCGCAGTGCAGAGGTTCAAGACGTCCGGCCCCGACTCGGCGCACAGCCCCTGTTCTGCCAGTTCGGCAGCGGCCGGCACCCAAGGGCCATGGGGGCGCCACTGCTGGGCGATCAGGCTGGCCAGGCGGTCGCGCAAGAGCCCGAGTTCGGCCACAAAAGGGACACTCAGGCGCCAGCCCGGGGCACCATCGAGCTCGCGCAGCACCACGCTCCAGGCCATGTCGTGCAGCAGGGCCAAGAGGTAGGCATCGAAGGGGTCGCGCCCCTGGCTGCGGGCGATTTCAGCAGCCAGCTGTGTCTTGATCTCGGTGTGTTTCCACAAGCGCGGCGCAGCGCGCCGGCTCAGCGGCCCGTTGCGCGCGTCCAGCATCGGCTTGAGTACCACGCGGGCAATGGCCGCGCGCAAACCACCGACACCGAGCATCTGGATCGAATGGCCGAGTTCCACCACAGGCCGTTCACGGCGATAGAAGGCACTGTTGGCCATGGCCACCACCTCCGCCACCAGCGTCTGGTCGCGCGACACATGGTCGGCCAGCTCACGGAGTGAACTGCTGTCCGAGCGCAGGCGGGCGAGCAAAGCCGGCACCACGCCGGCGGCTCGCGGCAACAGACTGGCGGCGGTGGCGGCTGCGCGCAGCTCCAGCGCGTGCAGAACCCGTTGTTCGCACGCGCCCAGGCTGTCCTCGGGATCGGTTTCTACTTGCAGCATCCAGACCAGCAGAGCGCCATCAAAAACCGGGCGGCGCAGGTGCCAGCCGTGGGCAGAGAGCTCGGTCAATGCGAGAGCCGCGGGCTGCTCGGCCGGCAACGGCAGCGCCACCGCGGCGGGCGCCTGGTTGGTGAAAAAGCTCAGGAACCAGGCTTTCATGGGATGGGCGTGCAAGCTGCGGTGTCGAAGAGCCTACCGGCGAGCTGCGCAAAACCCGCCCAGGCCAACCCGTGTGCGAGGCTTCCATCGCACCGGTCTGCGCGGTCTGAGCCTCACAGGTTCAGGTCGTACTCGATTGTTATCGGCGCGTGGTCGCTGAACTTCACGTCCTTGTAGATGTGCTCCGTGCGCGCCAGCGCCGCCAGCGCCGGCGTGGCCAGGTGGTAATCAAGCCGCCAACCCACGTTGTTCGTGTACGCCTGGCCCCGGTTGCTCCACCATGTGTAGCAGGTGTCGGTGGTGTCGGG
>JBBQKZ010000014.1:0-50359 GCA_038327405.1 Burkholderiales bacterium | reverse complement strand
GTTTTTTTCGTTCACTTTTTCTCTGCTATGATTGCGTTTTTCCTGAAATGCCCAGGTGGCGGAATTGGTAGACGCACTAGTTTCAGGTACTAGCGCTGAGAGGCGTGGAGGTTCGAGTCCTCTCCTGGGCACCAATCATAAGGGCTTGCAAACGTGATGTTTGCAAGCCCTTTTCTTTTGCCTCAACGCAAACAGGCGGATGTCCGCTCGCCGGCACGTTGATCACTTGCTGCGAAATTCGCAGCAAGCCTGACTGATCAGTCGCCGCGCTGCCTGGAGTAACCAAGGGGCGGTCGTCTGTCATCAAATCGGGACCGCCAGCAGGTCATGTCCTTGCGCTGCAACGATCCTGGCCTTGGTGAATTCACCCACTTTCAAGGTCTTGCTGATCTTCTCAGGCGGCAACAAACGCACCACACCGTCGATCTCGGGCGCATCTGCGTAGCTGCGTCCAATGCCACCCTTCCTGCCCATGCCGGGCGCCGAGTCCACCAGCACCTGCATGGTGGCGCCCACGCGCTGCTGCAGCTTGTCGGCAGAGACCGACTCCGCCACCGCCATGAAGCGCGCGCGACGCTCTTCGCGTAGCGCATCTGGCACCGCGTCGGGCAAGTCGTTGGCAACCGCGCCTGTCACCGGTGAATAGGCAAAGCAACCCGCGCGGTCGATGTGCGCCTCGCGCAGGAAATCAAGCAGGTGATCGAACTCGGCCTCGGTCTCACCCGGGAACCCCGCGATGAAGGTGCTGCGAACCACGATCTCGGGGCACAGCTCGCGCCAGCGTGCGATGCGCTCCAGGTTCTTCTCGCCACTGGCCGGTCGCTTCATGCGGCGCAGCACATCGGGGTGGCTGTGCTGGAGTGGCACATCGAGGTACGGCAGGCACAAACCTTCGGCCATGAGCGGAATGATCTCGTCGACATGGGGGTACGGATACACGTAGTGCAAACGAACCCACGCGCCATAACCCTTGGCCAGTTCACCCAGCGAGCGAACCAGATCCAGCATGCGCGTCTTCACGGGTTTGCCGTCCCAGAAACCGGTGCGGTACTTCACATCCACGCCGTAGGCCGAGGTGTCCTGGCTGACCACCAGCAATTCCTTGACGCCCGCCTCGAACAGCTTGCGCGCCTCGGTGAGCACGTCGCCAATGGGGCGGCTCACCAGATCGCCGCGCATGGACGGGATGATGCAGAAGGTGCAGCGGTGGTTGCAGCCTTCGCTGATCTTCAGGTAGGCGTAGTGTCGCGGCGTGAGCTTGATGCCTTGCGGCGGCACAAGATCCACAAAGGGGTCGTGCGGTTTGGGCAGGTGCAGGTGCACCGCAGTCATCACTTCGTGTGTGGCGTGCGGGCCGGTCACGGCGAGCACACTGGGGTGCATCTGGCGCACCAGGTTGCCACCGCCCTCGCCTTCGCGTGCACCCAGGCACCCGGTGACGATGACCTTGCCGTTTTCGGCCAGCGCTTCACCAATGGTGTCCAGGCTTTCGCGCACGGCGTCGTCGATGAAGCCGCAGGTGTTGACGATCACCAGATCGGCGCCGGCAAACGTCTTGGAGGTTTGGTAACCCTCGGCGCTGAGTTGCGTGAGGATGAGTTCGGAGTCGGTGAGCGCCTTGGGGCAACCCAGGCTGACAAATCCGACTTTGGGGGCCGCGTTGGCGGCCGGTACAAGCGTTTCAGACATGGACTGATTGTCTCAGACCCAGCCGAACGGCGCAGACTTCGAACCTATCGCTTGAGCCCGAGTGCCGCCAGCATCTGCTCGCTGTTCTTCTGCATCTGCTCCTGCATCTGTGTGAACGCGCTGCGCGACTGCTCCAGGTACGTGCCCATCATCCCCTGCATCATGGGGGACTGCACATTCATGAACTGCTTCCAGGCTTCCGGATTCGCTCCGCTGGACTGCTCGGTCATCTTGTGCTGCAGGTCCATGAAGATCTGCACGTTCTTCTCCAAGTAGGCGCCCATGAAATCCTGCATGGCGTGACCGTAGAAACGGATGATGTTGGCCAGCACCTGCTCGGTAAAGATGGGCACACCCGCTGTCTCTTCCTCCAGAATGATCTGCAGAAGGATGCTTCGGGTGAGGTCATCGTTGGTCTTGGCGTCGCGAACCACGAACGGCTCGTTGTCCATCACGAGGGTCTTGACCTCGGCCAGCGTGATGTACGACGAGGTGTCTGTGTCGTACAGCCGCCGGTTCGGGTACTTCTTGATGACGCGCACAGCGGGCTGGCTGCCACTCTCGGCCTTGGTTTTTTGCACCTGATGGATCTCTCTGGAAAGAAGTGAGCGAACCACTGGATACACCCAAGGGTTCATGCGGCATTCTAGAAACGCTTGTACACCCACGACGCATGGGTTTTCCCTGTGCACGCCAACTGTCCCCGGACATTTTCTGAAGTGACAAAGAACGCCGGCCACAAAAAAGCCCGACCAAGGCCGGGCTGAGTTGCTGGATGCTTTGCATCCGGAAAGGTTTGGTAGGCGCGATTGGACTCGAACCAACGACCCCCACCATGTCAAGGTGGTGCTCTAACCAGCTGAGCTACGCGCCTACAAACGATTCGAAGCTGCGAAGTATATCAGCACTCAAGTGCCGGTTTCAGCGACGACGCACCTCACGCACGCCGGGCACGTCACCAACCACGGCCATGGCTCTGGCCACCTGTCTTGCATCGGCCACTTCGATGGTGAAGGTCATCCACGCCACGCCACGCACAGACTGGGTCTGCACGCCGATCACGTTCATTTTCTCGCGAGCAAAAACATCAGAGATATCGCGCAACAAGCCCTGCCTGTCCTGCGCCTCGATGCCCACATCCACCGGGTAAACAGCAGCCTGTCCGTCCCGCCCGGCCTCGCCCTGGCCGCTCCATTGCACGTCGATCACCCGGTCTGGGCTCTTGCGTTGCAGGTGGGCAAAGTCGGTGCAATCGGCCCGGTGGATGCTCACGCCTTTGCCGCGGGTGACAAACCCGCCTATGTCATCAGGCGGCGCGGGCTTGCAGCATTTGGCCAACTGGGTCATGAGCGAGTCCACCCCCACCACCAGCACGCGCCCGCCCGATGTGCCCGCGTTCTTGCGCGGCTTCTTGAGCCACACAGGCTGCTCGTCCGGGACAGCCACCTCCGGCGGGCGCAGGTGCTGCTCGATGGCTCGCAGTGACAACTCGTCCTTGCCAACCTGCTCGAACAACTCCTGCGCCGACGCCAGGCCCAGCGCGTTGGCAAGATCGTCGAACTTCAAGGCCGTGCGACCTTCACGCTGCAACAACTTTTCCACCGCCTCCCGCCCGCGCGCCATGGTTTCTTCCATGGCCTGCGCGTTGAACCAGGCGCGCACTTTGCTTTTGGCGCGGTGGCTGACGAGATAGCCCAGCTCTGCGTTGAGCCAGTCGCGCGAGGGACCGCCTTCCTTGGCAGCCGTGATCTCCACCGTCTGCCCGTTTTGCAAAGGGGTGTTGAGCGTGACCATGGCGCCGTCAACGCGCGCGCCGCGGCAACGGTGGCCCAGGCTGGTGTGCACGGTGTAAGCGAAGTCAACCGCCGTGGCGCCTTGTGGCAGTTCAACAATGGCGGCGTCGGGCGTGAGCACGTAGATGCGGTCCTCGAACAAACCCTGTGCGGCACCACTGAGATCACGCTCCCACGCCAGCAGCTGGCGCAACACGGCAATCTTGGCGTCGTAATCGGAGCTGGCAGACACGCCGGCGTAGCCTTTTGCGCCAGCCTCCTTGTAGGCCCAATGCGCAGCCACCCCATGCTCCGCGTGGTCGTGCATGGCTTGTGTGCGGATCTGGATCTCGAATGCCCTGCCCTGCGCGTCGCGCACCACGGTGTGCAGCGACTGGTAGCCGTTGGGTTTGGGTTTGGCGATGTAGTCGTCGAACTCGTCAGTGACCGGCGCGAACTGCGCGTGCACGTGGGCCAACACCGCATAGCAGTCGTCCACCCGCGGTACGACCACGCGAAGCGCCCGGATGTCGAACACCTGATCAAAGTCGAGCGACTTGCCGCGCATCTTCTTGACGATGCTGTAGATGTGTTTGGGCCGGCCCTGCACCGAAGCGGCAACACCCTCGCGTTGAAGATCTTCTTCAAGCTGCTGGCGAACCTGCTCCACATGCGCCTCGCGCTCTCCCCGCTTCTCATCCAGCAGCCGGGCCACGTCCTTATAGGTGTGGGGCTCCATAAAACGGAAGGCCAGGTCTTCCATCTCCCATTTGATCTGCCAGATGCCCAGACGGTTGGCCAGAGGCGCAAACACATGCAGTGATTCGCTGGCCAGGGCCAGCCCAGGGTCGCCCTTGCTGGCCGCAAAGTACCGCAGCGTCTGAAGGCGCGAAGCCAGCCTGAGCATGACCACACGCAGGTCGCGAGAGAACGCCAGCAGCATCTTGCGCACGTTCTCGGTCTGGCTGGCGGCCAGCTCGGAAACCGGGCCCTTGTTGGCGGCTGGTGCCGGTTCCAGCGCAGCCAACCGCTCTTCTTCCTTCTTGGCCTGGACTTCGGCTGTCTTGATGCGGGCCTGGCGCTGCAGCTGCACGAGCTTGGTGGTCTCCAGGGCCAGTGCGGCGAAATTCTCGCCAAACGCCTTGGTGATGACTTCCTGGGGCCGGTTCAGATACTGGCATGCATAAACCAGATAGGCCGCAGCCTGCATGGCCTCGGAGCCGCCGATATCGGACAAGACGCTGGCCACAGCGTCGGCGTGCGCCAGGATGTTCTCGCCCGTATCGAGCTCTTCGTGAGCCAGCAAGGGTTCGGCGAATGCCCTGGCTCGCACAAGCGCCTGGGCTTGATGGGGCAGGCTCGCGGACGTGGCCGCGACGATGGCCGACGGTACAACCGACAAGGTCTCGCCCGATTCGGCCTGACTGGTGGTTGGAGGGCGTTTCATGACGGCTGCCGGGTCAAGCCGCCCACAAAAAGTCCCGAACCACCGCCACCTGGCCGTCCGCCACCAAGGTGGGGGCGTGGCCAACGCCACTGAAGGTGACGAGCCTGGCCTTGGGGCCACGTTGCGTCATGTGCTCCGCGGTCTGGGGCGTGAGCAGGTCGGATTGTTCGCCGCGCAGCAGCAGTGTGGGCGCGAGGATCGCATCGAACAGCCCCCACAGCGCAGCTTCGCCCGCGTTCACGATCTGCTGCGCCGTGGACGCGTCAGCGGTGGCCGTCATGGCCTTGAAAGGCACCGCGATCGCAGGGTCGTAGTGCAACCACCAGCGGCCTTCGCGGAGGCGCAGAAGTGGCAAGGAGAGCGCGCGCCATTGTTCGGCAGTGTGCGGACCGAAACCAGCCGAGATGGACGCCAGGTAGTCCACCGCCGCCTGCTCGCTGTCGAACGACGGATTGAGGCCAAGGTAGGTCCCGATGCGCAGCAGCGCCTCCCACTGGATCACGGGCCCCACGTCGTTGAGCACCAACCGACGAAGTCCCACCTGGGGCTGGGCCGCCAGTGCCATGCCGATGAGGCCGCCCATGCTGGTGCCTACCCAGTCGATGTCGACAGGCCCCTGGGCCTTCAGGTGGGTCACGAGCGCGGCCAGATCCGCCGCATAGGTCGGGATCTGATACCCCATGGGATCGGCGAGCCAGTCGCTGTGGCCACGCCCTGCCACGTCCACCGCGATCACGCGCGAGCGCTGGGACAAGGTCTGAGCCAATGTGTCAAAGTCCCTCCCCTGCCGCGAAAGGCCGTGGACGCACACCACGACACTGCGCGACCCGGCAGCCTGGCAAGCCCAGTCCCAGTACGCCATGCGGCGGGGTGCTCCGCTCGTTTCGGCTGCGCCACCGACGGTGAGGTATTGAAGTTGAGGTGCTTGCATGGGGCGTTGGTGAAAAGGGGCCGAAGGTGTCCGTGATAATCGAGCGCGCACCGTTCAATCAATCGTAATGGAAGTGGGAATTTCACATGCTTGCCAATAAAACCGCCCTCGTCACCGGATCCACCAGCGGCATTGGCCTGGGCATCGCCAAGGCGCTGGCGCGCCAGGGTGCCAACATCGTGCTCAACGGATTTGGCGATGCCGAAGGCCCCAAGGCAGAAATCGCGGCGCTGGGCGCCAAGGTGGCCTACCACGGGGCCGACATGAGCAAGCCCGCAGAGATCGAAGCCATGATGGCGTTTGCCGCGACCACCTTCGGGCAGGTCGACATCCTGGTGAACAACGCCGGCATCCAGCATGTGGCCCGCATTGAAGACTTCCCCGTCGAGCGCTGGGACGCCATCATCGCCATCAACCTCACCAGCGCTTTCCATGCCAGCCGCCTGGCCCTGCCCGCCATGCGCAAGGCCAACTGGGGACGCATCATCAACGTGGCTTCGGTGCATGGTCTTGTGGGCTCGGCCGAAAAGTCGGCCTACGTGGCCGCCAAACACGGCGTGGTGGGCCTGACCAAGGTGACGGCACTGGAAAATGCCACCAGCGGCGTGACCTGCAACGCCATCTGCCCGGGTTGGGTGCTCACGCCGCTGGTGCAGAAACAGGTGGACGCCAAGGCCGCTGCGCTCGGCATTTCCAACGAAGAGGCCAAGAAACAGCTGCTGGGCGAAAAAGAGCCATCGATGCAGTTCACCACGCCCGAAGAGTTGGGTGAATTGGCGGTGTTTTTCTGCTCACCCGCAGGCAACAATGTGCGCGGCGTGGCCTGGAACATGGACGGCGGCTGGACCGCGCAGTAAAGCCACCGGCGCAAGAAGGACCCCACCAGAGACACCGCGGAACTGGCTTTGCCAGGCCGCTTGTGTCGCCCCCTGGAGGGTGTCGCGCGGAGCACGGCGGGGGTGCTTCCTATTTCAATTGAACCGAACCTGACACCGTCACATTGACTGTGGACTTGCCCGGCTCGACCGGCACCGCGGCGTCCGACATGGCGGCCTTGGCTTCCATGGCCATGGCGCGTGGCTGAAACGGACGGCCTTCCTGGTCGGCCGAGCTCACCGACACCTCACGCAGGCTGTAGCCGGGAAAACCAAAGCCCTTGGCCACCTCGCCAGCCTTCGTCTTGAAGCGTTCGATGGCCATGGCCTGTACGTCGGATTCCAGCTTCTGACGGGCTTCGCGTGACAGCGAAAAGCCCATGTTGCTCATGGTGAGCGTCTGGATTTTGCCGGCGGTGGTGCTGATGCGCGCGAAGTCGCGCCCTTCAAGCACCAGCTCGGTGCTGCCCTGCCAGCCACTGATCTTGCCCTTGTCGGTGTAGCGCGGATACAGGCTGAACTGACCGGTGCGAACTTCGAGTTGCTGGGGTTGGGCGCTGGCACGTGCCACGGCGAGCGCCGACTCCAGGGCCACCTTGAGCTGGTTCTGCACGGTGACCGCGTCGGTTCCCTCGCGGGTGGCGCTCAGGCTCATGCTCAGCCAGTCTTGCGGCGCTTCAAGGAAGCCGCTGGCTGACAGGTTGACCACATTGAGGGGTTCAGGCTGCATGCCCTGGGCATGCGCCAGGGTGCCGATGGCTATGAGCGAAGAAAGAAGGAGTGTGCGAACGGGGGAGAGGCGGGAACTGCGACGTGCTGGCGAGGTCATTGTTTGAACTTGTACTCATAGGGTGACTGGCCACGAAGCTGCTCACGCAGCCGCTGGCGCTCCTCAACGGACAGGCGGTAAGGCTTGGCGTTGTCCTCCATGTCGTCAAAGGGCTGCCGCAGCGCGTCACGCAGGCGCATGGCGTTGCGCGGCTCACCTTCATCCACCGAAATGGGCATGACCATCACCGTTGCGTTGGACGGCAAAGGTGGGTGTCGCTGGTCGTCCGGGCCGGCGTGAACCGCACCCAAAGTCAGCATCATCAAGCCCAAAGGAAAATACGTTTTCATGGTGAGCACAAGTATCAACAATCCAGCCATTGTGGGATGTGCCCGACGTGAAGCGTTCGAGCGTGCGGGCAACATCTGTAACAGCATGTCAGGAAAATAAAAATCCAGTGCTGACAAGCACTTGGCGCTGCCACAATCGCGTTTGTTACATATTCAGGAAGCCGCATCCATGCCACAAAACAACACCCGCGCCAACAAGATCCTGGTGGTCGACGACGATGTCCGCATCCGCGACCTGCTGCGCCGCTACCTCATGCAAGAGGGCTTCGAGGTCATGCTGGCCGAAGACGGCAAGTCGCTCAACCGGGTGCTGCAGCGCGATTCGGTCGACCTCATCGTGCTCGACCTCATGATGCCCGGCGAAGACGGCCTCTCCATTTGCCGCCGCCTGCGCGCCAATGGCGACCGCACCCCGATCATCATGCTCACCGCCAAGAGCGAAGACGTCGACCGCATCGTGGGGCTGGAGGTCGGCGCTGACGACTACCTCGGCAAGCCGTTCAACCCGCGCGAACTGCTCGCCCGCATACACGCCGTGCTGCGTCGCCGCCCGCCGACCGAAGTGCCCGGCGCTCCTTCGCAAGATCAGGAAGTCGTGAAGTTCGGTCCATTCGAGTTCGACCTCAGCCTTCGCACTTTGCGCAAGGAAGGCGCCGACCTGCCGCTGACCACGGGCGAATTCGCCATGCTCAAGGCGTTGGTGCGCCACCCACGGCAGCCGCTGTCACGCGAAAAGCTGGCCCAGCTGGCCCGTGGTCGTGAATTCGAGCCGTTTGACCGCAGCCTGGATGTGCAGGTCTCGCGGCTGCGCAAGCTGATCGAAGAAGATGCCGCTTCGCCCCGCTATCTGCAGACCGTGTGGGGCGTGGGCTACGTGTTTGTGCCGGACGGCAACGCCTGATGTCGGAAGAGTCGCGGGTTCCTTTTGAAACCCATCCCACCTCGCTGGAGACGGCCCCTGCACCGCTGGAGTTGAGGCCCAACCGCGGCGTGAGTCTGTTCTGGCGCACCTTCTTCTTTCTGTCCCTGTTGCTGGTGGGTTGCATCGTGGCCTGGCTGCAGACCTTCCGGGCCCTCGAATACGAGCCACGTGCCTTGCAGAGCGCCAACCAGCTGGCCTCGCTGGTCAACCTGAGCCGCGCAGCCCTGGTCCACTCGGATTCGATCGCCCGCGTCTCATTGATCAAAACCCTGGCCGACGAAGAAGGTTTGCGCATCGCACCCCGCGAGCCCAACGACACTTTCCGGCTCTACGACACCGACGTGCTCAGCCGCAACGTGGCCGAACGGCTCAGCGGTCGGCTCGGACCAGACACCCTGGTGGCGCGTGAAGTCAACGGCGCCCCGGGCCTGTGGATCGGCTTCACCATCGACGGCGACCCGTACTGGCTGCTCACCGACCCCTCGCGCATTGGCCCGGTGGCAGGCACCACCTGGTTGATCTGGCTGGGCACAGCCGCTTTGCTGTCGCTCACGGGCGCGGCATTGATTGCGCGGCTGATCAACCGGCCCTTGAAGAAGCTGTCATTTGCCGCCAGCCGGGTGCGCGAAGGCGACTTCAATGCCAGCCAGCTCAACGAGACGGTGGCGACGAGCGAGATCCGCGAGGTCAACATCGGCTTCAACCGCATGGCGCAGCGCCTGTCCAAGATCGAACAGGACCGTGCGTTGATGCTCGCCGGCATCTCGCACGATCTGCGAACGCCGCTTTCGCGCTTGAGGCTGGAGACCGAGATGAGCGTGGCCGACCCGCAGGCGCGTGAGCACATGGCGGCCGACATTGAACAAGTGAACTCGATCATCGACAAGTTTCTCGACTACGCCCGTCCCGACCACATCAAACCAGAACGGGTGAGCCTGAATCAGGTGGTCGACGCAGCCGTGTTCGCGCTGGGCGACAGCGAAAACAATGTGTTCACCACCAGCATTCCACCCGACACCGCAGTCATGGGTGACGCCGTGGAATTGCAGCGGGTGTTTGCCAACCTGCTGGAAAACGCCTGCCGCTACGGGCGCGATCCCGGCACCGGCATCGCTCGCGTCGAGATCGCCGCCAAACCCAAGGACGACTGGGTGCTGATCAAGCTGCGCGACCACGGACAGGGTGTCGACCCCGACATCCTTGAACAGCTGACTCAGCCCTTCTTCCGCGGTGATGTGTCGCGCACATCGGCCACCGGTACGGGCTTGGGTTTGGCCATCGTCGACCGGGCCATCGGCCGCATGGGCGGGCGCTTTGCGCTGGCCAACAGCAGCACGGGCGGCCTCTCCGCCCACATCAAGCTGCAGCGCGCACCGACCTGAAGCGCCGGTTCAGGCCGGTTTGAACAGCAAGGACACCGCGCGCGCTTCGATTGACAGACCCTGCCCCACCGGACCGATTTTCTCGGCGGTCTTGGCCTTCACGTTGACCTGACCGACTGCCACGCCCAGCGTGCGGGCAATGCCCTCCACCATGGCCGGGATGTGCGGCGCGAGCTTGGGGGCTTGCGCGATCACGGTGCTGTCGACGTTGCCGATTTCGAATCCCGCTTCGCGCACGCGGCGCGCCGCCTCCTGCAGCAGCACGCTGGAGTCAGCACCCTTGAAGCGCTCATCGGTGTCGGGGAAGTGGCGGCCGATGTCGCCCAGCGCGGCCGCGCCCAGCAAGGCGTCGGTGATGGCGTGAAGCAGCACGTCGGCATCGGAATGACCCAGCAGGCCTTGTGTGTGCGGAATGTGCACGCCGCCGATGATGAGTTGGCGGCCCGGCACGAGCGCGTGCACGTCCCAGCCCTCGCCGATGCGAAACGTGGGGGCGGTGTTCATGCTCGGCTCCTGAAGATGGCTTCGGCCAGCGCGAAGTCATCGGGAAAAGTGATCTTGAAATTGCGGGCACTGCCCTGGACCAGCAGCGGACGGTGACCCGCCATCTCCATGGCACTGGCCTCGTCGGTCACGCCGGCAAAGCCCTGCGCTGCGGTCGTCATCAGGGCGGCGTGCAGCGCCCCAAGGCGAAACATCTGCGGCGTTTGCGCGAGCCACTTGTCCGCGCGGTCCACGGTGGCGATCGCGCGTCCATCGGCCTGCGCCTTGAGCGTGTCGGGCAGGGGAATGGCGAGCAGGCCACCCACCGGGTCGGGCAGGCAGGCGTCCATCAAGGCATCGACCATGGCTGCCGTGACCAGACAGCGAGCAGCGTCGTGCACCAGCACCCAGTCCTGCGGGTTTGTGCCTTGGTCCAGCAGGGCCTGCAGCCCATTGAACACACTCTCGGCGCGTGTGCTGCCTCCGCAGCGCAACGCCGTGAAGCCAGTGTGGCCCGTGGTCCAGAAAGCGTCACCGGGGGCCGCCACCACCAAAATCCGCTCCAGGCGGGTCACAGCGCGCAGGGCTTCCAGGGTGTGCAAGACCATCGGCAAGCCGAGGATCGGCTGGTACTGCTTGGGGACTTCGGTGCCAGCCCGCGAGCCGGTCCCGGCGCAGGGCAGCAAGGCGTGGCAGCGGCTGCCGACCTCTGGAGTGGTGTGGGTGGTCAATTCGTGGGCGGCATCGGGCATGGGTGACTGCATTCTAAAATCAGCGCTCACACACCCCCTGCCTTTCCGGGCCGGGGGTGTTCGTCATGGAAACACCGCCCGTCATGGATCTCCCCAAACTCACTCCCGGCAAACGCTTCACCCTGCCCCACCCCGGCGGCTCGGCCGACGCGCTCTTGCTGGCGAAGCTGGCCGCACGCGACAAGGCCGCGGGCCGGCTCACGGCCATCATCACCTCGGACGCCAATGACGCTCAGCGGCTCATCGACGAAATGGCGTTCTTCGCGCCCGAGCTGCGCTGCGCGCTGTTTCCCGACTGGGAAACCCTGCCCTACGACACCTTCTCGCCGCACCAGGACCTGATCAGCGAGCGCCTGGCCACGCTGTGGCGCATCTCGCAGCGCGACAAGGACACCGGCGCCGACGTGGTGCTGGTGCCCGCCACCACCGCGCTGTACCGCGTGGCGCCGCCTGCGTTTCTGGCTGGCTACACCTTCCAGTTCAAGGTCAAGCAGAAGCTCGATGAAGCACGCCTGAAAAGCCAGCTCACGCTGGCGGGTTACCAGCACGTGACGCAGGTGGTGAGCCCAGGCGAGTACGCAGTGCGCGGTGGGCTGATCGACCTCTTCCCCATGGGCAGCCTCGTGCCGTACCGCGTGGACCTGTTCGACGACGAGATCGACAGCATCCGAACATTCGACCCCGACAGCCAGCGCAGCCTGTACCCGGTGCCCGAAGTGCGGCTGCTGCCCGGGCGCGAGTTCCCCATGGACGACGCGGCACGCGCGAAATTCCGCGGCCGGTGGCGCGAACTGCTCGATGGCGACCCGACCAAGAGCCGCATCTACAAGGACATGGGCAACGGCGTGGCCACCGCCGGCATCGAGTATTACCTGCCGCTGTTCTTCGACGACACCGCCACTGTGTTCGACTACCTCGGCGCGGACGCTACGGTGGTTCTGCACGGCGATCTGGAGCCCGCCTTCCAGCGCTTCTGGCAGGACACCAAAGACCGCTACCGCCTGGTGCACGGCGACCCTGAGCGTCCGGTGCTGCCACCCGATTCCTTGTTCCTGAGCGTGGAGCAGTTTTACGCGCGGGCCAACGAGCACGCGCAGCTGTCTGTGCGCCCCGTGCAGACCGAACTGGTGCACAGCGCCTTCGCGCAGAAACTGGGTGACCTCTCGGTGGTGCGAGGCGCCGAAGACCCGCTCTCGCGCTTGCAAGGCCACATCCGCAACACCGCGCAACGCGTGCTGCTGCTGGCCGAGAGCGACGGGCGTCGCGAGAGCCTGCTCGACTTTTTGCGCGCCAGCGGTGTCAACCCTCCGGCCTTCGATTCCTTGCTGGAATTCCAGACCAGCAGCGAGAAGCTCGGTATTGCCACCGCCGCACTGAGCACCGGTTTTTCGTGGCTCGAAGACGGCATCGACTTCGTCACCGAAACCGAGCTCTTCTCCGCCAGCCCCACCACGCGCCGGCGCAAGAAGCAGGAACAGGTCAGCGATGTCGACGCGCTGATCAAGGACCTCTCCGAGCTCAACCTGGGCGACCCGGTGGTGCACATCGCCCACGGCATCGGCCGCTACCGCGGCCTGATCAACCTGGACATGGGAGAAAAGAACGCCGACGGCACGCCCGCGCTGATGGAATTTTTGCACCTTGAGTACGCCGACAAGGCGGTGCTCTACGTGCCGGTGAGCCAGTTGCAACTGATCGGCCGCTACACCGGCGTGGGCGCGGACGAAGCGCCCTTGCACCGCCTGGGCAGTGGGCAGTGGGAGAAAGCCAAACGCAAGGCGGCCGAGCAGGTGCGCGATGCCGCCGCCGAGCTGCTCAACATCTACGCCCGCCGCGCGGCGCGCCAGGGCCATGCCTTTCGCTATTCGGCGCAGGACTACGAAGTGTTCGCCAACGACTTCGGTTTCGAGGAAACCGCCGACCAGCGCGCGGCCATCCACGCCGTCATCCAGGACATGATCAGTCCGCGCCCGATGGACCGCCTGATCTGCGGCGACGTGGGCTTCGGCAAAACCGAGGTGGCGCTGCGTGCGGCCTTCGTGGCTGTCACCGGCGGGCGCCAGGTGGCCCTGCTCGCACCCACCACGCTCTTGGCCGAACAGCACTACCAGACCCTGGTGGACCGCTTCGCCAAATGGCCGGTGAAGATCGCCGAGATGAGCCGCTTCCGCTCCGCGAAGGAAATCACAGCGGCGGCCAAAGGCCTGGCCGACGGCTCGGTGGACATCGTGGTGGGCACGCACAAGCTGCTGAGCGAAAGCGTGAAGTTCAAGGACCTCGGCCTGCTCATCATCGACGAGGAACACCGCTTCGGTGTGCGCCACAAGGAGCAGATGAAGGCCTTGCGCGCCGAAGTCGATGTGCTCACGCTCACCGCAACACCGATCCCTCGCACGCTGGGCATGGCGCTCGAAGGCCTGCGTGATCTGAGCGTGATCGCCACCGCCCCGCAGCGCCGCCTGGCCATCAAGACCTTCGTGCGCACGGAAGGCAACGGCGTGATTCGCGAAGCCGTGCTGCGCGAGCTCAAGCGCGGCGGACAGGTGTACTTCCTGCACAACGAGGTCGACACCATCGAGAACCGCCGGCAAAAGCTCGAAGAGCTTCTGCCTGAGGCGCGCATCGCCATTGCCCACGGCCAGATGCCCGAGCGCGAGCTGGAGCGCGTGATGCGCGACTTCGTGGCGCAGCGTTTCAACGTGCTGCTGTGCTCCACCATCATCGAGACCGGCATCGACGTGCCCACCGCCAACACCATCGTGATGGCGCGAGCCGACAAGTTCGGTCTGGCCCAGCTGCACCAGCTGCGCGGCCGCGTAGGCCGCAGCCACCATCAGGCCTACGCCTACCTCATGGTGCCCGACATCGAGGGCCTGACCAAGCAGGCCGCACAGCGGCTTGACGCGATCCAGCAGATGGAAGAACTCGGCAGCGGTTTTTACCTCGCCATGCACGACCTGGAGATCCGCGGCGCTGGCGAAGTGCTGGGGGAGAACCAGAGCGGCAACATGCTTGAAGTCGGCTTCCAGCTCTACAACGAGATGCTGAGCGAAGCGGTGCGGTCGCTCAAAGCCGGCCGCGAGCCCGACCTGCTCTCACCGCTGTCGGTCACCACCGACATCAACCTGCACGCGCCCGCCCTGCTGCCCAGCAACTACTGCGGCGATGTGCACCTGCGCCTGTCGTTCTACAAGAAGCTCGCCACCGCGCAGACCACCGACCAGGTGGACAGCCTGCTCGAAGAAATTGTGGACCGCTTTGGCAAACTGCCGCCCCAGGCGCAGACGCTGGTGGACGTACACCGCCTGCGCGTGCTCAGCGCGCCCTACGGCGTGGTGAAGGTGGACGCAGCACCCGGTGTGATCCAGATCACCTTCCGCCCCAACCCACCGTTCGACTCGATGCGCATCATCGAGCTGATCCAGAAGAACCGACACATCAAGCTCGCCGGCAACGAGAAGCTGCGCATCGAGCGCGCGCTGCCCGAGGTGAAAGACCGCGTTCAGCTGGTGCGTGACGTGCTGCGTTCGCTCGGCCAACCGACCAAACAACCCGCAACCGCCTGAAGGCGGTCCATCCACACCGTTCGGGCTGAGCCTGTCGAAGCCCCGCCAACCCATGACCACCCTCACCGAATTCGCCCCCGGTCTCACCGTTCAAGGTTTCACGCCGCCGCTAAAGCTCAGCGACTTCAAGCTGATCGCCTTCGACATGGACTCCACGCTCATCAGCATCGAGTGCGTGGACGAAATCGCCGACGCGGTGGGCAAAAAGGCCGAGGTGGCCGCCATCACCGAAGCTGCCATGCGCGGCGAGATCACCGACTACAAGGACAGCCTGCGCCAACGCGTGGCGCTCTTGCGCGGCGTGACAGTGGCCGACATGGAGCGGGTCTACACCGAGCGCCTGCGCATCAATCCGGGTGCGGCCGAACTCATCAATGCGTGCAAGGCCGCAGGCCTGAAGGTGCTGCTGGTCTCGGGCGGCTTCACCTTCTTCAGCGAGCGCGTGCGCGAGCGCCTGGGCATCGACTTCACACGCGCCAACGTGCTCGAAGTGGAAAGCGGCCCCAACTGCGGCCAGCTCACCGGTCGCATGGTCGACCAGCCCTGGGGCGATATCTGCGACGGCGCCGAAAAACGCCGCACCGTGCTTGAAGTGGCCTCGCTGCTGGGCATTGAGGCATCGCAGTGCATCGCCATGGGCGACGGCGCCAACGACCTGCCCATGATGGGCGTGGCCGGTCTTTCGGTGGCCTACCACGCCAAGCCCGCGGTGCGCGCGCAGGCCATGGTGGCGATCAACGAGGGCGGACTGGATCGACTGCTGAGCGTGCTTCGCTGAAGCTGGCCAAACGACCACAGCAAGGTGCGTCAGCGCACAGACGGTTGCGAAATCTCCTTTTAGAGTCAATACATTGGCGTCGGGGCTGCATGCCCTGCACCATGCGGTGACCTCGCAAGTTTGTTGGGCCACGCGACCCAACCACTCCAAGGAACACCCCATGAAAACACGCCAAATCTTCCCCATCGCCATGCTCGCCGTTGCAGCTTCCGTCATGACCCTGGCAGGCTGCACCTCCAGCCCCAAGCAGGAAAGCGCCGGCCAGTACATCGACGACACCGCCATCACTGGCAAGGTGAAGGCCGCGATCTTCAATGACGCGAGCCTCAAGTCCGCCGAAATCAACGTCGAGACCTTCAAAGGCGCCGTGCAGCTCAGCGGCTTCGTGAACTCGCAAGCCGACATCCAGCGCGCCGTGGCCGTGACGCAAGGCGTCTCCGGCGTGACCTCGGTCAAGAACGACATGCGTCTGAAGAAATAAGCGCTTCTCTTTTGCCCTTCCCGACAACAACCCGGAGATCACCATGAAATCCATTGCTTCACGCTCGATGACCATCGCAGCATCCATCGCACTGTTGGCCGGCCTCACCGCCTGCAGCGGCATGTCCCGTCAAGACCAGAACACCGCCGTCGGTGCGGGTGCTGGTGCTGTGGGCGGCGCCGTGCTGACCGGTGGCAGCACCATCGGTACGCTCGGTGGCGCAGCCATCGGCGGCCTGATCGGCAACCAGGTCGGCAAATGAACAAGGCCGGCTTCGGCCGGCTTTGCCTTTCCCTTCCGCCACATCACGAAAGACGTACATGATCACTTCCGACAAAACCGTCCGAGACGAAATTTCAACCTTGGCCCAGACCGCCGAACGCGCTGCCCACACGGCACGCGACGGTATCGGCCAGGGCCTTCACGACATGTCCAGTGGCCTGGACCACGCTCGTTCCGAGACCGGCAATGCCCTGCGCCAGCTCGCTTCCGAATCGGATGCGCTGCTGCACCGTGGCATGGACAAAGTGCGCGACGCATCGGGTCAGTTGCGCGAGAAATCGCTGCATGCCAGAGACTCGGCCACCACCTACATTCAGCATGAACCCATGAAGTCGGTGCTCATGGCAGCCGCCGTGGGTGCGGGTTTGATGGCGCTGGTGGCGCTGTTCAGCCGCAACAACCACAACGGTCGCTGATCGCGCAGGCCCTGCCCATGCTTCATCCCGTGTTCCGCCTGGCGGCGTCACAGCCGCAACTGCTGGCGGAGCACGCAGCCGGGTACGCCGGTCTGCTGGCCGAAGAAATGACCAGCAGCGGTGTGCAACTCAAACGGCGTGTCACGCTGCAGATCGTCGGGCTCCTGGGTCTGATGGTGGCCGCCATTCTGGGCGGTGTGGCCGTGTTGTTGTGGGCATCATTGCCCGCGACTTCGCTGCAGCAACCCTGGCTCTTGTGGGTCACCCCGCTGGTGCCTGCCGTGCTGGGTGCCTGGGCGCTTCTCGCGGCGAAAAGTGACAACGCGCCACCGGCCTTTGCCACCTTGCGTGAGCAGTTTGCCCAAGACGCTGCCCTGCTGCGCCGGACCACCGCGCCATGAATCCACCCGAATCTGCCCGGCAACGCCTGGAGCGCAGTCGCGCTCTGGTGGTGCAGTGGCTCGACCACGATCAAGACCGACGTGACGCGTTTGCCCACAGTGGCCTTGGCCAACTCACGGGATTGCCGTGGGTCAGACGCATCGGCAGTCACCCTCTGGCCAGTCTGGCCATGGGCGCTCTCACCAAGTGGTGGATGAAGCCGCGCGCAGCGCGCTCGTCGACCGCCGGTGTTCTGGCGTTGGGCACAGGCCTGGGCCTGCTGCGTCGCCGACCCTTGCTGACTTTCTTCACCGTGGGGGCCATCGGCACGCTGGCCTGGTGGACACAGATTCGCAAACGGTCCTCAGTCCCCCAACACGCTCCATTGAAATAAGGAAACACCATGCTGTACACCATCGCCGTCGTTCTGCTCGTCCTCTGGCTGCTGGGCTTGGTCACGTCCACCACCATGGGCGGTTTCGTTCATGTCTTGCTGGTGATTGCCGTGGTCATGGTGCTGCTGCGCCTGATCAGCGGACGCAAGCCTTTCTGACCCCGCTGCGGGCGCTCAGCCGCCCGCGCGCTTGACGGTGTGGCCTTGCGCCTTGAGCGCGGCCATCACCTTCTCGACGTGATCGCCCTGGATCTCGATCACGCCGTCTTTCACCGTGCCGCCCGATCCACAAGCCGCCTTGAGCTGCTTGCCCAGCGCAACCAGCGCCTCTGTCTGCAGCATCAGCCCTTTGACGGCCGTGACAGCCTTGCCGCCCCGACCCTTGGTCTCACGCGAAACGCGCACCACACCGTCGCTTGCTGGCACTGCAGCAGCCTGTTTGCACAGGCAGAGTGCCACCGGCTGACGGCAATCGGGGCACATGCGGCCAGCTTCGGTGGAGTAGACCAGACCGCCAATGGAAAGCTTGCTTTTCATGAGGACGGATCGTAGCGCGCTCCATCGGTTCGCGAACCCACCGCCGGTACACACCCCGGTACACTGGCCCGAACCATTCCTACGCCATGCCATTCCAAGCCTTGGGCCTCGCGCCCGTCCTCGCCCAAGCCGCAGCCGAACTCGGCTTCACCACCCCAACCCCGATTCAGCATGCCGCCGTGCCCGCCGTGCTCGCTGGCGGTGATGTGCTCGCCACCGCCCAGACCGGCTCCGGCAAAACCGCCGCCTACGTGCTGCCACTGCTGCAGCGCCTGATGGGAGGTCCCACGCACACCCCCCGGCGCGTGCGCGCGCTGGTGTTGGTGCCCACGCGCGAACTCGCCGCACAAGTGGGCGAAGTGGTGCGCAGCCTGGCACAACACCTGCCCACAAGGATCAAAACCGCCGTGGTGTTTGGCGGCGTCTCCATCAACCCGCAAATGCTGGCCCTGCGCGGCGGTGCTGACGTGGTGGTGGCCACGCCGGGGCGCCTGCTCGATCTGGTCGATCAGAACGCCCTGAAGCTGGGCAGCGTGGAACTGCTGGTGCTGGATGAGGCCGACCGCCTGCTCGACCTCGGCTTTGCCGAGGAACTGGCCCGCGTGCTCGCGCTGCTGCCCGCCTTGCGCCAGAACCTCTTCTTCTCGGCCACCTTCCCGAGTGCAGTGCAGGAATTGGCCAACACCCTTCTGCACGCGCCGCAACGCATCGACGCACCCGACGTCAAGGTGGAAGAAGCGGTGGTGCTGCAGCAGGCCTATCTGGTGGACAGCACACGCCGCACCCAGCTGCTGCGCCAGCTGATCAAAATCCAGGGCTGGCAGCGCGTGTTGGTGTTTGTGGCCACGCAGTACCTGGCCGAGCGCGTGGCCTCCAAGTTGCACCAGGGCGACCTGTACGCCACCTCGTTCCATGGCGGGCTGAGCCAGGGCGCGCGCAAGCAGGCGCTGGCCGAGTTCAAGGAAAAGCGTTGGGATGTGGTCGTGACCACCGACCTCGCCGCGCGCGGCATCGACATCAGCGAACTGCCGGTGGTGGTGAACTACGACCTGCCCCGCTCGGCCGTGGACTACGTGCACCGCATCGGCCGCACCGCCCGCGCGGGCGCCAGCGGCCTGGCCGTCAGTTTCGTGACGCCTGCGGCCATTGCACATTGGCATCTGATCGAAAAACGCCAGGGCCTGAGCCTGCCGCTGGAGGTGGTCCCTGGCCTGGAGCCCACCGAAGTGGCGCCGGTGAGCGAAGCCGGTGGCGGCGTGAAGGGCAAACGTCCGAGCAAGAAGGACAAGCTGCGCGCCGCTGCGCTGAATGCCCCAACGGATTCGCAAGAGACTTGAAAAAGGGAGCTGCGATCACTCGCAGGTCCCTGGTACACAGCTGGGTGCTGGTGGGCGGTGCAGGGTTCGAACCCGCGGCCCCTGCCACCACGCACAGTGCGCCAACGCACCGATGCGGTACTTGGGCTCGGCCTAACATGTTCACCACGAACACCAAGGCCCGACGGTCGCAACGAGTTTCACCCTGCGGAGAACATCCATGTACGGCTTCACCACCTCCCTGAGCAACGCCCCCTTCGACGAAGCGGTTCAAAAAACCATTGACGCGCTCAAGACCGAAGGCTTCGGTGTGCTCAGCGACATCGACATCCAGCAAGCGATGAAGGCCAAGCTGGGATTGGACATGCTGCCTTACCGGATCCTGGGTGCTTGCAATCCACCCTTGGCACACCAGGCCCTTCAGGCAGCACCGGACATCGGGCTGCTGCTGCCTTGCAACGTGACCGTTCGACAGGCCTCGCGCGACACCGTCGTTGTGGGATTTCTGGACCCACAAGTGATGGTGGGGCTGGTTGAGGGGGCAGGTATCAAGGCCGTGTCCGACGCAGCCGAGGAGCGGCTTCGACGCGTGTGCGCCAGCCTGGGCGGCAGCGAGGCGAAAGCGATCTGACAGCTGGTGAGGAGAACCGCTCCGGGGAGGTTCAGTGCGCTGGCAAAAATCCCGCGAATTTCAAGGGTGAACGAGCGCCGCTTTCCATGGTGGAAGCGGTGCGGTTTGCCAAGTCGTTGAATTGACGTCGGTGGGGATTCAAGAATCAGTGCTTCTCGACAGCGACGTCAGTGCTGTGTCGACAGTTGCCTGTGCCTCCGCCAGGATGCGCTGGAGGTGACCAGCGTCCCGGAAGCTCTCGGCGTAGATCTTGTAAATGTCCTCGGTGCCCGAGGGCCGCGCGGCGTACCAGCCATTCTTCGTCACGACCTTGATCCCACCAATGGGTGCTCCGTTGCCCGGCGCGTGGCTGAGCACCTGGGTGACAGCGTCTCCTGCCAGATCGGTCGCGGTGATGGCCTCGGGCGACAGCGCAGCGAGGCGCTTTTTCTGCAGCGGCGTGGCTGGCGCCTCAACCCGATCGGTATGAGGCTCGCCGAGTTGACCAGCGAGTTCAAGGTACAGCGCGCCTGGATCGCGGCCGCAACGCGCCGTGATCTCCGCCGCCAGCAACGCTGCGACGAGTCCGTCCTTGTCGGTGGTCCAGGCAGTACCGTCGCGGCGCAGGAAGGCGGCACCGGCACTCTCTTCGCCACCGAAGCCCACGGTTCCATACAGCAGACCGGTTGAGAACCATTTGAAACCGACCGGCACTTCCATGAGCTTGCGCCCCAGGCGCGACGCGACGCGGTCGATGAGCTGCGTGCTGACCACCGTCTTGCCCACCGCAGCGTCTGCGCTCCACTGCGGTCGGTGGCGGAACAGGTAGTCGATAGCCACCACCAGCACATGGTTGGCCGGCAGCAGCCCTGCGCCGGGCGTGACGATGCCGTGGCGGTCGTGGTCGGTGTCGCAGGCGAAGGCGATATCGAAGCGGTCCTTGATGGCGATCAACCGCTGCATCGCATACGCCGAAGACGGATCCATGCGGATCTGGCCGTCCCAGTCCATCGTCATGAAGGCGAAAGTCGGGTCGACCACTTCGCTGATCACGATGAGATCGATCTTCCAGCGCTCGGCAATGGCGCCCCAGTAGTGCACCCCGGCCCCGCCCAGGGGATCGACGCCGATGCGGACCTTGGCTGCGCGGATTGCGTCCATGTCGATCACGTGATCGAGGTCGTCGACGTAGTTGCCCATGAAGTTGTGGTGGTGCGTTGTGGGCGCGCGCAGGGCCTGCGCGTGAGGCATTCGTCGCACACCTTGCATCCTGTGCTCCAGAAAGCCATTGGCCGCTGCCTCGATGGCGTCGGTCACGTCCTTGCCCGCGGGGCCACCGTGCGGCGGGTTGTATTTGAAGCCGCCGTCGCACGGTGGGTTGTGAGACGGTGTGACCACGATACCGTCCGCCATGGTGCCCATGCCGCTGCGGTTGTGCTTGACGATGGCGTGCGAGATGGCTGGCGTGGGCGTGAAACCGTTGCCGGTGGCCAGCACCGCATCCACCCCGTTGGCCGCCAGCACCTCCAACGCGCTGGCGCAGGCGGGGGCCGACAGCGCATGGGTGTCGATGCCCATGAACAGTGGCCCGGTGATGCCTTGGCCGCGTCGGTAGTCGCAGATAGCCTGCGCAATGGCCAGCACGTGCCATTCGTTGAACGAAACATCGAAGGCGGAGCCGCGGTGGCCCGACGTGCCGAACGCCACGCGCTGAGCAGCCACGGTCGGATCGGGCCGTTCCGAGAAGTAGGCGGCGACCAGCTTGTCGACATCGATGAGCGAGGAGGCAGGCGCTGTCTGGCCAGCCAGTGGGCTGATGCGGGTGGTCACGGGTTCTCCCTGGGACATGGGGTCCTTTCCTCCCAGGCGGGAAACAGCTTCGGGCAGCCGGGTTCCGGTCATGAGGCCAGCCGCCGGCCGTGCCGGGCGAGTTGATCGCAGACAGCTTCGAGCACATGGGTCAGGTCAAAGCCAAAGTGCGACTGCACCACTGGGCCGGGCGCCGACAGGCCGTAGCCGCGCATGGCAATGACGGTGCCGTGCCGGCCGACGTAGCGGTCCCAGCCCAATGCCGAGGCCGCCTCCACGGAAACGCGGGCCGTCACGACCTCGGGCAGCACCTGCTCACGGTAGGCCGCATCCTGGCGCTCGAACAGATCCCACGAAGGCATGCTCACCACGCGGGCCTTCACGCCCTGCAGCGTGAGCAGTTCGTAGGCAGCGATGCACAGGGCCACTTCACTGCCACTGGCCAGCAGCAAAACGTCGGGCGAGCCGTCGGCCGCGTCGGCCAGCACATAGGCGCCGCGCGCGACGCCAGAGGCGCTGGCATAACGATGGCGGTCCAGGGTGGGCACGGCTTGGCGCGACAGCACCAGGCTCGCGGGCTGGTCGCGCAGCGCCATCACCACGCGCCAGGCCTCGACCACTTCGTTTGCATCGGCCGGTCGCAGCAGCACCATGCCGGGCATGGCCCTGAACGAGGCGAGCTGCTCGATGGGCTGGTGGGTGGGGCCGTCCTCACCCATGGCGATCGAATCGTGCGTCCAGACGTAGATCACAGGCAAGCCCATCATGGCGGCCAGGCGGATCGCGCCACGCGCGTAGTCGGTGAACACGAAGAAACTGGCCGCAAAAGGACGCAGGCCGGACAACGCCATGCCGTTGGCGGCTGCGCACATCGCGTGCTCGCGAATGCCGAAGTGGAAGTTGCGGCCCGACGGCGATGCAGGCTCGAAGGCACCGGCGAAGTCGCCCTTCAGCGTGGTCTTGGTGGAAGGCGCCAGATCGGCCGCACCGCCGAGCAACCACGGCATGTGGTCTGCAACCGCGTTGAGCACCTGGCCGGAGGCATCGCGCGTGGCCAGGCCCTTGTCATCGGCCTCGAAAACCGGCAGCGCTGTGTCCCAGGCATCGGGCAAGTCGCGCTGCTGCATCTGGTCGATCTGTGTGGCCAGGTCCGGGTACAGCGCACGGTAGTCTGCAAAGCGATCGCGCCACACCTTGTGAGCACCGGTGCCCCGCACGCCGAACTGTTGGTGGAGATGTTCGCGCACGCCCTCGGGCACCGCAAAGCTGGCATCGGGGTCGAAACCATGGAACGACTTGGCGCCTCGGGCTTCTTCTGCGCCCAGCGGCTCGCCGTGGGCGGAAGCACTGTCTTGCTTGTGCGGTGCGCCGTAGCCGATGTGGCTCTGCACGATGATGAGGGTCGGTCGGTCGTGGCTGTTTTCGAAAGCTCTGAGCGCCAGGGTCGTGGCCTCAATGTCGTTGGCGTCAGGCACCTGCAGCACCTGCCATCCGCAGGCCGTGAAGCGGGCACCGACGTTCTCGCTGAAGGCCAGCGACGTTGAGCCTTCGATGCTGATGTGGTTGCAGTCGTAGATCCAGCACAAGCGACCGAGCTTCAAGTGCCCCGCGAGCGACGCGGCTTCAGCGCTCAGGCCCTCCATCATGTCGCCATCGCCGGCCAATGCAAAGACGCGGTGCTCAAACAGCGCAAAGCCAGGGCGGTTGTAGGTGGCCGCCAGCCAGGCTTGTGCGATGGCCATGCCCACGCTCGTGGCCACGCCCTGGCCCAGCGGGCCGGTCGTGGTCTCGACACCGGTGGTCCATCCGTGCTCGGGGTGCCCCGTGCAGCGGCTGCCGGCCTGGCGAAAGCTTTGCAGGTCAGCCATCGAGACGGCCAGGCCCTCGCGTGCGGGCTCCAGGCTGGTTGCGGCCTTCACGCCGCACAGGTGCAGCAGCCCGTACAAGAGCGCCGACGCATGGCCCACCGACAGCACGAAGCGGTCGCGGTCGGGCCAGGCCGCGTCCTCGGGATCAAACCGCAGAAAGCGCTGCCACAGGCAGTACGCGGTGGGTGCGGCGCCCATGGGTGTGCCCGGATGGCCAGAGTTGGCCTTCTGCACCTGGTCGATGGCCAGTGTGCGCAGCGTGTTAATGCAGCGCTGGTCCAGTTCGTGCAGGTCGTGCGCGTTCATGCGCTTGCCTTTCGCTCGGCCAGGAAATCCTTCATGACTCACCGGCTTTTGCCATGCACTTCTCGCGAAGTCGCGTCAGCAAGGCGTACCAGGAAGTGGCGAAAGAGTCGACGCCTTCTCGCTGCAGGCGCGTCGCCAGCGCCTCATCGTCCACGCCTTCCCGCCGGAACTCTTCGATCAGCACCTCGGCGTATCCACCGTCCAGGGGCAGCGGCGCATCCACCTCGCCGTGATCGGCAAAGGCCAGCAATGTTTTCTCGGGCAGGGTGTTGACCGTACCGGGCGCTGCCAGCGCCTGAACATACAGCGTGTCGGAGGCGGCTGGGTCCTTGGTGCCGGTGCTGGCCCAGAGCAGGCGTTGTGGCCGAGCGCCTGCGGCGGCCAGGCGTTGCCAGCGCTCAGACGCCAGCAGTTCGCAATGCGCCTTGTAGGTCCGCATGGCGATGGCAATGCCCAGGCGGTTGTGGAACGCCGAGGCCACTTCCTGCTTCACGCCCACGTCCCAGCGGCTCACGAAGAGCGAGAGTACCGACTCGACCCGGAGATCGAGCCCGGCCGCCTGCCTGCGCTCCAGGCCCCGCATGTAGGCCTTGGCGGCGGCCATCACGTGTTCGCAGGAGAACAGCAAGGTGACGTTGACCGGTACGCCGTCGAAGATCACCTGCTCGATGGCTTCGATGCCGTGGGGTGGAAGGGTGGCACGCGACAGATGATTCGTACAATTGCCATGGCTCTGAATGAGCAGCGGCAATCATTTGCCCACACAAAACAAGAAATGAGCTGCCCTTTGCCCGAGAGACCAAACGGATCGCATGGGGAGCCTTGAATTTACTCAAGTCGGCCAGCGGGTCTTGAGGGGACTTGCTGGGATCGTAAATGCACGCATATCAACCTAGGGGGGTCTATGGACAGCTACGAACATCAGGACTTCGAGCATCAGCGTCTTGTCAGCCTGGAGGCACAAAGGCTGGCGGACGCGCGCATGAACAGCTTCACCTACAAATTTACAAGGTTCGTCGTTCGTTCGTTGCGGGTAGCCTGTGGCATGGCGCTAGCGTTCGTAGGCTTCATCATTCTCTGGAACACGGAGGGATTGAGTGATGTCCCGTTCGCGCAGCTTACGCTTGGTATGTTGGTGAGTCATGCGGCTACGCTGATTTTTGCCCTGGCGCTCATATGGTGGGCATTTGTCGCTGCATTTGGAGCCCCCCCCCAATAGATCGGACTTGGCTAGGAGTTTCAGTGGTGCTGCAGAGGCTTCTGTTGCCACCGAGCGGGCAAACGCTCGCATGAACACCTGACCACTGCCAACAAGTCCATACGTTTCCCTGCTTGTGGGCAACAGAGCACTCTCGGGGGATCGACTCCCGACAATTCGAGAAGCAGTTATGGCGCTTAGTACGTCAGCGTTCGAGGGTGTTTTCCGTACTTTGTCCGTACCGGAAAAGAAAAAAGGACCGACGATTTCTCGTAAGTCCTTGTTTCTACAGCATATTTGCTGGTGGGCGGTGCAGGGTTCGAACCTGCGACCCCTGCCGTGTGAAGGCAGTGCTCTACCACTGAGCTAACCGCCCGAAAAATCTGATCCGTTCGCCTGATCGATTTGTCGGAAGCCTCAGATTATAGCCAGGTTTTCGGCTGCTTCAGGCCGCTTGAAGCGATCGCCACACGGTTTTTCCTTTGCTCGCCTTGTCCAGATCGGCCAGCACGCCGTTGTGGGCCTGCGCCTCCTGTTCGTTGGCCTGCAGCACCGGCAGTTCGAAGCGGCTCAGGTCGAGTGCCTCGGTCAGGCCGTTCTCGTCGGGCGCGTCGCCCAGGTCCATGAGCAAGGCGTCCTGGCCGCGGGTCATGTTGATGTAGACGTCGGCCAGCAGCTCGGCGTCCAGCAGCGCGCCGTGCAGCGTGCGGCCCGAGTTGTCCACGCCGAGGCGGTCGCACAGCGCGTCCAGGCCGTTGCGTTTGCCCGGGAACATCTCCTTGGCCATCACCAGGCTGTCGGTGACCTGGCCGATCACCGTCTTGATCGGTGGGCGGCCCAGTCGCTCGAGCTCCTTGTTGAGAAAGCTGATGTCGAACGGCGCGTTGTGGATGATCAGTTCTGCGTCGCGCAGGTAGGCCAGCAACTCGTCGGCAATGGCCGCGAACTTGGGTTTGTCGCGCAAGAATTCGTTGCTGATGCCATGCACCTTGAGCGCGTCCTCGTGGCTGTCGCGCTCCGGATTCACATAGAAGTGCAGGTTGTTGCCCGTGAGCTTGCGGTTGAGCAGCTCGACACAACCAATCTCGATGATGCGGTCGCCGTTGTCGGCCGACAGGCCGGTGGTTTCCGTGTCAAGGACGATCTGTCGCATCAGTGCAGTTCCTTGGCGTGGTTGATCGAGTACTTGGGAATGTCAACGGTGACATCGGTCTGCGCCAGGATGGCCTGGCACGACAGTCGGGAGTTCGGCTCCAGGCCCCAGGCGCGGTCAAGCAGGTCTTCTTCGGTCTCGTCGAGCTCGTTCAAGCCGTTGAAGCCCTCGCGCACGATCACATGGCAGGTCGTGCAGGCAGCACTCATGTCGCAGGCGTGTTCGATGTTGATCTTGTTGTCCAGCAGGGCTTCGCAGATCGATGTGCCCGCAGGCGCCGTGATGCTGGCGCCCTGGGGGCAGTATTCGGGGTGGGGCAGGATCTTGATGATGGGCATGGGGTTCAGACTTCTTCGAGTTTCTTGCCGGACAAGGCTTGCTGGATGCCGCGGTTCATCCGCAGCGCGGCGAAGGGTTCGGTGACCTTGGCCAGCTCGGTGGTCGCAGCTTCGATCGCCTGAGCATCGTCGCCTGCGGTGGTGGCTGCAAGCACATCGATGAGGGCATCGATCTGCCCGCGCTCGCTGGGTTCCAGGAGGTCAGCGTCGGCGGCCAGGGCGGTGCGCGTGGCGGCGATCATGCGATCGGCGTCGACGCGGGCCTCGACGAGTGCGCGCGACTTGATGTCCTGCTCGGCGGTGGCGAAGCTCTCTTGCAGCATGGCGGCGATCTGTTCGTCAGAGAGGCCGTAGGCAGGCTTCACGTCCACACGCGCTTCCACACCACTGCCCTGCTCTTTTGCGCTCACCGAGAGCAGGCCGTCGGCGTCCACTGTGAAGGTGACGCGGATGCGCGCCGCACCGGCCACCATGGGCGGGATGCCGCGCAACTCGAAACGCGCGAGGCTGCGGCAGTCGGCCACGAGATCACGTTCGCCCTGCACCACGTGCAGCGCCAGCGCGGTCTGGCCGTCTTGATACGTGGTGAAGTCTTGTGCAAGCGCGGTGGGAATGGCGCTGTTGCGCGGCACGATGCGCTCGACCAGGCCACCCATGGTCTCGATGCCGAGCGACAGAGGAATCACGTCGAGCAGCAGCAGGTCGCCCTCGCGACTGTTGCCGGCCAAGGCGTTGGCCTGGATGGCCGCGCCCAGGGCCACCACCTCGTCGGGGTTGAGGTTGGTCAGCGGCTCTTGGCCGAAGAATTCACCGACCGTGCGGCGCACCACCGGCATGCGGGTCGACCCACCGACCATGACGACGCCTTTGACGTCGTCTTTTGTGATGCCGGCGTCGCGCAGGACCTTGCGCACGGCCGTCATGGTGCGGGCCGTGAGCGCGGCTGTGCAGGCCTCGAAGTCGGTGGACGTGACGACCTGCTCAATGGCATGGCCCGTCACAACGGCCCGGAAGGTTTCACTTGCGCAAGACGACAGCGCCTCTTTCACACGACGCGCCTCGGCATGCACGGCTGCTCGTTCCGAGGCGTTGAGTGAAGAGGTCTCACCGGCCTGGACCAGCACCCAGGCGGCGAGTGCCTGGTCGTAGTCGTCGCCGCCCAGCGCAGAGTCGCCACCGGTGGCCATGACCTCGAACACGCCCTGGGTGAGGCGAAGGATGGAAATGTCGAAGGTGCCGCCACCCAGGTCGTAGATGGCGTAGACGCCTTCGGAACTGTTGTCCAGTCCGTACGCGATCGCAGCAGCCGTCGGCTCGTTGATCAGGCGCAGCACGTTGATGCCGGCGAGCTGGGCCGCGTCTTTCGTGGCCTGGCGTTGTGCATCGTCGAAGTACGCGGGAACGGTGATCACGGCGCCATACAACTCATCATCGAAGCTGTCTTCAGCACGAAAGCGCAGCGTGGCAAGGATCTCGGCGCTCACTTCCATCGGTGTCTTGCGGCCTGCCACGGTCTCGACCACAGCCATGCCGTCTTGTTCGACCACGTTGTAGGAGAGCTTGTCCACATCGACCACTTGCGCCCGTGTCCGCCCCATGAGTCGCTTGACCGAACTCACCGTGTTGGCGGGGTCCTGCACCTGCGCGGCCAGCGCGTCAAAACCGATCTGCCGGCCCGAGCCGCCCTGCGCGGGATCGAGATAGCGCACGACGCTGGGCAAGATCACACGGCCATCGGTGGCGGGCAGGCATTCGGAGATGCCGTGACGCACAGCGGCCACCAGCGAATGCGTGGTGCCCAGATCAATGCCCACCGCCACGCGGCGTTGGTGCGGGTCGAGGGACTGGCCGGGTTCGGAGATCTGCAGAAGCGCCATGGGTCACGATCGGTTCAAAGGGAACAACCGTCTATTGTCCCAGCAGATCGATGCGGCTTTCCACATCGCGCGCAAAGCGCTCAACGAACATAAGGGCTCTGACCTGCTGCGCCAGTGCGGGCCAGTCGCGCAGCGCGTCGGCGGTGGTCTGCAAACCCTGCAACATGGCAAGGCGTGCCTTGGCCACGTCGTCAGCCATGCGCTCCAGATCGTCCAGCCCCCTGGCCTCTTCCAGCTCTTCACGCCACTGCATCTGCTGCATGAGGAAAGCGGAGGGCATGGCGGTGTTGTTCTCGGCCTGGACCGGTGCGCCGTGCATCTCGCACAGGTACGCCGCCCGCTTGAGCGGGTCCTTCAGGCGCTGGTAGGCCTCGTTGATGCGCACCGACCACTGCATGGCCTGGCGCTGGGCCTGCGCATCGGCCGTGGAAAAACGGTCGGGGTGCGCTTCGCGCTGCAGATCTTTCCAGCGCGCGTCCAGCGCGTCTCGGTCCACAGCAAAGCCGGGTTCAATGCCGAATATCTCGAAGTCGTTCGATTGCAGGTTCAGATTCATAAAACAAAAGCCGCCGACGCTTTGACGCGCGGGCGGCTTGAATGGCGCAAGCAAGACATCAAACCCGGAAGCTTTCACCGCAACCGCAACGGTCGCGTTCGTTCGGGTTGTTGAAGCGGAAGCCCTCATTGAGACCCTCACGCACGAAATCGAGCTGGGTACCGTCGATATAGGCCAGGCTCTTGGGGTCGACCAGCACCTTCACGCCGTTGTCCTCGAACACCACGTCTTCCGGCGCGATCTCGTCGGCGTACTCCAGCTTGTAGGCCATGCCCGAACAGCCCGTGGTCTTCACACCCAGTCGCACGCCCACGCCCTTGCCGCGTTTGGCAATGTAGCGGTTGACGTGACGTGCAGCGGCTTCGGAAATGGAAATGGACATGGTGTCGGGAGCTCAGTGGCTGTGCTTTTTGCGGTAGTCGTCCACCGCCGCCTTGATCGCGTCTTCGGCCAGGATGGAGCAGTGGATTTTCACCGGCGGCAGGGCCAACTCTTCCGCGATCTGGCTGTTCTTCAGCGCGGCCGCTTGGTCCAGCGTCTTGCCCTTGACCCATTCGGTCACCAGCGACGACGAGGCGATCGCCGAGCCACAACCATAGGTCTTGAAGCGGGCGTCTTCGATCACGCCGGTGGTCGGGTTCACCTTGATCTGCAGCTTCATCACGTCGCCGCAGGCGGGCGCGCCCACCATGCCGGTGCCAACGCTGTCGTCGCCTTTTTCGAACGAACCCACGTTGCGGGGGTTTTCGTAGTGGTCAACCACTTTCTCTGAATAAGCCATGCTGTTTCTCCTTCAATGTGCCGCCCACTGGATGGTGGACAGGTCAATACCGTCTTTGAACATTTCCCACAGAGGGGACAGTTCGCGCAACTTGGCCACGTTCTCCTTGATCGTGCCCACCGCGTAATCGATCTCTTCTTCGGTCGTCCAGCGGCCAATCGTCATGCGCAGGCTGCTGTGGGCGAGTTCGTCACTGCGGCCCAGGGCGCGCAACACATAGCTGGGCTCCAGACTGGCCGAGGTGCAGGCCGAACCCGACGACACCGCCAGGCCCTTGATGCCCATGATCAGCGACTCGCCTTCAACGTAATTGAAGCTCATATTGAGGTTGTGCGGCACACGCTTCGTTTCGTGACCGTTGATGAAGACTTCTTCCACGTCTTTCAAACCCGCGAGCATGCGCTCGTGCAGGGCCTGGATGCGCAGGTTTTCCTCGTGCATCTCGGCTTTGGCGATGCGGTAGGCCTCGCCCATGCCCACGCACTGGTGGGTGGGCAGCGTGCCGGAACGCATGCCACGCTCATGACCACCACCGTGCATTTGCGCTTCAATGCGGATGCGCGGCTTGCGTCGCACATACAGGGCACCGATGCCTTTGGGGCCGTAGGTTTTGTGCGAGGTCAGGCTCATCAGGTCAACCGGCAGGGTCTGCAGGTCGATGTCGACGCGGCCTGTGGCCTGGGCTGCGTCGACATGGAAGATCACGCCCTTTTCGCGGCAGATCGCGCCAATGGCAGCGATGTCCTGGATCACGCCGATCTCGTTGTTCACGAACATGACCGAAGCAATGATGGTGTCGGGGCGGATGGCGGCCTTGAAAACATCAAGGTCCAGCAGACCGTCGGCCTGCACATCCAGGTAGGTCACTTCAAAACCCTGGCGCTCCAGCTCGCGGCAAGTGTCCAGCACAGCCTTGTGCTCGGTCTTGACCGTGATGAGGTGTTTGCCCTTGGTCTTGTAAAAATGCGCCGCGCCCTTGAGAGCGAGGTTGTTGGACTCGGTCGCGCCACTGGTCCAGACGATTTCCCGCGGGTCGGCTCCGATCAGGGCCGCAACCTGCTCACGGGCAGTTTCCACGGCCTTCTCGGCTTCCCAGCCCCAGGCGTGGCTGCGCGATGCCGGGTTGCCGAAATGCTCGCGCAACCAGGGAATCATGGCGTCCACCACCCGCGGATCGCAGGGATTGGTGGCGCTGTAGTCCATGTAGATGGGGAAGTGGGGAGTGCTCATGGCTGGCGGTCTCGGGGCTGGCTGGTTGAATCGAACAATGGCGGATGTGTGTGTTGGCATCCAGAGATCTGGAGGGCGCCCGGAGCGACGCTCCGGGCTGGCAAGTTCATTTGGAAAACGCGATTCCACCCAGTGCAAACACCGAGTTGGGCGCGTTCACGCGAATGGGCTTGACCACCGGCGCGCTGGAAATCGCGCGTTTGATCATCGGGGCGTTTTCCACCACCACACCTTTGGCGAGTTGCTCATCCACCAACGATTGCAGGGAGACGGAGTCCAGGAAGTCCACCATCTTGGTGTTCAGCGCGGCCCACAGTTCGTGCGTCATGCAACGGTGGCCTTCACCCAGGCAGTTTTCCTTGCCGCCACACTGCGTGGCGTCGATCGGCTCGTCCACCGACACAATGATGTCGGCCACGGTGATCTCGGATGCCTTGCGGCCCAGGGTATAGCCGCCGCCCGGCCCACGAGTCGATTCGACGAGTTCGTGGCGGCGCAGTTTGCCGAACAACTGCTCAAGGTATGACAACGAAATCTGCTGTCGCTGGCTGATGGCCGCGAGCGTGACGGGTCCGTTGTTCTGGCGCAGGGCCAGGTCAATCATGGCTGTGACCGCAAAGCGGCCTTTGGTCGTGAGGCGCATTTTCAAGCTCCTTAAATGTTGGCTTGACCGTCGTTGACTGGCCCACGGGTATCACCCCCTGAACCCCTTCTCCGCCCACCCTGACCATTGCTGGTCGCTCATCGAAGGCTTTCCCGACTGTTTTCGTCGAGTATATCTTAAAAGCCTACTGATTCGCTCGGCATCTTACCTGAAAAAGTTACTTTGTCTAGGACAAACAGAAGATTTGACTCAAAAGATCAAAACGCAACCATTTGGTAATTTTCAGCAGAGGCGAGCTACCGTGAGACTGCGGTCAGGCCAAAAACGTTCAGCCAAAAGGAAAAAGGATGCACCTTGCGCGACGGTCTGCGCGCCAGATGGTCGTGTCTGCGATCAACGTCTCAGGCCACGTTGTCCATGCCAGAGGCCCCAAAGATGGAGGCCTTGAGTCGACCCAACTGGTCGCGCACGCTCGCCGCTTTCTCGAATTCGAGGTTGCGCGCGTGCTCCAGCATGAGCTTTTCCAGCCGCTTGATCTCGCGCGCCACGTCCTTCTCGCTCATCTCGTCGATGCTGGCGCGGTGTGCGCTCTCCGCCGCCAACCGATCGGCTTCCTTGCCCGCCTTCTCGCTGTAGACGCCATCGATCAGGTCCTTGATGCGCTTGTTGATGCTGCGCGGCTCGATGCCCATGGCCAGGTTGTGCGCCACCTGTTTGGTGCGACGCCGGTTGGTCTCGTCGATCGCCTTTTTCATCGACTCGGTGATGCGGTCGGCGTAGAGGATGGCGCGGCCGTTGAGGTTGCGCGCGGCGCGACCGATGGTCTGGATCAGGCTGCGCTCGGAGCGCAGGAAACCTTCCTTGTCGGCGTCCAGGATGGCCACCAGCGAGACCTCGGGAATGTCCAGGCCTTCGCGCAGCAGGTTGATGCCGACCAGCACATCGAAAGCACCCAGGCGCAGGTCGCGCAGGATCTCCACCCGCTCGACCGTGTCCACGTCGCTGTGCAGGTAGCGCACCTTCACGCCGTTTTCGGTCAGGTAGTCGGTGAGCTGCTCGGCCATGCGCTTGGTGAGCGTGGTGATCAGCACGCGCTCATTTTTCTCCACGCGGATGCGGATCTCCTGCAGCACGTCATCCACCTGGTGGGTGGCCGGGCGCACTTCCAGTTCGGGATCGACCAGACCGGTGGGCCGCACCAGCTGTTCCACCACCTGGCCGGCGTGTGTCCGCTCGTACTCGGCCGGCGTGGCCGATACGAACACCACCTGGCGCATGCGCTGCTCGAACTCGTCGAACTTCAGGGGCCGGTTGTCCAGCGCGCTTGGCAGACGAAAGCCGTACTCCACCAGCGTGGTCTTGCGCGCGCGGTCGCCGTTGTACATGCCGCCAAACTGTCCAATGAGCACGTGGCTCTCGTCCAGAAACATCATGGCGTCCTTGGGCAGGTAGTCGGTCAGTGTGGACGGCGGCTCGCCTGGCAGGCTGCCCGACAAATGGCGCGAGTAGTTCTCGATGCCCTTGCAGTGGCCGACCTCGCTGAGCATTTCGAGATCGAATCGCGTACGCTGTTCCAGCCGCTGCGCCTCCACCAGCTTGCCCATGCTGACGAACTCCTTGAGCCGGTCTGCCAACTCGAGCTTGATCGCCTCGACAGCGCTGAGCACCTGCTCGCGCGGTGTCACGTAGTGGCTGCTGGGGTAGACCGTGAAGCGCGGGATCTTCTGGCGCACTTTGCCGGTGAGCGGGTCGAACAGCTGCAGGGTCTCGACTTCGTCGTCGAACAGCTCGATGCGGATCGCCATCTCGGAATGTTCGGCAGGGAACACGTCGATCGTGTCGCCGCGCACGCGGAACTTGCCGCGGCTGAAATCCTGCTCGTTGCGCGCGTACTGCATACGCACCAGCTGCGCGATCAGGTCGCGCTGGCCGACCTTGTCGCCCACCCGCAGCGTCATCACCATCTGGTGGTAGCTCTCGGGCTTGCCGATGCCGTAGATGGCCGACACCGTGGCCACGATGATCACGTCGCGCCGCTCCAAAATGCTCTTGGTGCAGCTCAGACGCATCTGCTCGATGTGCTCGTTGATCGCACTGTCCTTCTCGATGAACAGGTCGCGCTGCGGCACGTAGGCTTCGGGCTGGTAGTAGTCGTAGTAGCTGACGAAGTACTCGACGGCGTTCTTCGGGAAGAACTCGCGGAACTCGCTGTACAACTGCGCGGCCAGCGTCTTGTTGGGTGCGAACACGATGGCGGGGCGACCCAGGCGCGCGATCACGTTGGCCATGGTGAACGTCTTGCCGGAGCCGGTCACGCCCAACAGCGTCTGGAATACCTCGCCGTCGTTCACACCTTCCACCAGCTGGCGGATCGCCTCGGGCTGGTCACCCGCTGGGGGGTAAGGCAAAAACAGCTCGAATGGCGAGCCGGGGAATCGAACGAACTCACCCTCGGTGGGTGGCCCGTTGTCTACCTCAAGGAGCGGGGTCTTGGGGGGTTGGGGCAGAGTGATCGGGGGCATCGGTCAATTGTGCCGGATGGTCCTCTTGGCCGCTGACGCCGGGCGGGCGGGCCTGGCGAACGCCGGGCTTGGCCAGGATCTCCACATAGGCCTCGGCACCGCCCGAATTGGCCACCGCGTCCAGGCTCCCCATCAGGGCGGAGAGATGCACCACCTCCGCTGTGTCTTTCGTCGCACCACAGCGGCAATCAAAGTCCAGAAAATCAACCCCTTCAGGCAGATCCCGACGGCGCTCGCGCTTGAGGTATTTGCGGATCTCGTGCTTGACGGCTTCGAGCACGCGGTCGCGGTGCAGACCTTCTTGGGTGAGGGGGAAGATTTTTCTCATGGGGCGTCGGGGGCGCGTGCAGCGCCAAGTCTGGGAACGAAGGGCGCGATTATGCGCGCCGGGGTATCCTGCGTCGCACATGACACCGCGCGAACAACACCCCACGCCCAGCAAGGACGAGATCGCCCTGCTCGAACCGTTCGACCGCCTGGGGCTCGAACGAATCGTGCTGGTCAACACCGCCGCGCAGGCACGCGAAGCCTGTGCCGAGTTGATCGACAACGCGGTCTGGGGCTTCGACACCGAGTCCAAACCCACGTTCTTCAAGGACCAGGTCTCCGACGGGCCGCACATCGTTCAGCTCGCCACGATGCAGCGCGCCTGGGTATTCCAGTTGCATGACCCGGGTTGTCGCGACCAGGTGGCCGCCTTGCTGGCCGATGCCCGGCACACCAAGGCAGGTTTCGGTCTGGGAGACGACACCAAACGCATCGTCTCAAAGCTCGAGGTGGAGCCGGCTGCGGTGCTGGAGCTCAACACCGTGTTCCGCGAGCGCGGCTACCGCAAGGACATGGGCGTGAAAGGTGCCGTGGCGGTGCTGTTCAACCGGCGCTTCCTCAAGTCCAAGAAAGCCGCCACCTCGAACTGGGCCAACCCGCACCTGAGCGAATCGCAACTGGTCTATGCGGCCAATGATGCCTATGCCGCAGCCCGCGTCTTTGAGGCTTTGGGATTGCCTTGACGGCCCCGGATCAGCGCCGCCGCAGCGGCGTGAGCAGGTCGCTCAGGCCGTTGTGGTCGATCTCGTGCATGAGCTGGAGAAGCCGGCCCACTTCGCTCTTGGGAAACCCCTCGCGCGCAAACCAGTTGAGGTAGTTGCCCGGCAGGTCGGCGATCACGCGGCCCTTGTGTTTGCCGAACGGCATCTCCACAGTGAGCAGACGCTCCAGGTCTTCGGGTTTCATGTGCTGCGATCCTAACGCGGCCCGGGCGCTCGTCGCCGATACTTGGCGCCATGCACCTGCCCCGCACGATCTTCACCACGCCCGTTGTCAACACGCTGCTGCGCGCCTTCTCGATCGGTTTTCTCAAGCTCACTGGCTGGCGCATTGAAGGCGCCCTCCCCGCCCACGCGACCAGAAGCGTGCTGATCGCCGCCCCGCACACCAGCAACTGGGACCTGCCCTACACCCTGATGGTGGCCTTTGCCTTGCGGCTCAACATCCGCTGGATGGGCAAACACAGTTTGTTCCGTGCGCCGTTTGGTGGCGTCATGCGCTGGCTCGGCGGCATCGCTGTGAACCGCGAGCAGTCCACCAACCTGGTGGCTGCCTCGGCCCAGGCGATCCGCGACGCCGATGGACCGCTGCAACTCATCGTGCCGCCCGAAGGCACACGCAGCAAGACGCGCTACTGGAAGACCGGCTTCTACTACATCGCCCGCGAAGCCCGGGTGCCGATCGTGATGGCCTACATGGACTACGCGCGCAAGCGAAGTGGCCTGGGCCCGCTGTTTGAACCCACCGGCGATGTGGAGGCCGACATGGCCAGCATCAAGGCGTTCTATGCGCCGTTCAAAGGCAAGAACGCGACGCAGTTCGAGCCGACCGACTGATCGACCGAAGCTGAATCAGAGGGCCTGGGCCAGCCGGCCCACGCCCTCTTCGATCTTCTCCAGCCCCACGGTGGCAAAGCTCAGACGCAGGGTGGCCGCATCGGGGTTTCGTGCGTAGAACGGCGCACCCGGCACGAATGCCACGCCCTTGTCGATGGCGCGTTTGGCCAGCTCGGCGCCGTCGGCCACCTGGCCGCCTGCGCCGGTGAGCCGGGCCCAGATGAACAGGCCACCTTGCGGTTGCACGAATTCGATCGCATCACCCAGCTCACGCCGCAGCGCGTTGCCCATGGCGGTGGCCCGCTCTGCGTACACCTGGCGCACCCTGGCCAGCGTGGCGGGCATGCGCCCGGCCTTGAGGTACTGCGCAGCGGTGGCCTGCGCAAAGGTGCTGGTGTGCGCGTCGCTGAACTGTTTGCACATGGTGGCCTTGGCCAGCAGCTCGGCGGGGCCGACCATCCAGCCCACACGCAAGCCGGGTGAGAGCACCTTGCTCAAGCTGCCGCAGTGCACCAGCAGCTCGCGGCTGCCAGGCACCTGGGCGCTCAGCGCCAGCAGGCTGGGTGGGGGTGCATCGCCAAAGTACAGGTCGCCGTAGGGATCGTCTTCCACGATCAGCGTGTTGTGCTTCACCGCCATTTGAAGCACGGCCTTGCGCCGCTCCAGGCTCATGAGCGCGCCGCTGGGGTTGCCGAAGGTGGGAATGAGGTAGACGAACTTGGGTTTGTGTTCGGCGATGAGCTGCTCCAGCGCATCGGTCTGTGTGCCTTCACCATCCACCGGCACGGTGATGAGTTCGGCGCCGTAGAGCCGGAAACACTGGATGGTGGCGAGGAACGTGGGGCCTTCGACGATCACCTTGTCGCCGGGTGAGATCAGCGTCTTGCCCAGCAGGTCCAGGCCTTGCTGGCTGCCGGTGGTGACGATGAGGTCGTGGGCCGCCACACCGGTGACGCCTTTGGCCGCCATGAAGCTGGCGAGCTGCTCGCGCAGCGGCTGGTGCCCTTCGGTCGCGCCGTACTGCAGCGCGGCGCCGGGCTCTTCGGTGAGCGCGGTGTTGACCGCCTCGCGGATGCCCTCCACGTCAAACAGCGCGCTGTCGGGAAAGCCGCCGGCAAAACTGATGATGCCGGGCCTGCCCAGCAGCTTGAAGAGTTCGCGGATGGCGGAGGTTTCGACGTTGTCGAGGCGGGAGGCAAAGGGAATGGTCATGGCAATCGGCTCGTGGGATCAGTGGGTGATGTTAGCCAATCGCGCCACACGGTTGCGCACTGGGGCCATGGAGCGATGGGCCGCGAGAACAGACGTCCCTAGATTGGACAACCCGATCAACTCTGTTTTCAAACTCCATGAAATCCTCTTCTCCATCCTCTGCTTTGTCGTCCCGCCCCAACCGCCGAACCGTGCTGCTGGGCGGTGCGGCAGGCCTGCTGCTGTCGGCCTGCGGCGGCAGCGGTGCCGACCTGGGCAGCGACGTCGCGGCACCGCCCAACCCCGCACCAGCCAGCCCCTGGACACAACCCTTGACGCTCACCGCCAGCACCTCGCTGAACGCGGGCCTGCTGAACATCGCCAGCAACGACACCGGCGATGCAGTGGCGGTGTGGGAGGAGACCAGCGCCAGCGGTGTCCACCGCCTGCTGGGCCGCCGCTACAGGGTCGATGTGGGCTGGGACCCGGTGCACGAGATCGCCACCACCACCACGATCTACCACCTGGTGGCCGACGTTGCCATGGATGCGAACGGCCAGGCCTGGGTGGTCTGGACGCAGCGCCAGGGCACACGTTTCGAGACAACGGCGATGCGCAACCTCGCCAACGGCGGCTGGCAGCCTGCGGAGAAGGTCAACACCACCGACGACGCCTTGCTGGCGGAGCACGCGCGGGTGAGCGTGGACGCGCAGGGCAATGCGCTGGTGGGCTGGATCGCGCAACGCGATGCGGCCACGCCGCAGGTGCGCGTTCGCCCCTGGGTGGCGAGCGTGGGCTGGGGTTCGGTTGCTGCGCTCAACACCTTCGTCGACACCCAACCCACCGAACTCGTGCTGGCCCTGGGCACGGCGGGGCAGGCCGTGGTGGGCTGGATCGAACCGCGCGGGGCCAACCCTTCGGTGTGGGCCGCGCGCTGGAGCCTGGCCTCTGGCGCTCAACCCGACGCGCCGATCACCGCAGCGGGCAGGGCCAGCGAGCTGTGCATCGCCACCGACGCCGGTGGTGGCACCTTGCTGGCATGGCGCCATGTGTTTGCAGCGGCCGAGCGCGTGAGCACCGTGCGCTTTGCGGCCACCGGGAGTCCCACTGTCTGGGTCCCCCGCGACAACCCGGCACCCGGTGCCGTGGGCCGCCCCTGGCTGGACGCCGGCGGCGCCGGCCACTTCGCGCTGGTGTGGGACGAGGAGTTGAACGGGCGCCGCGATGCCTGGGGCACGTTGATCGACGCCAACGACAGCGGCACGGCCAGCGCCTTGCTGGAGAGCGATGCCAGCGCGGATGCCCACCACGTGCAGGTGGCGCTGGACACCAACAACCAGACGCAGGCTGTGTGGTTGCGCGGCGCGGCCAGCGAGGGCGAGATCTGGACCGCGCGCCGACCCTTCAACAGCGCCTGGACCGAGGCAGAACGCATCGGCAACGACGCCGGCGACGCCACTTCGCTGCACCTGCGGGGCAGCGCGGGTGGCCGCGCGCTGGTGGCCTGGCTGCAGCCCGAAGCCGGGGTGCAGCGCGTGTGGGTACAGCACCGCCAGCCTGGCTGAGCAAGGATCCCGCGCCTACACTCGCGGCCATGAAACGCGAACAGATCGAGTCCTTCTTCGCCACCCTCCAGGCCGCCAACCCCCACCCGCAGACCGAGCTCGAATACACCAGTGTGTTCGAGCTGCTGGCTGCGGTGCTGCTCTCGGCCCAGGCCACCGACGTGGGCGTGAACAAGGCCACGCGCCGGCTGTTCCCGGTGGCGAACACGCCGCAGAAGATCCTCGATCTGGGCCTGGACGGGCTGGAGGGCTACATCAAGACCATCGGCCTGTACCGCAGCAAGGCCAGGCACCTGATGGAGGCCTGCCGGATGCTGGTGGAGCTGCACGGCGGCGAGGTGCCGCGCACCCGTGATGCGCTCGAAGCCTTGCCCGGCGTGGGCCGCAAGACCGCCAACGTGGTGCTGAACGTGGCCTTTGGCCAGCCCACCATGGCGGTGGACACGCACATCTTTCGGGTGAGCAACCGCACTGGCCTGGCGCCGGGCAAGAACCCGTTGCAGGTGGAGACGCAGCTGATGAAGCGCGTGCCACCCGCCTGGGCGGTGGACTCGCACCACTGGCTGATCCTGCTCGGGCGCTACGTGTGCCAGGCGCGCAAGCCGCTGTGTCCGAAGTGCGCAGTGGCTGCGTATTGCGATTTCAAGGACAAGACCCAGGCCTGAAAAAGCTCCACTCGGCTCAGCGCTCCAGCGGCAACACAGAGCCGGTGCCGAGCAGGGTGCGACCAGCGAGCAAGGCGAACTTGCTGCCCGGCGTGAGCTGGGCCAACGCCAACTCCGGGCGCAGGAACTGAATCTCCAGCGTGCACGGCACCTCCGGCACCGGCTCCGCGTCGGACGGTACAGCCAGTCGGGTGGTGAACCCTTCCGAGCCCACCACCAAGGCAGCGTCGAAGTAACCCGCGCGGATCGGCCGGCTGAGCCGGGGTGTCTCGGCGGCCAGCAGGGTCAGTTCGATGCGGGCATGGGGCTCGAACAGGGTGCCGGCCGCGAAGCCCTGCAGCTGGTGTTTGGGCGCCCGCGCGCGCTGCATCAACCACCCGATGATGTTGCCGACGATGGGCAGCCACAGCACCATCAGCAACGAGCCCACATCGCGCGCCAGCGAAGGCTGGGGCGCAAACCAGCGCACCAGGCCACCGACGAGCGCGAGCAACAGCATCGCCACGGCCATGATCTGGCGGCGCGAGGAAATGGAAGTTGGGGTCATGGTGTGGCGCCGAGGGGGTTTCAGAAAGACAGCGAAGTCCAGCCACCCGGCTCGGGCGCGTCCTTCGGCCATTGGGCCACATCGCCAATGTGCACACCGCCACTGGCCACGATGTGCTGCACCGCGCGGATCACGCCGGCGTGCGTGACCCACACCACGTCGGTCGTCTTTGCGGGCCGCAGATCGGCGAGCGCGGCGGCCACGCGGTTGAGCAGCATCTGCGTGCTCTCTGCACCGCCAAACCGGTGGTGTGCGAAGTCGGCCGTCCACGCGTCGAAGGCGCTGCGCGGCATGCTGTCCCAACGCTGCATTTCCCAATGGCCAAAGTCCATCTCGTTCAAGCGCGTTTCCATGCGCGCGGCGCCCAGGTCGGGCCGCTCGATTTGCAGGGCACTCACCATCTGCTGGGCGCGCAGCAGGCCCGACACCCACACCGGCGTGCCCGGTGGCGGCAGCGGCGCAAAGGCCTGCGCGGCCTCGCGCGTGAGCGCGGCGTCGGCCGGCACGTCGCTCGCGCCGTAGCACAGGCCGTCAGGCAGCAAGACGCGCGCGTGGCGCAGCAGCCAGAGCTTCATGAGATGGACAGCGCCAGCCCCACATAGAACAACACCTCGCACACCTGCTGCGTCGCGCCCAGGCCATCGCCGGTGAAACCCTGCAGACGGCGCTGCAGCAGGCGCCACATCCAGGCCAGGCCGATCAACGCACCCAGCACGGCCTGCACCCACGGTGCAGCGGGCAAGAGCCACACCACAAGCGCCATGGCCAGCGCCCACCAGAGCAGACCGGCGGCCAGGCCGCCATTGCCGATGCTCTCGGCCAGCGGTTTGCTTTTGGACTGCGGGGCATCGCCCACGTGCGGCAAGGTGCGAATCACGAGCAGCGGAGCCGTGCGCGAGGTGACGTGCGCCGCGAACAGCGCCACCACCGCCAGCCACGCATCCACCTGCGCCAGCATGGCCAGCAGCGCCACCTTGGCGAGCACCGCCAGCACCAGCGCGATCGCGCCATAGCTGCCGATGCGCGAGTCCTTCATGATCTCCAGCGCACGGCTGCGGTCCATGCTGCCGCCCAGCCCGTCGGCCAGATCGGCCAGGCCGTCTTCATGAAAAGCGCCGGTGAGCAGCACGCCGAACACGGTGCTGGCGATCGCCGCCACCCAGGGTGCGGCGGGCACGGCCGGCAAGGCCAGCAACAGTCCCCACAACACCACCGCCGTGAGCCCGCCCACGATCCAGCCCACGCCAGGGAAATGTGCGGCGCTGGCGCGCAGCATCGCCGGGCTGAAGCCCACCCAGTCGGCCAGCCGCCCCGTCACCGGGATGCGGGTGAAGAACTGCAGGGCCAGCAGGAAATGGCGAGCGAAACGCTTCACCGACTCAACCCTCCGTTCGGGCTGGGCCTGTCGAAGCCTTCGCCAACACAGCGGGATGCCCTTCGACAGGCTCAGGGCGAACGGGGGTGGCTGGCTCGGAGCCAAGGGAGTTGGTTGGCTCGGGGTGACTGGTATCGCGCGAGACACCCGCCGCTTCGAAGCTCGCCATCTCGCGCAGCAGCGCACACGCGCTCACCAGCAGCGGCCAGGCCAGTGCTGCGCCCGAACCCTCGCCCAGGCGCAAGCCCAGATCGAGCAGAGGCTCAGCCTTCAAGTGAGCCAGCATGAGCGCGTGGCCGCGCTCACCTGAGCGGTGCGCGAACACGCAACGCTGCAGCACGTGCGGCGCCAGGTGGCTGGCCACCAGCACGGCCGAGGTGGCGATGAAACCGTCCACCAAGATCACACGTCGTTCTTCGGCGGCCTGCAGCACCGCGCCCACCAGCGTGGCGATTTCGAAGCCGCCGAAGGCCGCGAGCGCGTCCAGCGGGGCTTTCACGTCGGCATGGCGGGCCAGCACTTCACGCAGGATGCCGATCTTGCGCTGCACGGCCCCGGCATCGAGCCCGGTGCCGGCGCCGGTGACCTCGGCCACGTCCAGCCCGGCCAGGCGCGCAAGCAACATGGACGCGGCCGAGGTGTTGCCAATGCCCATTTCGCCAAGCAGCAAGGCGTTGCCGGGCAGGCCCGCCAACACCTCACGGCCGTTGGCGATGGCCTGCGCGCACTGCACCGAACTCATGGCCGGGCCCTCGAGCGCGTCGGCCGTGCCATGCGCGATCTTGCGGATCAACAAACCTGTGCGCTCGGCGAAGTCGTGCTTCACACCGCAGTCCACCACCGTGAGACCGATGCCGTGCTGGCGCGCAAGCACGCTCACCGCTGCGCCGCCCGCCAGGAAGTTTTCCACCATCTGCCAGGTCACGTCGCTCGGGTAGGCCGACACACCACGCGCGGCCAGGCCGTGGTCGCCTGCGCACACCAGCATCTGTGGCGCCTGCAGCAGCGGCTGCGCCGTGCCGAGGATGAGGCCGAGGCGCTGCGCCAGCGTCTCGATACGACCCAGCGAGCCCAGCGGCTTGGTCTTGTTGTCCAGCGCGCGCTGCAGGGTCTGGGCGAGCTCGGGCTGGGTGATGTCGGGGATGTTCATGTTCATGGTGCGATGAGTTGGTCGAGCACGCCAGGCTCGAAATGGGTTTCGATGAAATCGGCCAGGCCGTCGAACACGGTCTCCAGTGTGGGTGCGGCAGCGCCAAAGAGTGCGTGCAGCACGCGTGGGTCTTCGAACAGGCCGTGCAGATAAACGCCGAGCACGTTGCCCGCCGCGTTCTGCCAGCCCAAGCCATCGGGCAACACCTCGCGCGCAAGGTCGCCACCCGCCGCCATGGCTGGGTGCTGCGCGGTCTGGCCGTGGTGGATTTCGTAACCGGCGGCTGCCACGCCGGAGAGCGCGGCCCACGCGCCGTGCAGGGTACCGAAGGCGGTGTGTGTGTGGCACACGGTTTTCTGCAGGTCGAACTGCGTCACCAGCGGCAGCAGGCCGAGGCCAGGCGCATTGCCATCGATGCCATGGGTATCGATCAAGGCCTCGCCGAGCATCTGCAGCCCGCCGCACACGCCCAGCACTGCCCCGCCCTGCGCAGCGTGCGATGCAATCGCACGGTCCAGCCCCTGCGTGCGCAGCCAGGCCAGGTCGGCGGCGGTGGCCTTGCTGCCGGGCAGCACGAACCAGTCGGCGCCCGCGCAATCGGCAGGCGAACGGGCCCACACCAGGCGCACACCGGGGACGTTCTTGAGCGGCTGGAATTCGTCAAGGTTGCTGATGCGCGGCCAGGCGATGACGGCGATGGTCATGATGCCGAGCGTGCGGAAAGGGGTTTCGCCACCGGGCCGCCCCAAGGCGAAACCTGCCCCCCCGGGGGGCAGCGCACCACGCGCAGCGGGAAGCGTGGGGGCCATGTCGAACACGCCGTCTTCCTCGGGCAAACCGTGCTGCCACCACATCGGCAGCGTGGCCACCGTGGGTACGCCGGTGAGGTCTTGCAGCATCTGCGGCGCGGGTGCGAGCAGGCTGGCATCGCCGCGGAACTTGTTGAGCACGAAGCCGTGGATGAGCGCACGCTCCTCGGTGGGCAGCAGCGCCCAGGTGCCGTAAAGATGGGCGAAGGCGCCGCCGCGGTCGATGTCGGTCACGAGCAGGCAGCGCGCCTGCGCGTGCAGCGCCACACGCATGTTCACGATGTCGCTGGCGTGCAGGTTGATCTCGGCCGGAGAGCCCGCGCCTTCAATCACCACCACGTCGTTTTCCGCCATCAGCTCGTCCAGCGCCGAAGCGATTTGCGGCCACACGTGCAGGCTGCGGCCGCGCCACGGCATGTTGGACAGCGCCTCATTCACCTGCCCCATCAGCACCACCTGGCTGCGCGTGTCGGCCTCGGGCTTGAGCAGCAGCGGGTTCATGCGGACCTCGGGCTCGGCTTGTGCGGCGAGGGATTGAAAGTACTGCGCGCTGCCGATTTCGCCCCCGGCCACCACCCTGGCGTTGTTGCTCATGTTCTGCGCCTTGAACGGAGCCACTTTCAAGCCTTGCCGCGCGTAGTACCGACACAGTGCCGTGGTGAGCCAGCTCTTGCCCGCGCCGCTGGTTGTGCCCAGCACCATCACGCAGCGCGCGGTCATGCAACTCGCTCCTGCTGCCGCAAGGCACAACGCAGGGCGGTCTGTGCCTCGGGCGGCAACACGCCCAGGCGCCAGTGGCCGGGCAGGCCGAACGAAGTGGCGTCGCGCAGTTTGATGCCGGCTGCGCGCAGTGCAACGGCATCCACGGGGTGCAACGGCTCTGCACACAGGTAGTTCGCGTCACTGGGCATCACGGTCCAATCCAGTTCGTTCAACAAGGCCCGCTGTTCGGACTTCCAAAGGCTCAGGGTCTGCCGACTTTGCGCCAGCCAGTCCTGCGCGGCCGGCGAGACCCAGGCCTGCAGCAGTGCCACGGCATGCGCGCCCAGCACCCACGAAGGCGCCAGGGCATTGAGCACCTGCACCGTGTCGGTGTCGAGCAGCGGCGCAATGGCGTAGGCGCCGCGCACCCCCGTCAGGCCCATGGCCTTGTTGGGTGTCCAGAGTTGCCACACCCGCTGCAGCGTCACGGGGTCCAGGCTGCATCGCCCGCTCAGGCGAAGCGGTTCGTAGGCACGGTCGAACACCACGTGCGCGCCCAGTGACGCCAGAACCTGCGCCATCGGCTCGGCCTGCCCCAGGGGGCTGGAAGGCTCGCACAACCAGGCGAGGTGGGCAAGCGCCGGGTCGAGCACGCGCTCGACATTCCAGGCCTGTGCGGCTTGGCCGTAGTCGCCATAGGCCAGCGCTGGCAGCCAGACGCGCTGGCCGCCCTCGCGCGCCACCCCGGCGGAGACGCGACCAATGAATTCGCTCGCGCTGCCGGCCAGCAGGATGCGTGCGGCGTCCACCGAGTGGAACGCCGCGAGCGATTCGCGCAGTGCCGTATAGGCGGGGTCGGGGTAGTGGCGCGCATCGGCATGTTGCACGGCTCTGAGCGCGCTCGGGCAGGGCCCGCAGGCGTTGGCGTTGGTGGAGAAATCCCAGCGGGGCACGCCCTGCACGTCGGGTCCACCGTGTTGTGCGGTCGTCATGGTGTGAACCCCCAGGCCAGCAAGGCCCACGACAGCCCACCAACAGCCAGCACCAGCACCACGCGGCCGGCCAGCCGCAGCGCCTGCCCGGTGTCGGCCGCCTGGGGGGAGCGCCCCGCGCCGTGCAGTTCGTACACGCCGGGTTTGCCCAGCCGCACATCGAGCGCCAGCGCCATCGCCGCCATGGGCCAGCCGCTGTTGGGTGACGGTGTGCGTCCTGCCTGCGCCCGCAATGTGTGCAGGCCACGCGCAGCACCCAGCACACCCAGCATGGCACCGGTGATGCGCGCGGGCAGCCACGACAACACGTCGTCTGCGCGCGCCGCCCATTTGCCGGCCCATGTCCAGTCGCGGCCGTTGCGTTCGCCGCGGTAGCCCCACATGGCATCGGCCGTGTTGGCGAACCGGTAGAGCGCGGCGCCCGGCAGGCCGGCGATGGCGAACCAGAACAATGGCGCGACCACCGAGTCGTTGAGGTTTTCGGCCAGCGATTCGATGGCGCTTTCACGCACCTGCGAAGCATTCAGTGTGGAAACGTCGCGGCTCACCAGCCAGGCCAGGCGCGCACGCCCTGCCGGCAGCGATTCCCCCAGGGCGGCTTCCACCGCCAGCACTTCGTCGCGCAACATGCGCCAGGCCAGCAGCGGCTTGAGCAGCAGGCCCAGCACCAGCGCCTGAATCCACCAGGCCCAGCCCGCCATGGCACTGGTCAGCCACGAGGCCGCAGCCACCACCAGCACAGCCCCCAGGCACCAGGCCAGCGCGCCCTTCATGAATGCAAGCGCGGCCAGCGCTTCAGCGCCCGCGGCCGGCGCAACGTGTGATCCCATGAACGACAGGTAACGCCCCAAGCCTACTACCGGGTGCCAGCGCGCGGGCGGCTCGCCCAATGCACGGTCCAGCGCCAGCGCCACCAGCACCGCCAGCGGTGCGGCGATCTCCAGCGGGGGCAGCGTGGGCCACATGGGGATCAGGCGCGGCGCGCCTGCATGCCCAGCTTGGCGAGCAGGTTCATGTCGGCCGCCACATCGGGGTTGCCCGTGGTGAGCAGCTTCTCGCCGTAGAAGATGGAGTTGGCGCCGCCCAGGAAACACAGGGCCTGCACCGCCTCGCTCATCTGCTGGCGCCCGGCCGAAAGCCGCACCCGCGCGCGTGGCATGGTGATGCGCGCCACCGCGATGGTGCGCACGAACTCCAGCGGGTCCAGATCGGGCTGGTCGGCCAGCGGTGTGCCCTGCACCTTCACCAGGTTGTTGATCGGCACGGACTCGGGGTAGTCGGGTGCCAGGTTGGCGAGCTGGGCCACGAGCGCGGCACGCTGGCGGCGCGATTCGCCCATGCCCACGATGCCGCCGCAGCAAACCTTGACACCCGCGCCGCGCACACGCTCCAGCGTGTCCAGGCGGTCCTGGTAATCGCGCGTGGTGATGATCTCGCCGTAGAAGTCGGGTGCGCTGTCCAGGTTGTGGTTGTAGTAGTCCAGGCCGGCGTCGCGCAGGGTCTCGGCATGGCCTTCATTGAGCATGCCCAGCGTTGCGCAGGCTTCCAGGCCTTCTTCTTTCACGGCGCGCACGAGTTCGGCCACGGCCTCCACATCGCGGTCTTTCGGCGCGCGCCACGCCGCGCCCATGCAGAAGCGCGTGGCACCGGCCTGCTTGGCCCGCTGCGCGGCTTCGCGCACGGCGGCCACGCCCATCAATTTGCCAGCTTCCAGGCCGGTGTCGAAATGCACCGACTGCGGGCAGTAGCCGCAGTCTTCTGGACAGCCACCGGTCTTCACCGACAGCAACGTGGCGAGCTCCACCTCGGTGGGATCGAAGTGTTCGCGGTGCACGGTTTGTGCACGGAAGATCAGCTCGGAAAACGGCAAGTCAAACAGCGCAGCCACGTCGTCGATCGACCAGCGTTCGTTGGTCGCTGCCGGGGTGGCAGAACGTGGCACGAGGCGCACGGGTTGTTCTTTCAGTGTTGTCATGGTCATGTTTCTCTTCTTTCGGGAACAGGGTCAGTCTTCAATGCCGCGCTGCGCGGGTATGCCCGCCTTGAACGCATGCTTCACCAGCGTCATTTCGGTCACGGTGTCGGCCAGCTCGATGATCTCGGGCGGGCAGCGGCGGCCTGTGATGACGACGTGGGTGTCGGTGGGGCGGTCAAACAGGGTTTGAATGACTTCTTCAACGCCGCCCAGCGGCTCCATCCAGCCGTAAATCAGCGGGTAGGTGAACTCGTCAAGCACCACCATGAAGTACTCGCCGCTCTGGATGGCGGCCTTGGCCTTGGCCCAGCCGTCGCGTGCGATCTGGCCAGAGCGCTCCAGGTCCTGGCTTTTCCAGCTGAAGCCGTCACCCAGGCCTTCAATCGGAATGCCCAGTTGCTCAAACATGCGGTGCTCGCCAAAGCGGGCAGTGGGCACTTTCATGAACTGGAAAATCTTGACTTTTTTGCCGTGAACATGCGTGCGACCAAAAGCGCGCAGGGCCAGGCCGAAGGCGGCGGTACTTTTGCCTTTGCCGTCGCCGGTGTTGACGATCAGCAGGCCCCGGCGTTCGCCTTCGGGTTTTTCATAGGGTTTGTCTTTGGGTGGGGTTTCGATTTGCATGGTGGGGTCTTGGTTAAATCAAATTCTCACAAACTTTTTTCTTGAATTATCTTTAAATTTTAGGGATGGCCAGCCACTGACCCGCCAGCTGATGCACGGCAATACGCTGGTCAAACACGCGCTCCAGTGCGCGGTGGGTGACGGGGGCTGTGCAAGCGCCCTGGTGCGTGACGCGGCCCTGCGCCATCACCACCAGTGCATCGGCCTGCAGGGCAAAAGACACCTCGTGCAGCACGCTGATGACGGTTTTGCCGCTGGCTACCAGCGCCTTGACGGTTAACAGCCAGTCGGTCTGGTGCGGCGGGTCAAGGTTGGCCAGGGGTTCGTCCATCAACAATATTTCTGCCTGCACAGCCAGTGCGCGGGCCAGCAGCACGCGCTGGCGCTCGCCGCCCGAGAGCTGGCCGAGCGTGCGGCCACGCCAGTCCCAGGCATGGGTGGTGCGCAGGGCGTTCTCAACAGCGGCGTGGTCTTGCGCACTGGGGGGGGCCAGCCACGGCTGGTGCGGCAGGCGGCCCAGCATGGTCACATCGTAGGCCGTCAGATCGTCTGCCGAGGGTTCGTTCTGACCCAGCCACGAGAGCTGCCGGGCACGGGCTTTGGCCTTGAGCGTGGTCACCGGCTGGCCCAGCAACGCCACCTCGCCTGTGTAGGGAAGCAAGCCCGCCAGCACCTTGAGCAGTGTGGATTTGCCTGCGCCATTGGGGCCGACGATACTGGTCCAGCGGGCGCGCGGGAACTGTAGCGTGATGTTGTGTAAAACTTCAACATTTCCGAGGCTGGCGCATACGCTTCCTGCACTGACAGCTATTGAATTTATAGCAGATGACGTGCTGGCGTGGGGGAATGTATCGGTGGTCATAGCGGCGGTCATAGCGCTGATCTGCCACCGGTTTGCCGGTGCATCAACCACAGCAAATAGCCACCGCCCAGCACAGCGGTGAGCACACCCACGGGCAATTCCTGCGGCGCAATCAGCCAGCGCGCCAGAATGTCGGCTGCCATGAGCAGCACCGCGCCCATCAGGCTGGACAGCACAATCAAACGCCCATGCGTGGTTTTAACCACCGAGCGCACCAGGTGCGGTGCGGCCAGGCCGACAAAGGCGATCAGGCCGGTTTGCGCAACCGCCGTGCCCGTGGCCAGCGCCAGCACAGCAATCAGCGCCATGCGCATGCGCGGCAGGTTGAGCCCCAGGCTGTGCGCGGTGGACTCGCCCAGCGCCAGACCATCGAGCACATGGCTCATCATCCACGCGGCCACCACACTGACAGCCAGCACCGAGGCCATGATGGCGCAGGCGGTCCAGTCAACAAACGCCGTGCTGCCCAGCATGAAGGACTGCATGGCCTGCATGATGTCGGGGTTGAGCAGCAAAACCAGCGAACTGACGGCACCCAGCACCACGCCCACCACCACGCCAGCCAGCAGCAGTCGCAGGGTGTGCTGCACGCCCTTGGCCAGCTGCAGCGTCAGCAGCACTGCAGCCACTGCACCCACAAAAGCGGCGCTGGTCAGGCCGATGCGCGCCAGCCAGTGCGCGGCCACTGGCGACACGCCCAGCGACACGATGGCAATGGTTTCACCCAACACAGCCCCCGAGGCACTGCCCAGCAGGTACGGGTCTGCCAGTGGGTTGCGAAACAGGCCTTGCGCTATGGCACCGCCCAAGCCCAACAGCGCACCTGCCAGCCAGGCACCGGCCGTGCGCGGCAGCCTGATTTCCCCGACGATCTGCAGCGCTTGCGGATCGCGCTGCATATTAAGCACCGATTCAAAACCGGTGCTGCCCACCGCCACGCCCAAAAACAGCAAAAGCGCGGACGCCAGCAGCAGCCCGAGGGCCAACAGCCAGGCTTTGCGGTGCTGGTGGGTGGTTTGCAAGGTCAACGGGACGCGCCTGGCGCGTATTTTTCAAGGCAAGCGGCCATCAGGCGGGCGGCCTCTGCCATGCGCGGGCCAGGGCGCACCACCACATCGGCCTCAGCCACACTGAACACACAAATGCGCTTGTCGCGCATGGCCTTGATGCTGCCCCAGCCGGGGTACGCCATCATGGCCTGCATGCTGCGGTTGCCAATCATGATCAGGTCCGGATTGGCGCGCACCACAAACTCGGGGTTGAGCTTGGGGAACGGCCCGAGTGCGGCAGGCACCACATTTTTCACACCCAAGCGCTGCAAGGTTTCGCCAATGAACGACGACTCGCCAGCGGCATACGGCCCGCGGCTGACCTCAAAATACACGCGGGTGTTTTTAGCCTGTGCTGACAGCGACTGACTGGCGGCGGACACGCTGCTGTCAATGACGCGCCACAAACGGTCAGCCCCTTGCGCATCGGGCACCGCCAGCAGCACACCAAGCTTTTGCAGCACGCGCCTGACATCGGCATGGTTTTTAGTCTCCAGCGCCACCACCTTCAAGCCCAGGGTTTCCAGCCGTACACTGGCCCGCGAGCCACTGGAGACCAGCACCACATCGGGCTTGAGGGCGACGATGGCTTCAA
>JBBQKZ010000013.1:0-51692 GCA_038327405.1 Burkholderiales bacterium | reverse complement strand
CCAGACGGGCTGAGGAGATCGGCCTCAACGGCAACAACATTGTCCTGTCTTGCAAGGTCAGCGCCGTGCAGGATCTGATTGCGGTGTATCAAGCACTGGCTCAGCGCTGTGACTACGCCCTGCATCTCGGGCTGACCGAAGCCGGCATGGGCACCAAGGGCGCGGTGGCCTCGGCAGCCGCTCTTTCGGTGCTGCTGCAGCAAGGCATTGGCGACACCATCCGCGTATCGCTCACGCCGCAGCCGGGGGAGGCCCGCACGCAAGAGGTGGTGATCGCACTCGAGATCCTGCAGGCGCTGGGCATGCGCGCGTTTGTACCTTCGGTAACGGCCTGTCCGGGCTGTGGCCGCACCACCAGCACCACCTTCCAGGAGCTGGCCAAGCAGATCGACGACTACCTGCGCAGCTCCATGCCGGTCTGGCGCACGCGCTACCCCGGCGTGGAAAACCTCAAGGTGGCGGTGATGGGCTGCATCGTCAACGGACCCGGCGAGAGCAAACACGCGGACATCGGCATCAGCCTGCCCGGCACCGGTGAAGCGCCGGCCGCTCCCGTCTTCATCGACGGACAGAAAGCACTGACCTTGCGTGGCGACGACATCGTGCGCGAGTTCCAGGTCATCGTGGACAACTACATCGAGAAAAAGTTTGGCGTCACCGCTTGAGGTCGGGCTCTTGCCCGGCTTGCGCTGAACGCACAGGCTTCCAACACATGGCTGAAAAACTGACCGCCGTCAAAGGCATGAACGACATTGCCCCTCCAGCGTCTGCGCACTGGGAGTGGCTCGAGGAATCGCTGCGTCGCCTCATGCGCCGCTATGGCTACCGCAACCTGCGCACGCCCATCGTGGAGCCCACGGCGCTCTTCGTGCGTGGCCTGGGTGAGGTGACCGACATCGTCGAGAAGGAGATGTACTCCTTCGAAGACCGGCTCAATGGCGAGCAGCTCACGCTGCGCCCGGAGAACACGGCTGGCGTGGTGCGCGCCGCGCTTGAACATTCGCTCTTGTACGACGGTGGCAAGCGCCTGTACTACATGGGCCCGATGTTCCGGCACGAGCGCCCCCAACGCGGTCGCTATCGCCAGTTCCACCAGTTTGGCGCCGAAGCCCTGGGCTTCGCCGGGCCCGATGTGGACGCCGAACTCATCGTGCTGGCCTGCGATCTCTGGGCCGAGCTGGGTCTCACCGGCATCGAACTCGAAATCAACAGCCTGGGCCAGCCCCCAGAGCGACTGGCGCACCGCCAGGCCCTCATCGCCTACTTGGAAGCGCACGCCGACCAACTCGACGAAGAAGCCAAGCGCCGGCTGCACAGCAATCCGCTGCGCATCCTGGACACCAAGAACCCGGCCATGCAGGTCCTGGTGAACGTTGCGCCGCGCCTGATGGATCACCTCGGCGCCGAGTCGCTGGACCACTTCAACTGCCTGCGAGGCCTGCTCGATGCGCACGGTATCGAGTACCGCATCAACCCGCGCCTGGTGCGCGGCATGGACTACTACAACCTGTCTGTGTTCGAGTTTGTCACCACACAGCTGGGCTCACAGGGCACCGTGTGCGCCGGCGGCCGTTACGACGGACTGTTCGAGCAAATTGGTGGCAAGGCCGCCCCGGCCGTGGGTTGGGCCCTGGGCATGGAGCGCATTCTTGAACTGCTGAAAGAGCAGGGCAAGCTGCCGGGTCAACCGGTGCCTGACGCGTATGCCGTGGTACCCGACGCGGCCCACGTGCCGCAAGTCATGCCGGTGTTGCGCGCGCTGCGACAGCACGGCGTCAATGTGCAGATGCACGCGGGCGGCGCCGATGGCATGGGCAGCATGAAGTCGCAGTTCAAGAAGGCCGACGCCAGCGGTGCACGCTTTGCCTTGATCTTTGGTGAGCAGGAGCTACAGCAGGCCTGCGTGGCTGTGAAGCCGCTGCGAGGTCCCCGGCCCGAGGGCGAGTCTTCCTCTTCGGAGGCCACCCAAAGGCTGCTGTCGATCGCCGGCTTGGCCGAATGGGCGGCGAGTTTGCGCAGCATCTGACCCGCCCGAATTTCCTCTAGCGTCCCGGGTGGGGATGCAGCGGCCACCCGCCTACAATCCAGCGTTGCGCTCACGGCGCCCGAACCCGAATTGAATTTCCAGCATGGCCAAACACCTCGACCTTGAAGAGCAGGAACAGCTCGATCAGATCAAACACTTCTGGAGCCAGTACGGCAACCTCATCAGCTGGGTGCTGATCGTCATCTTTGGTTCTTTCGCCGCCTGGAATGGCTGGAACTACTGGCAGCGCAATCAGGCCGCCAAGGCTGCTGCGCTGTACGACGAGGTGGATCGTGCCGCGCTTGCCAATGACGCGGACCGCATGCAGCGTGCCTTGTCCGACATGCAGACCCAATTTGCCAGCACCACCTTTGCGAGCCAGGCTGCACTGCAGGCCGGCAAAACGCTGTTCGATGCTGGCAAGCTGCCCGAGGCGCGGGCTGCGTTGGTCTGGGCCTCCGAGAAGTCGTCCGATGACTCGCACAAGGCTGTTGCGCGCCTCAGGCTGGCTGCCCTGGACATCGAGGCACAGGCCTATGACCAGGCGCTCAAGACCCTGGACGCTCCAGTCCCCAAGGCGTTTGAACCGCTCGTGGCCGATCGCCGCGGCGATGTGCTGATGGCACAAGGCAAGGTCGAGGAAGCCAAGGCCCAGTACCAGACCGCCTGGAAGGGCCTGACCAACCGCACCGAATACCGCCGCTTGGTCGAGGTGAAACTGGCTTCGCTGGGCGTGGATGTCGCCACCCTGGCCCCCACAACCGAGGTCGCCCGTTGAACCCAGTTCTCAAATCCATGAAACCTTCTTCCAAAGCCTGGATGGTGCGCACCGCCTGTCTGGGCGTGCTGGCGTTGGCGGGTCTGTCGGCGTGCTCGTCGGGCACGAAGAAGCCCCAGCCCGCCGAGCTGCCTCCGGTCGCTGCCCTCATGGGCACCCGCGCAGCCTGGACCGCGCAGGTCGGTGCCACCACCGAGTCCATGGCTCCACTGGTGGCGGGTGGGCGCGTGTTCGCCGCCAGCACCACCGGCACCGTGGTCGCGCTCAATGGCGCTACCGGCCAGGACGTGTGGCGCTTGAACCTGGGTACGCCCATTGCTGCGGGTGTGGGTTCGGACGGTCAGATTGCCGCGGTGGTCACCCAAAGCAACCAGCTCGTGGCGATGGCCGACGGTCGCGAAACCTGGCGGGTGCGCCTGCCCGCACGCGCCTTCACGGCGCCGTTGGTGGCCGGCGCCCGCGTCTTTGTGCTCACGGCCGACCGCACCGTCACCGCTTTCGACGCCCGCAACGGCGCCCGTTTGTGGGCCCAGTCGCGCAGCGCCGAACCGCTGGTGCTCAGCCAGAGCGGCGCCTTGCTGGCGGTGGGCGACACGCTGGTGGCTGGTCTTTCGGGCCGCCTGGTCGGCTTCAATCCGGCCAACGGTTCGGTGCGCTGGGAGGCCCCGATCGCCACGCCACGCGGCACCAATGAGGTGGAGCGGCTGGTGGATATCGTCGGGCCAGTGAGCCGGATCGGGGACAGCGTGTGCGCGCGGGCCTATTCGGCGGCCGTGGGCTGTGTGGACGCTGCCCGCGGAACCGTCGTCTGGTCGCGTGCCGCCCAGGGCACGACCGGGGTTCACGGTGACGACCGCCTGGTGTTTGGTGCCGATGCAACGGACCGTTTCCAGGCGTGGCAACGTGCTTCCGGAGAGCCAGCCTGGGGGATTGATCGTCTGAAATACCGCGGCCTGAGCGCTCCACTGGCTTTGGGCCGGGTGGTCGCCGTGGGCGACAGCTCGGGACTGGTCCACCTGGTCTCGCGTGAAGACGGCAGCGAGATGACCCGTTTGAGCACCGACGGCTCGCCGATCCTGACAGCACCTGTGCTGTCAGGCGATGCGCTCGTGGTCCAGACACGCAACGGCGGCATTTACGCGTGGCGCCCCCAGTGATTTCCGGGCCGAACCGCCTCCTGAACGAAAGCAGCCTTCCTTGAAACCCGTCATCGCCCTGGTGGGACGCCCCAATGTGGGCAAGTCCACCCTGTTCAACCGCCTGACGAGTTCTCGCGATGCCATCGTGGCCGACTTCGCCGGCCTTACCCGCGATCGGCACTACGGCAACGGGCGTCTCGGTGCGCGCGAATACATCGTCATCGACACCGGCGGCTTCGAACCCGACGCCACCGAGGGCATCTACAAAGAGATGGCCAAACAGACCCGCCAGGCCGTAGCCGAGTCGGACGTGGTGCTGTTTGTGGTTGATGCCCGTGCAGGCATCAGCGCCCAGGACCATGAGATCGCGAGTTACCTGCGTCGCCTGGGCAAGCCCTGCGTGCTCGTGGCAAACAAGGCCGAGGGCATGACCCAGGGTCTGCAACTGGTCGAGTTCTTTGAGCTGGGCCTGGGCGAAGTGCTGCCGGTGTCGGGCGCGCACGGGCAGGGCATTCGCTCCATGGTGGAACTGGCGATGGAGCGCATCCCCGGCTTGCCGCCTGAAGACGAAGAGGAAGAGCCAGCTCCGGTTGGCGTGATCCGTCTGGCGGTGGCAGGGCGCCCCAATGTGGGCAAGTCCACCTTGATCAACGTCTGGCTCGGCGAAGAACGTCTGGTGGCCTTCGACCTGCCCGGCACAACGCGCGACACCATCTCGGTGCCTTTTGAGCGCAACGGCCAGAAGTTCGAGTTGATCGACACCGCCGGCATTCGCCGCAAGGGTCGCGTGTTTGAAGCGATCGAAAAATTCTCTGTGGTCAAGACGCTGCAGGCGATCGAGAACGCACATGTTGTGCTCTTGTTGCTCGACGCCACACAGGGTGTGACCGATCAGGACGCACACATTGCCGGCTATATCCTGGAAAGCGGCCGAGCCGTGGTGCTGGCCATCAACAAATGGGATGCGGTCGACGCTTACCAGCGTGAGCAGATCGAGCGTCAGATCGAGACCCGTCTGGCCTTCCTGAAATTCGCCTCGATCCACCGGATCTCGGCGCAGAAGCGCCAGGGGCTGGCTCCGGTCTGGAAATCGATCATCCAGGCCCAGGCCTCGGCCGTGCGCAAGATGTCGACCCCGGTGCTGACCCGGCTGCTGGCCGAAGCCGTGCAGTTTCAGGCACCCACGCGTGGCGGCATGTTCCGACCCAAAATGCGCTACGCGCACCAAGGCGGCATGAATCCGCCCGTGATCGTGATTCACGGCAATTCGCTGGAACACGTGCCCGATTCGTACAAGCGCTTTCTCGAAGGGCGCTTTCGCAAGGCGTTCGATCTGGTCGGCACGCCGTTGCGAATCGAGTTCAAGACCTCGACCAATCCCTTCAAGGATCAGGAATAGCCCAGCCCCATTGAGTAGTACAACCCCTGTGGTATGGTGCGGTCCCTATCAACTTTTTTCTGAACACGGAGCATATCGTGAGCAATAACAAAGGCCAACTCTTGCAAGACCCTTTCCTGAACCAGCTGCGCCGGGAGCATGTTCCCGTGTCGATCTACCTGGTCAACGGCATCAAGTTGCAAGGGCAGATCGAGTCGTTTGACCAATACGTGGTTCTTCTGCGGAACACGGTCACCCAGATGGTCTACAAACACGCCATTTCCACCATCGTCCCAGGGCGCCCGGTGCAGTTCTCTGCCGCTCCTGCGGACGAGCCAGCCGCTCCTTGAGCACACGTTCCCTGATTGCCGGCGCGGTGCACCCGCACCGCCCGCTTTGCGACGCTTCATGCGCTGTCGCTGAAGCCATTTGAAATCTCCCGATATGGTCTCGACACCTACACCATCGGTCATTCTGGTGGGGGTGGATTTCGGCACGCCCCATTTCGACACGCCTCTTGAGGAGCTCGGCCTGCTGGCCCAGACTGCGGGCTACACCGTGGCCGAGAGGGTCACCTGCAAACGACGAGCGCCAGATCCAGCCTTGTTCGTTGGCTCGGGCAAAGCCGACGAGATCAAGCTTTTGGCCCAATCGACAGGCGCGGCTGAAGTCCTGTTCGATCAATCGCTCAGCCCGGCCCAGCAGCGCAATCTCGAGCGCCACCTTGGCATGCCGGTCAATGACCGCACCTTGCTGATCCTGGAGATTTTTGCCCAGCGCGCGCGCAGCCACGAGGGCAAACTGCAGGTCGAACTCGCCAGACTGCAGTATCTGTCCACCCGACTGGTGAGACGATGGTCCCACCTGGAACGTCAGAGCGGTGGTATCGGCATGCGGGGCGGTCCCGGCGAAACCCAGATCGAACTCGACCGGCGCATGATCGGAGAGTCGATCAAGCGAACCAAGGAGCGGCTGGAAAAGGTCAAAAAACAGCGGGCCACGCAGCGCCGCCAGCGCGAGCGCCGCGATACCTTTTCCATCTCGCTGGTGGGTTACACGAACGCCGGGAAGTCGTCGTTGTTCAACGGGCTGGTCAAGGCGCGGGCTTATGCTGCGGACCAGTTGTTTGCCACGCTGGACACCACGACCCGACAGCTCTACCTCGGTGAGGCCGGGCGGTCGGTGTCGCTCTCGGACACCGTGGGCTTCATCCGCGATCTGCCGCACGGCCTCGTGGACGCATTCGCCGCCACCTTGCAGGAGGCGGCCGATGCCGACCTTCTTTTGCATGTGGTGGATGCATCGAACCCGTCGCACCCCGAACAGATGGCCTCCGTGATGGGCGTGCTCAAGGACATCGGCGCCGATCATGTGCCCCAGATCCTCGTGTTCAACAAACTCGATGCAATGGACCCGGACCATGTTCCGCTGGTTCTCTCGAATCAGATGGAACTGGAAGGCCTGACGGTGCCTCGAATCTACGTGAGTGCGAAAACGGGCGAGGGCTTGCCTGCTTTGCGAGCGGCTCTGGCTGCACAGGTGCTGAATGCGACCCAGGGGCAAGGCCCTGCGAGCTCGGGGGCGTTCCTTGAAAATGAGAGTCCTCCGTCCTGATTGGGCACAATGTGATGGTTCTGAAATAGAAAACGAGTTGGCAACACATGGATGTGAATCTGCAAAACCCCGCCCGCACTGCCGAACAAGGCACAAGCACCGCCCCGCGCAGGGGTTGGCGCAAGACGCTTGGCATGTTCAACCTCAACGACCCCCGCTGGGGGCGGGGCGATGAGGGATCGAAGGACGGCCAGGAGCCCGAGCGCAAGGACGAAGAGCGGGCACCGCAACGTCCGCGGGGTCAGGGTCCCAACCAGGGGCCGCCCGACCTTGACGAACTCTGGCGTGATTTCAACCGCAAGCTCGGTGGTCTGCTGGGCAAGAAGGGCGGCGGACAGGGCGGCGGCAACGGGTCGGGTGGCGGCGGCATGCCCAGCTTCAACCCCAGCCCCAAAACCACCGGCATCGGCGCTGGCCTCATCGTGGGTGTGGCCCTGCTGATTTGGCTCGGCACGGGCTTTTTCATCGTGCAAGAGGGTCAGCAGGCCGTCATCACGCAGTTCGGCAAATACAACAGCACCGTGGGTGCGGGTTTCAACTGGCGTCTGCCGTATCCGGTACAGCGCCACGAGACCGTGTTCGTGACCCAGATCCGCTCCGTTGACGTGGGCCGCGACAACATCGTGCCCGCCACCGGATTGCGTGAATCGGCCATGCTCACGGAAGACGAGAACATCGTCGAGATCAAGTTTGCCGTGCAGTACCGCCTGAACGACGCCAGAGCCTTCCTGTTCGAGAGCCGTGATCCGGATGCTTCTGTGGTCAAGGTTGCAGAGACGGCGGTGCGTGAGGTGGTTGGAAAGATGAAGATGGATGCGGCACTGGCGGAAGAGCGCGATCAGATCGCGCCCCGGGTTCGCGCCCTCATGCAGACCATTCTCGACCGCTACAAGGTGGGTATCGAAGTCGTCGGCATCAACCTCCAGCAGGGCGGTGTGCGCCCGCCCGAGCAAGTGCAGGCTTCTTTTGACGACGTGCTGAAAGCCGGCCAGGAACGTGAGCGCGCCAAGAATGAAGCCGAGGCTTATGCGAACGACGTCGTGCCCAGGGCCCGTGGTGCAGCATCTCGACTGACCGAAGAGGCCCAAGGTTATCGAGCCCGCATCGTTGCTCAAGCCGAAGGTGATTCACAGCGCTTCAGCTCGGTGTTGACCGAGTACCAGAAGGCGCCGCAAGTGACACGCGAGCGCATGTACACCGACGCCATGCAGGAGATCTACAGCAACGTGACGAAGGTGCTCGTGGATTCGAAGGCCGGCAACAACCTGCTTTACCTGCCGCTGGACAAGATCATGCAGATGACGGCCCAGTCACCGGCAGCGGCGCCGACCACCACCGCACCACCACCCGGCGCAGGCACCGCATCGACCCCGGCCAGCCGCAGCCTCGACAACGCCGCCCGCTCACGCGAGCGCGAGAGCCGTTGACCGCGGCACACGAAACCAAAGAGCAACGCACATGAACAAATTGGGTTTCATCCTTACCAGCCTTGTCGTGGCCCTGGCCATAGCGAGCTCAATGCTGTTTGTGGTCGACCAGCGCCAGTTCGGCGTGGTCTTCCAGTTGGGCCAGATCAAGCAGGTCGTGACCGAGCCGGGCCTGAACTTCAAGCTCCCACCGCCGTTCCAGAACGTGTCCTACATCGACAAGCGCCTGCTGACGCTGGAGAGCACCGATACCGAGCCGACGCTCACCGCCGAGAAGCAGCGTGTCGTGATCGACTGGTACGTGCGCTGGCGCATCGCCGAGCCGCAGGAGTACATCCGCAACGTCGGCATCACCGAGCGTGCAGGGGCCTTGCAGCTCAACAGGGTTGTGCGCAACTCGTTTCAGCAGGAAGTGAACAAGCGCACCGTCAACGAACTGCTGTCAACCCGACGCGAAGAACTGATGGCCGATGTCAAGCGCGAAGTGCTGGCAGCCGTCCGCAGCGCCGACAAGCCCTGGGGCATGGACGTGGTCGATGTGCGAATTACCCGCGTGGACTATGCCGAGAGCATCACCGCATCGGTGTACCAGCGGATGGAGGCCGAGCGCAAGCGCGTGGCCAACGAACTTCGTTCCACTGGCTTTGCCGAAGGCGAGAAGATTCGCGCGGATGCAGATCGTCAGCGCGAGGTGATCGTCTCCGAGGCCTACCGCGATGCCCAGTTGATCAAGGGTGAAGGCGACGCCAAAGCGGCGGCCTCTTTCTCCGAGGCCTTCGGCCGCGACCCGGCGTTTGCCCAGTTCTACCGCAGCCTTGAGGCTTACAAGTCGAGCTTCGCCAGCAAGTCCGACGTCCTGGTGGTCGATCCGTCTTCCGACTTCTTCAAGTCGCTGCGCAGCAGCAACCTCGCCCCCAACCGGTGAATCGTGTGACGCCCGGCGCTCGCACGTTCCGCCAGCGCTGAGCGCTCTGCCAGGCGTGGAGTCGATCTGGACCGCACTGGCCCTCGTGCTGGTGTTCGAAGGCATCCTCCCCCTGGTGGCGCCGCGATTGTGGCGCCGAGTCTTCAACGACATGCTCGGCCTGCGCGACGGACAGCTTCGTTTCTTCGGCCTGATCTGCGTGGCCGTCGGTGCGCTGATGGTCTGGCTGCTCGGCTGAGTTTCCTGGCCCGCACGGGCGGTTCGTTCGCCCGCTCCGTGCGCCTTGCGCGATCACGCTGCGGATACTCTGCCGCACCCCGGTAAAATTGCGGTTTTAACAGCTCCCGAAAATGCCCATGTCTGCCTGGGTCCTCCCGGATCACATAGCCGATGTCTTGCCTTCCGAGGCCCGTCACATCGAAGAATTGCGCAGGAGCTTGCTCGATACCGCCCGTGGCTATGGCTACGAGCTGGTGATGCCGCCGCTGCTGGAGCACCTGGAATCGCTGCTCACCGGTACCGGCGAAGCACTCGACCTGCAAACCTTCAAACTCGTTGACCAGCTCTCTGGCCGCACGTTGGGCCTGCGCGCTGACAGCACACCGCAGGTGGCGCGCATCGACGCGCACCTGCTCAACCGCCAGGGCGTGGCGCGCCTGAGCTACTGCGGCCCGGTGGTGCACACGCGCATCGACCGTCCGCTGGCCAGCCGCGAGCCGCTGCAATTCGGCGCCGAGATTTACGGTCACGCTGGCCTGGAGGCCGATCTCGAAGTGATTGAGCTTGCCCAAGCCTGCCTTCGGGTGGCGGGTGTGAATGGTTTGCAGCTCGACATGGCCGATGTGCGCGTGATCGACGCCGTGCTCGCGCCGGTGACGCTGACCGCGCCGCAGGAGGCCCACATTCACGCAGCGCTCAACGCGAAGGACGTGGCCGAGCTCCAGGTACTGGCGCGCGACCTGCCGGCCGATGTCCGCCGCGATCTGTGCGCGCTGCCGCGCCTCTTCGGTGACGTGTCCGTGCTCGATGAAGCCCGGCAGGCGCTGCAGGCCTCGCCGGCACTGCATGCCGCGCTGGACAATCTGCGCTGGCTCGCCGCTCAGGTGCAAGACCTCGTGGTGTCGATCGACCTGGCCGACCTGCGCGGCTACGCCTACTACACCGGCATGCGCTTCGCCTTGTTTGCGCAGGCGGGACAGGGCAGTGCGGGGCAGTCGCTGGAACTGGCCCGGGGTGGCCGCTACGACGAGGTGGGCGCTGTGTTCGGCCGCAACCGCCCGGCGGTGGGTTTCAGCCTCGACCTGAAGGAACTCGTGGCCGCCGTGGCGCCACGGTCCCTGGTGGCCGCCATCCGCGCGCCCTGGGGCATGGACGCCAGCCTTCGCGGCGCCGTGGCGGGACTGCGTGCGCAGGGCCACACGGTGGTGTGCGTGTTGCCCGGCCACGAACACCAAGTCGACGAATTTCATTGCGACCGTGAACTGGTGCCCGATTCGGCACAGGCCGGCGCATGGACAGTGAAGAACATTCAAACGGAAATCAGCCAATGAAGAACAGCAGCAGCGCCGTGACACCCGGTCGCAATGTGGTGGTGGTGGGGACCCAGTGGGGCGACGAGGGCAAAGGCAAACTGGTCGACTGGCTGACTGAAACCGCCACCGGTGTGGTGCGTTTCCAGGGCGGCCACAACGCTGGCCACACGCTGGTCATCAACGGCGTGAAGACCGCACTCCACCTGATTCCCAGCGGCATCATGCGTGCCGGCGTCAAGTGCTACATCGGCAACGGTGTGGTGCTCTCGGTGGGCAAGCTCTTTGAGGAGATTGTTGGGCTTGAGAAGGCCGGCGTTGAAGTTCGTTCGCGCCTGCGCGTGAGCGAAGGCTGTCCGCTGATCCTGCCGTTCCACGCGGCCATCGACATTGCGCGCGAAGCCGCCAAGGTCAAGGCCGGCACCGAGAAGATCGGCACCACCGGACGCGGCATCGGCCCGGCCTATGAAGACAAGATCGCCCGCCGTGCACTGCGCGTGCAGGACCTGCGCTACCCGGAGCGTTTCGCCTCCAAGCTGCGCGAACTGCTCGACCTGCACAACCACCTGCTCACCACCTACCTGCATTCGGCCGACATGGCCTGGGACGAGAAGATTGCCGCCTACATGAAAGACGGCGCGATCCAGTTCGAGCCGGTGTACGCCGAAGCCATGCAACAGGCCGATCTGCTCAAACCCATGATCGCCGACGTGTCGCGCGAGCTCAACGAAGCGCACAAGGCTGGCGCCAACCTGTTGTTTGAAGGCGCACAGGGCACGCTGCTCGACATCGACCATGGCACCTATCCCTTCGTCACGTCGAGCAACTGCGTGGCCGGCAATGCCGCAGCAGGCTCCGGCGTGGGCCCGGGCCTGCTGCACTACGTGCTCGGCATCACCAAGGCCTACTGCACCCGCGTGGGCGGCGGCCCGTTCCCGACCGAACTCGACTGGGAAAAGGAAGGCACACCCGGCTGGCACATGGCCACCGTGGGCGCCGAGAAGGGCGTGACCACCGGGCGCAGCCGCCGCTGTGGCTGGTTCGACGCCGCACTGCTCAAGCGATCGGCGCAGGTCAACGGCCTCACCGGTCTGTGCATCACCAAGCTGGACGTGCTGGATGGCTTGACGGAGCTCAAGCTCTGCACCGGTTACGAGCTCGATGGCGAAGGCATTGACATCCTGCCGCTGGGCGCTGAAGACATCGCGCGCTGCACGCCGATTTACGAAACCCTGCCGGGCTGGAGCGATTCGTCGGTGGGCGTGACGGAGTACGACAAGCTGCCCGAGAACGCGCGCCGTTATCTGCAGCGGATTCAGGAGACCACCGGCGTACCGATCCACGTGGTGTCGACCAGCCCCGACCGCGACCACACCATCCTGCTGCACCACCCTTATCACGGTTAAGCACGGCTGAGCGGTGAATGTGCGGCCCACCGGGCCTCGCACCGTGCAAGAATCTCGACCGATACCCCCACCCGGAGTCCGCATGCTCACCGAAGACGGCAAACACCTCTACGTCTCCTACGACGAGTACCACAACCTGATCGAGAAGCTCGCGCTCAGGGTTCACCAGTCCGGCTGGGAATTCGATACCATCCTGTGCCTGGCCCGCGGCGGCATGCGCCCCGGCGACATCCTTTCGCGCATCTTCGACAAGCCGCTGGCGATCATGTCGACCAGCTCCTACCGAGCTGCCGCCGGCACCCAGCAGGGCAACCTGGACATCGCGCGCTACATCACCACCCCCAAGGGCGAGATTGCCGGCAAGGTGCTGCTGGTGGACGACCTGGCCGATTCCGGGCACACGCTCAAGGCCGTGATCGACATGCTCAAGAACAACTACGCGCCCATCACCGAGATGCGCAGCGCAGTGATCTGGACCAAACAACTCTCGGCCTTCACGCCCGACTATTCGGTGGATTTCCTGCCGACCAATCCGTGGATCCACCAGCCGTTCGAGGGCTACGACAGCATGCGGCCGGCCCAACTGCTGGAGAAGTGGAAACTGTGAACGACCTGTCCACCCGCCTGATCCACCACCCCTACAAGCCGCCTGAAGGCTTCGAGGCGGTGGCGCCGGGTGTGCACAAAGCATCCACCGTCTTTTTTCCCAACGTCGAGGCGCTGCGAACCTACGACTGGAAAGACAAGAGCGGCTACACCTACGGCCTGCACGGCACGCCGACCACCTTCACGCTGGAAGAGCGCATCGCTACCATCGAAGGCGGCAAATACTGCGTGCTGGTGCCCAGCGGCCTCTCGGCCGTGACGCTGGTCGACATGGCCTTTCTGCGCAGCGGCGACGAAGTGCTCATCCCTGACAACGCCTACGGTCCCGGCAAGGCGTTTGCTGCGGTCGAACTCGCTGCTTGGGGCATCACACACCGGTTTTTCGACGCCATGGACCCCGACGACCTGGCGCGGCAGCTCTCGCCCGCCACGCGGCTGGTCTGGCTCGAAGCGCCGGGTTCCATCACGCTGGAGTTTCCCGACATTCCCGCGCTGGTGGCTCGCGTGCAACAGGCCAACCAGGCTCGAGACGGACAACGGCCTATCGTCACTGTGCTCGACAACACCTGGGGTGCGGGCATCGCATTCAATGCTTTCGATCTGGGCGTGGACATCTCCATGCAGGCGCTCACCAAGTACCCCAGCGGCGGCGCCGATGTGTTGATGGGCTCGGTGGTCACGCGCGATGAGTCCCTGCACCGGCAGGTGCTGCTCACCCACATGCGCCTCGGCCTTGCCGTGGCCGCCAACGACGCCGAGCTGGTGCTCCGCAACCTGCCGACCATGGCACTGCGCTACCAGGCGCAAGACGCCAGCACGCGCGAGCTCGCCACCTGGATGCAGGCGCAGCCGGGCGTGGTGCAGGTGCTTCATCCCGCGCTGCCCAGCTCGCCCGGCCACGCCACCTGGAAGCGCGACGCCACAGCCGCTGCCTGCCTTTTCAGTGCCGTCTTCGACCCAGCCCTACCCCAGTCGCGCATCGACGCGTTCTGCGACAGCCTCAAGCTCTTCCGCCTGGGCTGGAGCTGGGCGGGCCCCATCAGCCTGTGCGCCCCCTACGACATGGCCTCCATCCGCACACGGGCATGGCCACACACCGGTGGTCTGGTACGCTTTGCGGTTGGTCTGGAATCCGTGCACGATCTGCGTGCCGACCTTGCACAGGCCATGGCGGCCCTGCAAGCCTGACCCCTTCGTTTCAACAGACCTGAAAGACTGATTTGGCTACTCCCAACTACGGATACGAAAAACGCCAGCGCGAGCTTGCCAAGAAGAAAAAGAAAGAGGAAAAGCTCAAGGCCAAGGCTGAAGGCCGCCGCCACGACGACACCGATGGGCCCGAAGAGCCGGGCACCGATGCCCCGGACGGCGCGGCGGGCGGCGACGGTGCTGGCGCTGGCGCAGGCAACTGACCCCCTGGGGTCTTGCCAGCGGCCTGGGCCCAGCGCTCAGGCCGCGGTTTCGCTGGCGATCAACGATCGCGCAGCCCCGTTCAGCGAATCGGCTGAGCGGTCCCGCAGCTCACAGGGCAGGGCCTGCGGAAACTGTTTGAAGTTGCGCCCGATCGACTGGGCGTACATCGGGTCGTAGTGGCGGGTCAGCAGTTCGAGCACCACCTCGGGTGTCTGCCCACTCTTCACCTTCTCGATCCAGCCCGTCACCACTTCCTTCCCGCGCAATTCCGTCAGGGCCTCCAGACGCGAGCAGAACGAAGCGGGGTCCGTCACGAAGAAGTCGTAGTCCTCCAGCAGCAGCGCCACCCGCTCTTGGTCAGACAGGCGCAGGTCGATACATGGGCTGGCCCGCATCGCGTCGATGAGTGCATCGGGCACGCGCACATTGCCCACCTTTTTGCTCTCGCTTTCCACGTACACCACGCGGGCCGTGTCGAAGCCGCGCAGGGCAGACCACACCATGGAATCAAAGCGCTTCTGACTCGGCTGCGGCTGGCCGGGAATGTGGCCCAGCACCGAGCTGCGGTGGCTGGCCAGCGCTTCCAGATCCAGCACCTGTGCACCTTGTGCGGCTAGCGCCTGCAGCAAACGCGTCTTGCCGCTGCCGGTGGGCCCGCAGACAACGCGGTAGTGCAGGCGCCCGGCCAATGCGGGCAAAGATTCGACCAGCGCCGCGCGCCAGGCCTTGTAGCCGCCTTCGACCAGGGTCACGTGAAACCCGATGGCACCCAGAATGGTGGCCAGCGCGCCGCTGCGGTTGCCTCCGCGCCAGCAATACACCAGCGGCTTCCAGGTGCGTGGTTTGTCGATCACTTCGCGCTCAATGTGGGCGGCGATGTTGCGCGCCGAGAGGGCTGCCCCCCGCTTCTTGGCCTCGAACGGATTGACCTGCTTGTACATCGTGCCGATGGTGATGCGCTCTTCGTTGTCGAGCGTGGGCCAGTTCACCGCGCCGGGCACGTGGTCGAGCGCGTGCTCGTCTTCCGTGCGGGCGTCGATGATCAGGTCGAATTCGGCGAGGCGGCTCAGCGCCTCGGTGGCATTCAGGGTGTGGACGGGCATGCCCGATTATCGACGGGCGATCAGTTTGCGCAGCTCGGGCCACACGTTGTCGCGCATGGTGGGCTGGGCCGACTCGTTGGGGTGGATGCGGTCGTTCTGAAACAGCGCAGTGGGGTCCTTGGTGTCGGCCACGTCTTTCAAGAAGAAGGGCACCAGTGCCGTTTTCTCGGCCTTGGCCACTGTGGTGAACACCTCGCGGAATTCCTGCCCGTACTTCGCGCCGTAGTTCGGCGGCATCTCCATGCCCAGCAGCAGCACCTGGGCGCCTGCTTCGCGAGACAACCGCGCCATGGTGGCCAGGTTGTCCCGCGTCATGTTCAAAGGCAGGCCGCGCAAAGCGTCATTGCCACCCAACTCGATGACCACCCACTTGGGTTGGTGCTGCTTGAGCAGGGCCGCGATGCGCGAACGCCCGCCCGAGGTGGTGTCGCCGCTGATGCTGGCGTTGACCACGCGCGCCTTCACTTTCTCTTTGGCCATCGTTTCGCTCAACAAGGCCACCCAGCCGGTGCCGCGTTTGAGACCGTATTCGGCGCTGAGCGAATCGCCGACCACCAGGACCACCGGCAGCTTGCTGCTGGCCGCTTGCGCAGGCGTCTGTGCCAGTGCATGGCCCAAAGACCCTGCAGCGGCGAGCGCGCACAGGCTGGGGACCAGCGCGGTAAAGTGACGGCGTTTCAACTTGAGAAGTCCTTCCATGTCCGATGTGATGATTGTGGTCCAGCATGTGTTCAAGTCGGTCACCGACTCCACCGGGTCGCTGACCATTCTGCGCGATATCGATTTCACCTTGAACAAGGGGGAAACGGCCGCCATCGTGGGTGCTTCCGGGTCGGGCAAGAGCACGCTGCTGTCCATCGTGGCCGGGTTGGACACACCCACCAGCGGCACAGTTCACATCGACGGTGTCGATTTGTTCGCCATGGACGAAGACCAGCGCGCCGCGCTGCGTTCGCAAAAGGTCGGCTTCGTGTTCCAGAGCTTCCAGCTGCTGGGCAACCTCACCGCGCTGGAGAACGTGATGCTGCCTCTGGAGCTGGCCGGCCGGCGCGACGCCCGCGCCACGGCCACCCACATGCTGCAACGCGTGGGACTGGGCGAGAGGCTCTCCAGCTACCCCAAGGTGCTCTCGGGCGGTGAGCAGCAGCGCGTGGCGCTGGCGCGTGCCTTCGTGGTGCAGCCTGCTGTGCTGCTGGCTGACGAACCCACCGGCAGCCTGGATTTCGCCACTGGCGGCAAGATCATGGAGCTCATGTTCGATCTGAACCGCGAGCAAGGCACCACGCTCGTGCTGGTCACGCATGACAGAGGCATTGCGCAGCGCTGCGAACGCCGCATCACCATCGAGGCCGGGCAGGTGGTGCCTGAACTGGTCGATGCCGTGGCCATCGCCTGAGCCAGCCAGCGCCCGGAGGGGATAATCCGGGCATGTCTTCCCCCAAAGTGCTTTTCGGCTTTCACGCCGTGGGCGTGCGCCTGAAAACCGCGCCGCAATCCATCATCGAGATCTACTACGAGCCCACGCGCCGCGATGCGCGCATGCGCCAGTTTCTCGACAAGGCCCGCGAGGCCAACGCCCGCCTGATCGAGGCCGACGGCCTGCGCATCGCCAAGCTCGCCGGCAGCCACGGTCACCAGGGTGTGGCCGCTCGCGTGGAAGAGATCAAACAGGTGCATTCGCTTGACGAGCTTCTGGAGCAACTGGAAGCCGCCGGCGTGGCACCCCTGCTGCTGGTGCTCGACGGCATCACCGATCCGCACAACCTCGGCGCCTGCCTGAGGGTGGCTGACGGCGCCGGCGCGCACGCCGTGATTGCGCCCAAAGACCACGCCGCCGGCATCAACGCCACCGTGGCCAAGGTGGCCAGCGGTGCGGCCGAGACCATGCCGTACTTCATGGTGACCAACCTGGCGCGCACCCTGGGTGAACTGAAGGAACGCAACATCTGGATCATTGGCACCAGCGACGACGCACCCAAGACGCTCTACCAGGCGGACCTCAAAGGCCCGGTGGCCCTCGTGCTCGGCGCCGAAGGCGCGGGCATGCGCCAACTCACGCGCAAGACCTGCGACGAACTCGTGAGCATCCCTATGCACGGTGCGGTGGAGAGCCTGAACGTGTCGGTGGCCAGTGGTGTTTGTTTGTACGAGGCGCTGCGCCAGCGCAGTTAGGCCCTGTCGCCGTACACACGATGTTCGTCGCCGTGCAGCAGCTCGGGCAGCGGGTGTTTGTCATGCACGTTGGCCGCCGTCACCACAGCGCTGTGCGCCAGTCCGGTGCTGCTGTCCACGCCGCCTTCTGAGTCCAAACAGGCCCGCCTCGGTCGACTCCGGGACACCAAAGGGACAGTGAATCCCCAAAAGCTGGCGAAATTGAGGCAAACGTTCTTGCGTCAATTCTTCGAGACCATTGATTTGCGAGGGGTTTTTGGCCTGCCCGGAGGGTATTGAACAGTCCGCTGCAGGGCTCGTAAAACCTAGACTTGTGTTGTCTGGCTTTGACGTGTTCCCCGAATTGTTCCCCTGCTTTAACGAACTGGTCGACTGCAGGTCCTCAGGGGCATCATTCCTGGCGACACCCGCTCCATCGAGGCTACACAGACTGCCGATCTTTGGAGCGTCATCACGGCGTTGATGGACACGATTCTCTCGAGCGACGTGGACGTGAAAGTTCACAGGGTGCGCGGCTCATGTTTCTTGCCAATAGGAACAAACTTTGGGTAGTCGTTGCATACCGTGCATTGGATATTGATGCCGGCACCTCATCTTGCCCAGAAGATCCACCTACTCAGTATCGAGGGCGTCGTTCACATCGTGCCTTGTAGCTCCTGGAAATACTCGGCTTTCAACCTGTCATTTTTTGAAGTACCACCAAAAATACCACCACTAGATCGGGACTGAGTTGTTGCTGATGGTCACACCTTTCTCGACCATCAGTTCCCAGTGGAATGGAGCCGCTCCGGTCGCAGTGTGTTGTGATCACACGTCAGGGTGCCAGGTCCGCCTTTTGAAGGCTCGCCAAGAATCAGTTCCCGTGGCCTTTGTTCAGCAGCGAACTCAAACGCGCGACTTCGTTGCCCGTTGTCGTGATGCTTTTGCCATCTGCGGTTTGTACGACTTCACCTTTGCCGAGGTGAATCACTCTTCCGAACTTGCCTTCCTTCGCCATCAATCCGTCTTTGAATACGTAGAGCTTCTCTCCATTTTGCAATGCGATGACTTGCTTGGCGTCGGATTGGGCTGCGTCCATGGCAAATGCGGGAGCCATAGCGGCCAGTGAAAGGAAGAGGATGTTGAGCTTGCGAATCATGGATGTCTCCGTGGATGACGATCACATCGATCGAATGAGTCGATGCGGTACAACGTACGGATTGAATGTAGTGAGACACCCATGACCGGCAGCTTGCGAATGCATTACATCTTGGTCAGCGCAAAGACAGGATGACATGTCGCCATCCGCCTGACTTCCCTCCTGAACGGGCGGCGGCTTCGCGATAGAAAGCGTTAGTACGCCGATGCAGCTCACAAAACAATGCTTGCCTTGCTCGATCAAGGTGAATCCGTTCGAAGAACCGTCGAGCGGGTCGGCTAGGCAACTAGCGCGAATGGAAGGAGGTGGACGCGGAGCGAGGCCACCATCGGTCTCGCGTCAACATGAGCCCGGTCATAGCGACCAAGGGCGTGGCCAGCCAGGCGAAAGTCAGGTGTTGCAATGTGCCGAAAAGCCAACCGCCCGCCAACGAGCCGAGCGTCTGACCGAGCCCAGACGCTGCGGCCAGCCCACCCATCACGACGCCCAGCTTGTGCGTCGACGCATCAGCGGCCAGATAGGCAACGACAGGGAGTACCAGGCCGGTACCTGCAGCGGTCAGGCTGACGCCCAGGTACATCCACGCATCGGATGGATCTGTTGCCAGAACGATCAATCCTGTCGTGGCCAGCAGCAGCCCTGCGCCGATCAGAGTTCGTGCGGAGATCCTCTCCAACAGCGATGTGAAGAAGAGAAACGCATTGACACCCAGCATGACCAGGCTGCACTCGGCCAGCATGATTGCCGACCGGGAAGGGGACTCTCCGAAGGTGCTCTGTCCCTGCAAAACGATGCCCAGCTCGAAGCCGGCCAGCACGAACATCACCACCCCACTCAGTCACAACAAGGCCGCTGCGTAACCTGGTCTGGAACCAGTTGACTGGTCTGGTTCTCCCGTGGCCGCGGCGATGTTGCCAAGCAGTGCGGGCGAGGTGCGTGCCAATCCGATCATCATCGCTGCGCCGAGTGACGCGGACAGCAGCAGCACCACCTTTGCGGACAGCGCGGGGGAGAGCGCTGTGCCGGCAACCCAGGGTCCGAGCCAGCTGGCGAGCGCACTCAAGGCCGGGCCGAACAGGAATCCCAGCAAAGACATCGCGCCCAACCACGCAAATCGCCTGGCACGCAGCCGCTCGGGTGTGTGCTCGGCCACCAGTGCAGCGACCACGGGTATCACCGCTGCGACGAAAAATCCGGTGGCCCCGCGCAGCGCATAGAGGCCCCACAACCCGGTCGCGGCAGGCAACAACAACAGCAACAGACTGGTGACGTAGCCGACCAGTCCTGCGATCAAGATGCGCCCCCGCCCGACACGGTCAGAAACAGTGCCCCAAAGGGGCGCTCCGATCAGTACGCCCGCTGCGTACACGCCGCTGAGGAAGCCGACATGGCGCCCGACTTCGGCGGCATTGGCTCCAGGCATCAGCGACGCCAGCCAACCGGGCAGCACAGGCAGCAGCGCTCCATACCCTGCTGAGACGCTGAAAACAGCGCCAGCCAACCATGCCACCTGAGCAGGTCGCAGCCAGGTTGTTCCTGCCTCCTTCCACGCTGCCGCTCTTCGCCTCGCCGTTCTCGCGTGTGTCATGGGCTTCTCATGGTTGGTCTTCAGAACGGCCTACAACAGCACCGGCTGGTTCGTCAACTCATTCTTGTCATCGCTGCCCGCTGGAAAGTGCTGCACGAGGTGATGAGTCACCGCCTGCACGCCCAGCAGGACACCCCCCTCGAAGTTCGATTGCCTGAAGGCCACCTCCATCTGGCGGCAGATCTGGCTCCATGCCTGCGCTTCGACTTTGTCGTGGATGCCGCGGTCGGCAACGATCTCCACAGCCCGGTCTGCGAGCAGCAGGTAGATCAACACGCCGGTGTTGTGCTGGGTGTCCCACACGCGGAGCTGAGAGAAAAGTTCGATCGCCCGGTCTCGAGCCGATTGCCCCTTGAACAAGGGCGCGCCATCCAGTCCTCCTTCGACTGCGAACCGGACTTCACCGGCATGGTGGGCCTCGCTCGCCGTGATGGCCTGTTCGATCCGGCTCAAGGTGGTGAGAGGAAAGGCCTTCCTGACCTGCCCGTCAGTCACCAGCAAGTGCCGCACGATGCGCTGGATGTTCATGGCTACCACCTCCCCGACGCGCCACCGCCACCAAAACCGCCGCCACCGCCGCTGAAGCCCCCACCACCTCCGCCCCGGCCACCGCCTCGGTGGTGGCCACCCAGTCCGTGACCGAGCAGCCCTCCACCCGACAAAGTGACGACCAACGCGATCACGCCTGCCACGAGCGCCATCGAGATGGCGCCGACGACGAACCATGCAATCACCGCGACGACACCGCCAGTGGCCAACGAGCCAGGCACTTTGCCCAGCACGGCGCGCAGCACACCACCGACCGTGAGTGCCAGGATGAACAGCATCGGGGCATATTGCTGGACGCCACCTTCGCTCTGCCTGGACGGTGCGCTGGGTGGAGGCAAACCTTCGCCATCCACGACACGCATCATCTGACCCAGCCCGGCAGCGATGCCGCCGTGGAAGTCCTGGTCCTTGAATCGCGGCAGGATCGACTCGCTGATGATGCGTTTGCTGATGAGGTCGTTGAGCGCACCCTCCAGCCCGTAGCCCACTTCAATGCGCACTGTGCGGTCTTCCTTGGCGACCACCAGGATCGCTCCATCATCGATCTTCTTTCGCCCCAGTTTCCATTGCTCCGCCACACGCAAGGCGTAGGGCTCGATGGCTTCCGGCGCTGACGAAGCAATCATCAGCACGGCCAACTGGCTGCCTTTCCTGGCTTCAAAGGCGGTCAGCGTTTGTTCCAGTGCGGACTTCTGCTCTGCGGTCAGCGTACCGGTCTGGTCGATCACATGCCCCGTCAGCGGGGGCACCGACACTTGCGCTGCGGTCAGCTCGGACCAGCCCAGTGCGCATGCCACCAGGCCTGCAAACAGCATCGCTGTGCCAAATCTGCCGACAGTTCTGTCTGCAATCACTTGACCGCCCCTGATCCGGAACCAACGGGCTTGACTGGTGCGGTGTCAAATCCAACGCTGGGCGGCTTGGACAGGTCCTTTTCGTTCTCAACGGCAAAGGTCGGTTTGGCCTTGTACCCCATCACCATCGCGGTCAGGTTGGAAGGGAAAGACCTGACGGTCACGTTGTAGGCCTGCACGGACTCGATGTACCGATTGCGCGCTACCGCGATGCGATTTTCCGTGCCCTCCAGCTGCGCCGACAAGTCCCGAAACCCCTGGTTGGCTCTCAGGTTGGGGTATTGCTCCGACACCACCATCAGCCTGGACAACGCACCCGTGAGCTCACCCTGTGCTTGCTGAAATTTCTGGAACGCTGCGGGGTCGTTGATCAGCTCCGGGGTGGCCTGGATGGATGTGGCTTTCGAGCGGGCCTCGATTACCCTGGTCAAGGTCTCCTGTTCGAACGAAGCCTCGCCTTTGACGGTGTTCACGAGGTTGGGGATCAGGTCCGCACGGCGTTGGTACTGGTTGATGACCTCGGCCCACCCCGCCTTGACCTGCTCATCGGTGCTTTGAAAGGTGTTGTAGCCGCAGCCACTCAGGCTCAGGGCCAGTGCCATGGTCAGGGCGGCCATCAAGGTTCGGATATGTATGCGCATGGTGTGTTCTCCAAAAAGATCAATTCGACTGTTGTGCTGTGGGCCGCGCCATGAAGTGCCTGACTGCGTCGTCAACCATCCGTTGCGTGCACCACCGTGCGTAGTACCGGCCGAGCAAGTGCCCAAGCCCACGGGCGACTCCGCGTTCCGGCAACGCGTACTCGATGAAGACGCGGAGCATCGAACCGCTCTCTTGGGGCGACAGCTCGAAGCCCATGCGGTAGTGACCGATCACAAGGAGCTTTGGCGCGCCGGTGGTTTCCCAGACTTTTCGGCGAGGCGGCTGGCGCTCCGTCACGACCTCCTCGACCGAAAGATCGACGCCAAACATCCGCCCCGACAAGCGAATCCTTGATCCGGTCTTTTGTCCCTGCCCCTGGTCGAGCTCGGTTTTCATCTGGCCCCATCCTGTTCTCCATGAGGGTTCGCCCATGTGTGAGGACAGTCGCGTGTGATCGTCGATCTGTGCAAAGATCTGGTCCATGGAAGACTGGACAAATCTTCTGCTTTCATATTTCAGCGGCAGCATTCGTGCGTGGTGTGAACGATACGAAGACAAACCGTTGTCGGTCGACCGGCTGCGTTCTCGCTCGCGTATGCCAAAGTGGAGAAAGATCACGGCGCTCAGCAGCGCCGCGAAGAAGCACCACACCGAGATGAACCACGTCGCATAGAAGGCGTAGGCCGCACCAAACGACAGCAGCGCCAGGACGCCGAACACGACCACCAAGCGGTGTGTGGACAACAGCGGACTGAGCGCGGTTGACAGCAGATACAGCGTCATCGTCACGGCTGCGAAGAAGTGCGGTGAGTCGTATTCGATGTGCTGTCCAGTCGGCTTTGCCAAGACCGGGTATGCCAGCAGCACATAGAGCAGATAGGCGCCGACCGCGGCTCCCGCCGCGACAAACACCGTCATCGCTCTACGACGCCATCCTTGCGGCTCCATCAGCAGAACAGCCACGGGGATATAGACCGGCCACAGCACATGCGAGAAGAACGAGTACAAGTGGGTCATAAGCGCGTTGAGCCGCGACGCCTCTTCTGTGAAAGTCAGCCAGATCACACCCTCGATCAGCTGCTGGATCGCAAACAACAGCGGGATCGCTGCGAAGGGTAGGGCGCCTCGCTGGTGATTCGCCAGCGCCGACCTCAAGGTCAGCGTGCCGACCCCGAGCAGAAACGCGGCGGCGGAAAAGCTGGCGGTGGCTGAGAAGCACATTCAGTTCACTCCGTCGATGTCCCGGCCGTGACCGCCTGAGTTCGTGTCGCGGTTCGAGAAATAGAGGACGAGGCCTGCGAGCCAGACCAAGGCCGGTAGCAACAGAAGCCATCTGAAATCGGAAAGGAGCGCAAAGTTGGTGGCGCTCATCAGCACGACAGTCAGTGCGCCAGAAATACCTAGAGCCCAGGGCGTTGCGGTGAAGAGCTTCATTCCAGATCCATGTTGCTTGCACTGCAAGGTGGGGCCGCGCCGTGGTGATGCTGTTGATCTGTATCAATACAACCGCATGCTTCTTACGGTGCGCCCATTGGGCAATGGTGTATGTGCCCTGCCGTACGCAACTTCTCTCCGATTGAAGCTTGGACGCCGACAAGCCTTCGGGGAGGCGGCTGAATCGGAATCAGGCCGTCCAGCGAGCAGACAGCAACGCAAGCCACTGATACTCTTGGCAGGGTGGAAGGTTTCACCGATCCCCGCGGGCATTCCGCTGTTCCCACGCACCTCAACAAACCGTGAACGCCGCTATGCAATCACCGAAAAACCTGGCGTCGCGAAGATCGAGTAGCGCGCTGAACAGCGCCTGCTTCTGCTTGAGTCTTAACGGGAAGGCGATGGAGCGAGCTCTTGATCATGAAATGGGTGCGCCTGGCTTGTCGGCGCTGGTTCGTGAGCGCTGCCCCTATCTCTTTGCTGCAGTGCCTGTGTTCGTGGCGGCACCTCAGTTACTGAAGATGGCTCAAGTCATGCAGGCAGTTGAGTCGGTGGTGGCGCTACCGTCCTATCGAGAGCAAGTGCTGGCAACCGCGCCGGCCATCGCGCGTCTGGGAACTGGCGGTCCGCTGAGTGTCTTCTTTGGCTATGACTTTCACCTCAATCAGGGCCAGCTGGGGTTGATCGAGGTGAATACGAATGCTGGCGGCGCCATGCTCAATGCGTTGCTTGCTCGCGCACAGCGCGCGTGCTGCACATCGATCGATTCCATGGTCCCTGCACTTGCCGATGTGGTCGCTTTCGAGGAGCGCATCGTTGACATGTTTCGCCACGAATGGAGCCTTTCCAGTTTGTCTGGAAGCACTGAACACCCGCGCTCGTTGACGTCGATTGCCATTGTTGATACTGCGCCGCAGGAGCAATACCTATATCCCGAGTTCTTGCTGTTCCAACAACTGTTTGAGCGACACGGCATCCGCGCGGTCATCGCTGATCCGAGCGCCCTTGTGTGGCGCAATGGGCTACTTTGGCGTGGCGACCTGGCCATTGATCTGGTCTACAACCGCCTGACTGACTTCTACCTGGTCCAAAAGGACAGCGCGGCACTGCGGGAGGCCTATCTGCAGCAGGCTGTCGTGCTGACACCGCATCCGCAGGCCCATGCCTTGTACGCCGACAAGCGCCGCTTGGTGCTGTTCAGCGACGCTGCAACGATGCAGGCCCTTGGCGTGCCTGAGGCGACGCAGCGCATCCTGCTCGAGCATGTGCCACGCACCGAGGTGGCCGTCGCTGCAGACGCGCAGCGTTTGTGGGACTCGCGACGAAGTTTGTTCTTCAAGCCAGTCGCGGGATTCGGCGGCCGTGCCGCATACCGGGGCGATAAGCTGACCAAGCGGGTCTGGCAGGAGATTCTGGCGGGCGAGTACGTCGCTCAAACCATCGTCGCACCCGGGGAACGGATGATCGTCAATGCCGACGAGCCGACGGCGGACATGGCGATGGGTGTTCCAGGATCTCCAAAGGCCATGAAGTTCGACTTGCGTGCCTACACCTACGACGGTGAGGTTCAGTGGGTGGCTGCGAGGCTCTACCAAGGACAGACCACCAACTTCCGCACGCCGGGTGGAGGCTTCGCACCGGTGTACAGCACCACCAGGGCCGTCGGTAGCAGCCCCGGGTTCTGCGAGGGATCTGTCAAACCCGGTGAGGGTGCGCCGCATGCCTCCTATGTCTTTTTGCTTGACGAAGGCGGTGAAGTCCACCCTGTCCCCCACGCTTTGTACGTGGCTCTGGCCCGTGGTGATGCAACGGTTGAAGCCATGGCAGGACAGACCTTGCGTCTGGCCGACTGGTATGTGCGCCTGAAAGGAGATGCTCCGGAAACGGTCGTCAACGAAACCTACAGCCTTGTGCATTTCGATGCACAGGGGCGCGTTGAGCCGGCGTTCGTAACCCACTCAGCGGGAATGCTGACAGCCAGTCACGAAAATGCAGCTTGGCCTACCGCTGAAGAACGCGGGAAAATGCGAGGTCTGTTGTTCGACAGGACTCGATAACTGAGCACGAGGTGACATCTTCGGCCACCGACAGACCTGCAGGTTTCGTCCCTCAACTGCTCCTACGATAAAAAAGCCGGGATCAGTTCAGAAAACCGATCCCGGCACACAAGCCAACCCATTGGGTCAGCTGGTCAAAATCACTTCCCCGGTTTGATGTCGGTGACGACCATCTTGCCGGCGTCCATGACAACAACGAACTGAATCTTCTGACCCACTTGGACCTTGTCCAGCATGGCGTTGTCCTTGACGTTGAACACCATGGACATCGGGGGCATGTCCAGGTTCTTGATCTCGCCGTGCTTGATCGTGATCTTGCCGTTCTCTTTGTCGATCTTGCGAATCTCACCGTCGGTCATGCCCGGTGCGGCCGCCGCAGCCGGCGCTGCAGCCATGCCCATTTTGCTGTGGTCCATGGTCGTTTGTGCCATGGCCGATCCGGCAAAAGCGAGTGAGCCAGCGATGGCAGCAGCGGCGATCGCAAACTGAGTGGTCTTCATGTTTTTTTCCTGTAACAGTTGATGGGTTATTTGGCAGCGACTTTGACCTGACCCTTCATTCCGGCATCGTAGTGACCGGGATGCAGGCAGGCGAAGTCAACGGCGACGGCGTTGGTGAAGTGCCAGATGACTTCGCCCTGTTTGCCGGGCGCCAGTGAGATCTTGTTCGGCTCATCGTGTTCCATGTTCGGAAACTTCTTCATCACCTCGTAGTGCTCCAGCAATTCCTTCTGGGTGCCCAGGCTGAACTCGTGTTTGACGGTGTCGGTGTTCTTCAGCACGAAGCGGATCGTCTCGCCTTTTTTGACCTGGATGTCCGATGGTTTGAAGCGCATGCCGCTGGCCATGTCGACTTCAATGGTGCGGGTAACTTTGGCTGCAACGCCGGGCTTGCCGATCGGGGACTCGTGGTGTCCTCCGGCGTGGTTGCCCGCTGCCGATGCAGCAGATGCAGCACCGAGGGCGACAGCAAGAACGATGGCTGAACGCTTGGAGAGCAAGGTGCGTGAGAGTTTCATGTGAGCCTTTGACGGGGGTTGGATTGAGAAAACAGGGGGTCGGGAAATCAACTGTCTGCGTGCGGGCCTTAATGCGCCATGCCTTTGCCAGTCGGCTTGACGGCTTTGGCCACTGCAGGAGTGGCGTCGGCACTCGCCTTGGGCCTGACCGCTGGCAATGGAGCGCCGGTCCATTCCTGGGCGACCGTGCCTTCGGGAAATTTGTACGGCCCGGGGTCCTTGTAATCGCCCGGCTTCTGATCCTTGCGCACCTTGAACACGGTGAACATTCCGCCCATCTCCAGCGGGCCGAACTGGCCCGTGCCAGTCATCATGGGCGCGGTGTTGTCGGGTATTGGCATCTGCATCTCGCCCATGTCGGCCATGCCGCGTTCGCCCATGAGCATGTAGTCGGGCACCACTTTCTGGATCTTGTTGACCAGGCCGCGGTGGTCTACGCCGATCATGGTAGGCACGTCGTGACCCATGGCGTTCATGGTGTGGTGGCTCTTGTGGCAGTGCATGGCCCAGTCGCCTTCCTCGTCGGCGATGAGTTCGATCTGGCGCATCTGACCCACGGCCACATCGGTGGTCACCTCGTACCAGCGCGTGCTCGGTGGCGTCGGGCCGCCGTCGGTGCCGGTCACCAGAAACTCGTGCCCGTGCAGATGGATCGGGTGGTTGGTCATGGTCAGGTTGCCCACACGAATGCGCACCCGGTCGTTCAGGCGCACGTTGAGCGTGTCGATGGCGGGGAAGACACGGCTGTTCCAGCACCAGATGTTGAAGTCCAGCATCGTGTTGATCTTGGGCGTCTTGCTCCCCGGCTCGATGTCGAACGCGTTGAGCAGGAAACAGAAGTCGCGGTCGACCTCGCTGATGTGCGGGTGCTTCGCTTTGGGGTGGGTGACCCACATGCCCATCATGCCCATGGCCATCTGGACCATTTCGTCCGCGTGCGGGTGGTACATGAAGGTGCCAGGGCGGCGTGCCTCGAATTCATACACGAAGGTCTTGCCCACAGGGATGGCGGGCTGGTTGAGGCCACCCACACCGTCCATACCGCTGGGCAGGCGCTGGCCGTGCCAATGAATGGTGGTGTGCTCGGGCAGCTTGTTGGTGACGAAGATGCGCACGCGGTCGCCCTCGACCACCTCAATGGTGGGGCCCGGGCTCTGGCCGTTGTAGCCCCACATGTTGACCTTGAAGCCAGGCGAGACTTCGCGCACCACCGGCTCGGCCACCAGGTGGAATTCCTTGACGCCGTTGTTCATCTTCCACGGCAGGGTCCAGCCGTTGAGCGTGACCACTGGGTTGTACGGCCGGCCGGTGGTGGGCACCAATGGAGGCGCTGTGTCCACAGACGTTTGGTAGACAGGCTCGGGCAAAGCGGCCATGGCAGACCGAGCGACTGCCAGGCCCGCCACCGAGGCGGCAGCACCCGCAAAAAACTGACGACGTGAATTGAGGAGACTCATGTTGGTTTTCTTTCTATGCGTGCAATGTGATCAGTGGCCAGCGGCAGCAGCGGGCTCACCGCCTCCGCCGCCCAGAGAGACAAAGCTGTCGGGCGCACCGCCTTGAAGGACCCACTGCAGATCGGTCTCTGCGATCCAGAAGTCCCGCTGCGCCTCGATGGCACTGGCCACCGCTTGGGACTGACTGGAAACCTCACCCAACAAGTCCCACACGCTCTTGAGCATGCCGTTGTAGTGAAGAACGGTTTCTTCGGTGATGAACTCTCGAACCTTCAGCACTTCTTCGCGCGCACTCACGGCCAGTGCGTGGCTGGAGAGGTAGGCCTGGCGAGCGAGGCGGGCGTTGGCGCCATTGCGCATGCCCTCGGCGCGCGGCAGTTGTGCCGCAATGGCCGCGGCACGCGCATCAAGCACCTGCGGCGACATCGCTTGGGCAGGCATCTCTGGCAGAAGGTCAGGCAAGGTGATGGCGGAATGCACACCCGTGAGACCCAATGTCTTGATGAGCGTAGCTTCCGCTTGGGTGGCCGCGTGCTGGGCGCGGCGCACATTCATCTGTGCGGAGGATTGCGCGAGCTGAACCTGAGCCTGCTGAAGCTTGCTCCAGTTGCCCACGCTCACCATGCGGCGACCCAGTTCGTTCCCGGCCTCTGCAGCGTCCAGCGTGTCGCGGTGCTGCTTGAGCACTTGGCGAGCCGCCACCGCTTGAATCCAGGCCTTGCGCCCCTGTGCGGCCACCTCCAGCAGTTCGCCGAAGTCGTCCACCTTGCGCTGCCAGACCGGATCGACATTTGCCCACTGACCCTTGGCGATCAGATCCACGTTGGCCGCACCAATTCTGTTCATTGGCTTGACCAGCCCACGGTGAAACAACCAGGCCTGCCGGACGGCGTCTTCGGGGGACATGAGGCTCAGCCGGGCAGCAGCTGATGCCTCGGGGTGCACGACGGGTGTGTTCTCTTTCTCCCACTTGAGAATGTCGGCATGGCCGCGTTTGAACTGGCCGACGGCATCGTTGGCTTCGCGCCAGTTCTTCTCGGCGGGCGGCGGTGCGATCTGGGCGGACACCACCAAGGGAAGGGTCAGCACGCCCAACGCGATGGCCCGCAGTGTTGGCGAGGGGTAACGTCGATGAATCACTGATTTGCTCCTGTTTAGCTGTTTCAAGCAGGACGCAGTGTGCAAAAGACCACCCGTCACGAACCTGTCGGTTTCATTACAAAGTTGTCAGGTTCGGTTGCGAGCAGCCGCTGGCGGCGAAAATCCTGCCCAGGAGTTCACGTGAAAATTTTGATTGTTGAAGACGAGCGCAAGACCGGTGAGTACCTTTGCATGGGCCTGCGCGAGGCAGGTTATGCCGTTGAGTTGCTCAACAATGGGGTGGACGGGTTGCACCAAGCCCTGGACGGCGACCACGATCTCATCATCCTGGACGTCATGATGCCGGGCCTGGACGGCTGGCAGGTACTCAAGGGCCTGCGCGAGCAAGGTCGCCACATGCCGGTGCTGTTTCTGACCGCCAAGGACCATGTGGATGACCGCGTCAAGGGCCTGGAGCTGGGCGCAGACGACTACTTGGTCAAGCCATTTTCGTTCTCCGAACTGCTGGCCAGGGTTCGCACCATACTGCGCCGGGGTCGCTCGGGGATGGAGCCCACCACCTTGCAGGTAGCCGATCTGGAGCTTGACTTGCTGCGCCGCCGGGTCACGCGAGCAGGCAAGCGAATCGATCTCACCGCCAAGGAATTTGGTTTGCTGGAGTTGTTGATGCGCCGCAAGGGTGAGGTGTTGCCCCGTACGCTGATTGCCTCGCAGGTGTGGGACGTCAACTTTGACAGCGACACCAACGTCATCGAAGTGGCCATGAGGCGCCTGCGTGCCAAGGTAGACGACGGATTCGATTGCCGCCTGCTGCAGACCGTGCGCGGCATGGGCTACGTGCTGGAAGTGCCGGAGCAGCCCTGATGTTCCGGCGCATGACGCTCACCGCTCGCCTGACGGTTCTGTACACCCTGGTCTCGGCCACGGTCCTGCTGGGCCTCGGGCTGCTGGTGGTGTGGTCCACCCAACAGCACTTCGTCGAACTTGACCGGGACTACTTGCAAGACAAGGTTCACTTAATCCAGAAGATCATGGACGAGACCCCCGAGGGCGCCGCAATGTCTGCCAAGCTCGACGAGCTGATGGACAGCCACCATGGTCTCTTCGTTGAAATCACTCGAAACGAAGAAATTCTGTATGGCGCTCGCGGCATTTCCTTTCCGACGGAGCTGGCTGCGCAAACCAGCGCGGGCCAACCGATGGACTGGACTGATGGGGACCGGCAGCTGCGCGGCTTGAGCGTTGAGTTGTCTGCAGGTCAACCGCCCGGTGAGGCTGCTCCTGCCGGTCAGCGCACCCGCCTGATGCTTGCGCTGGACACCTTGCACCACACCCATTTCATGCAGGCGTTGCGCCAGAAATTGGCGCTGTACCTGCTGGTGGCCACACTACTGAGTGGCTTTCTGGGGTGGTGGGCGGCCCGCAGTGGCCTCGCGCCTCTTCGGGTGATGAAGGAGAGGGCGCTCAAAGTGACCGCCCACAAGCTCAGTCAGCGCATGCCGGTTGAAGCGGTGCCCGTGGAGATGGCCGATCTCGCCAACAGCCTCAACACCATGCTGGAGCGGCTGGAGGTGGATTTTGCAAAGCTCATGGATTTTTCGAGTGACTTGGCGCACGAACTGCGCACACCCATCAGCAACCTGTTGACCCAGACCCAGGTGTCTCTTTCGCAGCGTCGCGATCCCGATACCTACCGGGACATCCTTGCCTCCAACGCCGAGGAGTTCCAGCGCCTGGCGCGCATGGTGTCAGACATGCTGTTTCTGGCCAAGACCGATCACGGCATCGAACTTCCGCACAGCGAAAACGTTTCACTCGAAGATGAAGTGGCCAGTCTGCTGGATTTTTACGACGCGGTCGCTGAGGAGAAAGAAGTCTGCCTGCAGGTGGTGGGCGCAGGCACCGTAAAGGGAGACCGCTTGATGATCCGGCGCGCGATCAGCAACCTGCTGTCCAACGCACTGCGACACGCGCACCCCCGCACCGACATCGAACTCACCATCACCCACGCTGGGGACGACACGGCCTTGTGTGTAAACAACAGGGGCCAGGTTATTGATGCCGTCGATTTACCCCGGTTGTTCGATCGGTTCTACCGTGTCGACAAGGCGCGCGCCCATCCGTCATCGGAGGGCGCTGGCCTGGGCCTGGCCATCACCAAAGCGATCATGGTGGCTCATGGCGGCAGCGTCTCGGTGACATCTGGGGCGGGAAAAACACAGTTCTGTTTGCAGTTTCCCACCAGTCACTGATTTTCCCGCTCTGATGCCGCAGGCACGTCACTTCTGCTTCGCGAGCCACTTGTCGAACTGTGCGATCTCTTTCTTTTGCGCCACGATGATCTGCTTGGCCATCGCCTTCATTTCGGGTGACTTGCCATTCTTCAGCTCCATCTCGGCCATATTCAATGCCTGCTGATGGTGGATTTTCATCATCATGGCGAAGTCCTTGTCGGTATCACCCGACATCGGCATCTTCTGCATCTCGTCCATGCCCATCATCATGGAGCCCCGCATGTCCTTCGCGCCCGGCGCACTCTTTTGCATTTCCCCCATGGGCATGTTGGACGGAGGGCTGGTCTGCGCCTGGGCAGATGCAGTCAACAGCCAGATCGCGGTGACAGTGACAAGCCGCAGCGCTTGCATGGGGAAAACATGGTTTCGTTTCATGGGTGCTTCCTGGGGTGGTAATGATTAGGTCAAGGGGCAGACGCGTTGAGCCTGATGCGTTGAGACAAGCAAAACATCTGACGAAGACAGCATTGCAGACTCCTCGCTATACGACTGTGCGTCAGCGAACGAAGCGAGATTTTTCGGATGAGGAGCTCCTGGCGAGCTCTCCACCATGGGCTTTGCAACAGTGCAGGGTGCAAGCTTTGGTCTCGCGCCCGCAGCGATTCGCGGCAAGCGCTGGCTACCGTTTCTCAGTCATCAGCAGCCAAACCCAGACGACAGCAAGAACAGCGTAGTTGGCGATCACGAATCCAGGCCGGTTCCACGCGACGCCATCAAAGCCCCAGTACGTCAGTGGATAAAAAACAGGGGAGGGGTAGAAGTCGTCCGAGTGCGTGAAGACATCGATCAGGATGTGCGACCACCAGCCCGCCAAAGGCCACCAGAAGACGCGCAGCCACAGCCAGGTTGCGGCGGTGACACCCAAAGCGATCACGCCACTGTGAAACACGCAGTGAAGATGGTGTGACCACAGCTCCACCCCAGCCGGCAGTGGTTGTGCCCGGTCCGGCAGGGCTCGCAGATAGATCATGAAGTCGCCCGTCAGGCCGTTGAAAAACGCCCACGCGGCCACCGGCAGGGTATGTACCAAGTCTGGCACCACGGCCAGAGCAACGAGTACGACGCCAGCAGCGCGGGACAGCGCCCTGCGCCGCAGCAACAGCACCACGCCCGCTCCGGCCCACAGCGCATGTGCAGCAATGTCCAATGTGTTCTCCAGGCGCGCAGGCTGCGTGCGATGGTCACAGTCTAGGGCTCGTCACTTCCCTCAGGGGTAGCGCAATCGTTCCAAAGACACGGGCATTGCTGGCATCTGCCGCCTGCTCGTCCTCGTTTTGTGTCTGCTGATTCCCCTGCAAGGATTTGCAGCCCTGAAAACGGTGGCTGTTCTTTGCCCCATGCTGGCGGGGATGAGCATGAATGTTGATATGGATGATCTGGCCGAGGCCATGGAAGTCTGCTGCAACGACGCGGCCACTTTCGAGAGCACTGGTGAGATGTGCAAGCCCGGCCAAAGTCTCCAAGCGCTGTTGACTTGGATGCTTCCCGTCGAACCCCTTGAGTTTCAAGCCCACGCGACTCCTTGGCTCCGCTTGCCTGTCTGGCGCAACATCAGATCGAAGCGGCGGTTGCCCTCGATGCTTTGCGTCACTCGGCTGCCTTCGATCAGCGTCTCCAGCGACTACAGCACGTGGCCAAGCGCAACGCCGTAGTTGGCCGCCTTGTCGTATTCCAGCCGCACCTTGAGCTGCGGTATCAGCACCTGCTTCTCGATCTGCAGGTCGGTGATGCCGGGAATCGCGACCTGGCGGTCGCGCAGGCCGGCCGCCAGGCCGCGCAGCGTGTCCAGATCCTCGCCGAAGACCTTGATGGCGATCTGGGCGCGAACGCCCGACAGCAGGTGGTCAAGCCGGTGCGAAATCGGCAGCCCGATGTTGACCACGGCCGGCAGCAAGGCCAGCCGGCTGTGCAGATCCTGCGTGATCTGGTCGCGGTTCCGGTTGGAGGCCTTGAGGTCCACGTCCATCTCTTACGAGTGCACGCCTTCGGCATGTTCGTCGAGCTCGGCGCGGCCAGTGCGACGGCCCACCTTGATGACCTCGGGCACCTGCATCGCCAGTTGTTCGGCGAGCACGGCGACGACATGCCGGAGGTTCTGAAATGGCGCTGGACAGCGTTGGGAGCTGTCAAAGGGTTCGCTGAAAAAAAACTCTATCCGGGAGTAATCGATCGTCGCGGAGCGCGAGGCCCGGATTCATCGGGTGCGGTCGACCCCCATGCCGGCCGAGCCAGGAGGATCACAAATATCCCGACCAATGGCGCCGCCAACCACGCGAAGCTGGTCTGGGCCACCGCGCCGAACAGCCAGCCTCCAACTGCCGACCCGAGTGTCTGGCCCAGGCCTGCCGCTGCGGCCAAGCCACCCATGGTGGTACCAAGACTGCCACGCGAGGTGCCGGCGGCGCGGTAGGCGATGACCGGCACGATAAGCCCGATGCCGACTGCGGTGAAGCTGATGCCCGCGTACATCCACGCGTCCGAACGATGCAGGGCGAGAACGGTCAGTCCCACGACGGCCAATGCCAGGCCGGTCCCGACGACGCGGCGCGCGGGCACCTTGTCCAGCAAAGCCGTGAAGAAGAGCAATGCGTTCACGACCAACATCGCCAGCGCGCATTCCGCCAACATCATCGCCACTTCGCGCCGCGACGTGCCGACATGGAGTTGGCCCTGCAGCACCATGCCCAGCTCGAAGGCCGCCAGCACGAAGGCCACTATTCCGCTGAGCCAAAGAAGCGCGGTGAGACCTGTAGTAACAGCCGGTTTCTCGTTCGGACCATCAACGGCGGCGACCATGCGTTCCGGCAGCGTCCTGGCGAGCCCCAACATCATGACCGCGCCGAAGACCGCCGACAGGACGATGACGGACTGTGCGGTGAGCGCGGCGGAAGACGTGCCGCCACCCACCCACGGCACCGCCCATCGGGCAACGACGTTGAGGGCAGGACCGAACAGAAAGCCCAGCAGCGACATGGCGCCCAGCCAGGCGAAGCGGCGAGCGCGCTGAGACTCTGGCGTGTGCTCCGCGACGAGTGCTGAGACGACCGGAACGACGGCGGCCACGAAGAAGCCGGTGGCCGCGCGCAGGGCATACATGCCCCAGAGCGATTGAAGCTCGGGAACCAGCATGACCAGCAGGCTGGCCACATAGCCGACCAGCCCGAGGATCAGTACGCGACCCAGGCCTACGCGATCTGCCAGCGCCCCCCACAGCGGCGCACCCACCAGCACGCCTGCCGTGTACATGCCACTGAGAAAGCCGATGTGGCGAGAAACCCCCGCTGCGGTACCACCGGGATTGAGGACGGCCAGCCAGCCTTGCCATTGCGGCAACAGCGCCCCGTAGCCGGCCGAGATACCGAAGACGGCGGCCGCGAGCCAGACGAGCTGCCCGGGTCGCAGCGCCCGCAGCGAAGCGGCCTGTGTAGACACATGGTTCATCGGTTCATCGGCTGCTGCCAGACGCGACATCCGCGAGGTTTAGCTTTCGCCATGCGATGGGTCGGCCAACCTTTCGCGAGACCCTTCGGCGCCAGGGTCGGCGCGCGCGAATTCGTCGGTATGCAGGCGAAGGGCCACACCCTCAATGCACCCCCCGCCACGGGTCAAAACGGTTGAACGCCAATCAACAGGTCAGCCGCAGCATCCATGCTTGCTCTGACTTGCTGGCGCGGCTTCGCCGGCCGCGACGCCGAAGCCGGCACCCTTGACGGCGGACTGGAGGTGTTCTCGGGAGGTCAGTTTCTCATCGAATTCGACGGATGCGCTTCCGGGCAGCGCGACATTCACGTGCCCGACGCCTGGCAGTGCTGTCAGTGCCTGTGTCACCTTACTGACGCATCCGCCGCAGGTCATTCCGGTCACGTTCATTGTTTCTGTTTGCATGGTCATTGCTTGATGGTGGAGTGCAGGTGAAGTGGTGTAGAGGTGTAGGCGAAGAAAAGCTCCGTCCCACTGCACACGATGAGCGCGGTACCTGCCGGTGTCTGTGCGCTGCACCACGAAGCTCTGGTGCCAACAAGCCGCACGTCAGCTCACTGTCGGCGGTAAGTAACGCCTTGCCTTTGCGTTGGTGACTGCCCCCGATCGCCAAGTGCATTTCGCTCAGTGTGTACGGCGACGAACGGACAGCGCCCTTTGTCACATCCACAGTTGTGACACGCGATTCAGCGAACCTGATGGAGTGAAACGATGTTGCGCAACACAAATGATCTCGAGGGCTTTGCCATTGGTGCCACGGACGGTGTCATCGGTCACGTAAAGGACCTCTATTTCGACGACGAAGCCTGGACCGTGCGCTACTTCGTCGTCGAAGCCGGCAGTTGGCTGTCGAGCCGCAAGGTGCTCATCTCGCCCTTGGCCGCCGGCAAACCGAGTGCTTCGGAAAAGATCTTGCCCATCTCGCTTACCCGAGAGAAGGTCAAGAACAGCCCCGACATCGACACCGACAAGCCGGTATCGCGTCAGCACGAGACCGACTATCTCGGGTACTACGGCTATCCCATCTACTGGGGCGCTGTAGGGTTTTGGGGCGCTGGGGTTTATCCCGGCGCCGTGCTGCCGTCGCGAGGCTACGACAGCCCACCGGATTCGGCAGACTCCTCTACCGCTCCGGTAGAGTCCGAATCGTATGCCGACTCCCACCTTCGAAGTTGCAAGACGGTCAGCGGCTACAACGTGCACGCTAGCGACGGCGACATCGGACACGTACAAGGCGTGCTTATCGACGACGAGACCTGGGCAGTTCGCTATCTTGTCGTCGACACAAGCAACTGGTGGCTCGGACACAAGGTGATCATCGCGCCGCAATGGATCGACAACGTTAACTGGTTCGATGCGACGGTATCGATCAACTTGACGCGCCAGTCCGTCAAGGACTCGCCAGCCTATGTGCACACCGAGCCTTTGAGCCGTCCACTGGAGTCAGCCCTGTATGAGCACTATGACCGTCCGAGCTACTGGTCGGACGCGCTGAAACGCGATACCGACATATCGCGCATTTGAAAGCTCACGGTTCACTTTGGAGCCGTGCCCATTGTTCAAGTCATCAGGAGAAAAATATGTTCTTGAAGCAAAGAAATTTTCACCTTCGCCAGGGCAGAAAACTGCAAACAGTTGCCACGGCCCTGTCAGCGGCCTTGTCGCTCGGCGCCGCAGGCCCGTTGCTCGCGGCACCTGCACCGCTGTTGGTGGCAGCGGCAGACGCAGCCTCCGCAGGCAAAGTCGCTGCTGCCGATGTGAAGCCTGACCACGCGTGCATGGGCGATCTGCGGACATTCTCCGACCAGATGCAGAAGGAAGGGTACTGGCTGCGTGGATCGAGTCTCGGCTACGGCTACCCGTTGTACGGATACGGTTACGGCGATCCGGGGATGACAGGCAGTGGCATTTCGAGAGGCTATTCGAGAGCGCGGCCAGGATACGAAATTCGGATGCTCGTAGGTTCTGCGAGCATTCTTGCTGAGCGCGGCGAAGGTCAGGCATGCCGCGCGGTGCTCACGTCTGCTCGAAATTTGTACGAACGGTACGCCGCCGACCTCCGCGATGGCAAGGTGCCGCGAGTGGACCTGGTGGGTTGGAAGCAGCATCAGCTAGCAATCGCCAAGCCAGTCGCGTCGAGCGAGCGAGCCTTCCGGTCGGATCAGTTGATAGGAACCGACGTACTGACGCCAAAGGGCGAAGACCTTGGCAGCGTATCCGATCTCGTGATGAGTCCCAAGACCGGCAAGATCGGCTATCTGGTCGTTGGCCGGGGTGGCATCTTCGGCATCGGTGAAAAATTCGTTCCGGTGCCCTGGAACAGTTTCAAGGCAACGCCTGGCCTGAGCATGCTCGTGCTTGACACCACGGAGAGCACGATCGATGCCGCTCCGCGGGTACAAGGCAACAAGTTCGCACCGCATGGTGATTTCGATTCCGAAAGTCAGAAGATCGACGCCTACTGGAAAGACAAGTTACCGAGCCTGAAGTAAGCATCGTCGACGGGAGCCGCCGCCTTGCCACGCGTTGCAATCCAGTTCCAACTGAAACAGGCCATGATTCACGACCCCCCCATTGACCGCGATCGCCGCTTCTGGATCACTGCGACGTCCATCACGGGCTGCATCGGGTTGACTGCAACGGCTGTGCCGTTCGTCGCGTCCTTCGCCCCCAGTGAACGTGCCCGCTCCGGGGGTGCGCCTGTGGAGGTTGATCTAGGCAGCGCCGAACCCGGCGTGCTTCGCACCATCGAGTGGCAAGGAAAGCCCATCTTCGTCCTCAAGCGAACGTTGAGCATGCTGCAAGGGCTGAGCGGCCACGACGATCTGCTTGCAGACCCGGCCTCACACCGATCGGGGCAGCCCGGTTATGCCAAGAATGCGGATCGCTCGATTCAGCCCATGGTACTGGTGTTGATCGGCCTGTGTACGCACCTCGGATGCATCCCGACGTTCCGGCCTACACCTGATACCCCCGATCTTGGCGCTTCATGGCCTGGGGGCTTCTTCTGCCCATGCCACGGTTCGAAGTTCGATCTAGCAGGGCGCGTCTTCAAGAACGTACCGGCGCCAACCAACTTGGTTGTACCGCCCTATCACTTCGCGTCGGATTCAACGCTGACGATCGGCGTCGATCCGAAGGCCTGACTTCTATCTGAGGACATCACATGGCAAAGAACCGCAGCAAGAACAAGCACAGCGCAAGCGCCGAAGTCGTAGCGCCCAGCCCTGGCGAAGGCGACGCCGACTCCGACGCCGAGACCGCCCACGCAAACTACAAGTCTCAACTGCATCTCCTTCGGATCGAGTTGGTTAAGTTGCAGCGCCACTTCATCCGCTGCGAAGACTCGATTCTCGTGCTTGTCGAAGGCCGCGACGCGTCCGGAAAGGACGGCAGCATCAAGCGTATCGTCAAAAGCCTGAGCCCACGTGATACCCGGGTAGTCGCTCTGGGCAAGCCCTCGGACCGCGAGCTTCGCGCCTGGTACTTCGAGCGCTATGTCTCGCAACTGCCGGTCGCTGAGGAACTCGTGATCTTCAACCGCAGCTGGTACAACCGCGCCGGTGTTGAACACGTGATGGGCTTTTGCACGAAGGCCGAGCACGAGGAGTTCATGAATTCGGTGCCCAAGTTTGAGGAGATGCTTGTCAACTCGGGCATCACTTTGCTCAAGTATTACCTCGACATCAGCAAGGACGAACAGTCCCGACGCCTGGCTGCGCGCCATCGCGACCCCCTCAAGCAGTGGAAGATCAGCCCCATCGATGCGGTCGCGGTCAAGCACTGGAAAGACTATTCCGAAGCGCGCGACTCGATGCTGATGCGTACCCACACGGCCATCGCTCCGTGGCACATTGTCCACACGGATGACAAACGCTCGGCACGCCTGAACCTGATGCGCGACATCCTGTCGCGGCTTCACTATGCCGGAAAGAAAACCAAGCTGGTTCAACCCGACCCCAAGGTCGCCTTCGAGTTCTCGCCCGAGTGCATCAAGTCGGCGCGCCTGGCGGCTTGAGTGCAGCCATGAAGGACTCGCTCATGAAGACCGACACGGTGGATGTCGAAAGGTTGGTGTCTCTTGTGACGCTGCGAAGCTGCACCGACCGAGCTTCGTCATCAAGATCAATGGTCAGTACCCGGACATCGTCTTTGCTTCTGTGGGACATCGGCACAGCGTATCCGCCATCTCTGTACCGGTCCCCAGCATCTGATTGATGTAGATCAAGCCCTGCACCTTCATGGAGGTCCAGCATAAGAAGTGCCAACCGCCTACTGACAACATGATCCAATATTCAAACAACCGAACCAAGCGCTTCACCGTTCTTACGGTGTTGATGGTGTGGATGTTCGCCTTGGGTGTTGGCTGGGCCAACGCCTGTCTGGCGCACGAGCCCGGGGCAGAATCCCCTGTGGCAACGGGCAGTGGTTTCTCGACAGTTGGCGCACTCGCCTCGCTCAACCAGATCAGAGGCGAATCTGGCCAGGTTGGTGAACCAACCAAGGGCACGGGCACACCTATGGAGGTTTGCAACGATGGGTCTGCATCCATCGTCAAATCTCCATCGGGTGTTGATCCGATCTTTGTCGCGATGTTGCCCCCCAAAGCATCGAAATGGCTTGTGAAACTGACAGGCGCCACGGCGGTCGATTTCCTGCCAACTGTGTCGGCGCCATGCCCACACGTGCCCTTGCGCACCCGCTTCTCACGACTCGTGTTGTAGCCAGAGGCCGCTGGTAAGGCGCGGGACTCCGCGCACCACCTCCAGCACCGGCTTTTCAGCCGCCTTTCTTTTCCGTTTGACTCAGTACCTTGGTACAGAGCACAGACCTGGAAAAACGCCGACAACGGCTCGCCACCGTACAGACGGCGATCCCTTCGACAGCCAACATTTCCTTTCAATATCTGGAGTTCACCATGACATTCGCCCGTTCACTTTTCACAACCGCCGTCGTGACCACTGCGTCCTTGACCACATTGGCCTGGGCCGCCACAAGCGATCAGCAAAACAAGCACCAAGCTGCACAGCTTCACGCTGTCCAGCTTGCTCAGGCAACACCGGCTGCTCCCGGAATGGCGATGGGCATGGGCGCTGGCGCGGCGATGCCTGGCTATGCCGATCAGATGAAGCTCATGCAGAACGGCATGAGCATGATGGGCGCAATGGGTGGCATGGATGCTGGTGCCATGATGGGCAAGCCGGGCGACATGGCCTCCCGCCAGGCCATGATGGAGCAGCGCATGGACATGATGCAATCCATGATGCAGATGACGATGGACCGCATGCAGTCGGTCCCGGCGACGAAGTGAGGGGCAAGCCATGAGCAACGCGCCCACAACGACTTCAGACCTGATGGCCACCGCCTACGGATTTCACTGTGAGATCGCCGGCAAGGACTTCGCGGAGATGGTCGAACGCGTCACCGAAGCGCTGAAGAGCGAAGGCTTCGGCGTGCTCACCGAGATCGATGTGCAGGCCACCATGAAGGCCAAGCTCGGGGTCGACGGACGCCCGTATCGGATTCTTGGCGCCTGCAACCCTCCGCTCGCGCACCGAGCCCTTGAGGCAGAGCCTGACATCGGCTTGCTGCTGCCGTGCAACGTGGTCGTGCGCGAAGAGACAGACCGTCGTTTCTGCGTCGCCTTCATGGATCCCGTCGCCGTGATGCAGATGACGCCCAATCCCGAGGTCGCGCGCGTGGCACACGAGGTGCGCGAGCGGCTGATGCGGGTGAAGAACGCCATCGCCTCACCCACCACCAAAGCTTCCTGAAGCCAAAGGAGAAACACATGTACTTCAATGATGGCTATTCCATGGGCGGCATGCACAGCCTGTGGTGGCTCTTCTGGGTGGTGCTGATTGGCGTGATCGCGTTTTACGGCTGGGGGCGACCTGGACGGCGGCGTCGCGGGTCGCACGACACACCACGCGATTTGCTGCAGCGCCGACTGGCCAGCGGAGAGATCACAGCCGAGCAGTACGAGGAGCGAAAGGCAATTCTTGATCGCGACCAAAAAAGAACGGCCTAAGGCTAGCAAACCAGATGGTGGGCAATGCAATGAGCTTGACATTCACATGATGTCAAGGTCTACCTTCTAGCCTGTGAGATGCCCATCGCATCCGCTGACCAGAAAAGGACGAGTCCAGATGACAACGATTGAACAAAAAAAACCCGACGCCCGACAGCGCACACCGCTGATGATCGGCTCGCTCAAGACCGCGTTGTGGATGGTCGCTGCGATCGCTGGTTTTTTCGTACTGCGCGAGAACTGGGACCAGTTTGCTGGTAACTGGATTTACCTCGTCCTACTCGCCTGTCCGCTGATGCATTTCTTTCATGGCCATAGCGGGCGCTCCAACAAAGCCAACAAGAAGGAAGAGGAGTAATCACCATGGACATGAAGTCAACTCTCGATCACGTTGGTCACAGTCACAGTCACAGTCCTGCGTCGCCTCACGCTGCTGAAGAAGGTCTGAAGGATCCGGTGTGCGGCATGACCGTCACCGCGCAGTCGGAGCACCACGCGGAGCACGACGGCAAGCCCTTCTACTTCTGCAGCGCTAAGTGCCTGACCAAATTCGTCGCCGAACCCAATCGATACACGGGCGTCGAGTCGACGTCAACTCCTGCCGATACCGCACCGCAAGCCGCCGGTACGGTCTTCACCTGCCCCATGCACCCGGAGATCCGGCAGGACCACCCAGGCAATTGCCCCAAATGCGGTATGACGCTTGAGCCGGAGATGCCCTCGCTGGACGATGAAGAAAACCCCGAGTTGATCGACTTCTCGCGCCGCTTCTGGTGGACCTTGCCGTTTTCTGTTGCCGTGATGGTGCTGGCGATGGCAGGCCACAGCCTGGGCTGGTTCGCGCCACGCACGCAGACCTGGATTGAACTGGTGCTTTCGCTACCGGTCGCGTTGTGGGCAGGCTGGCCGTTCTATGTGCGCGGTGTTCAATCGCTGATCAACCGCAGTCCCAACATGTGGACATTAATCGGCCTCGGCACGAGTGTCGCCTTTGTCTACAGCGTGGTGGCCACTTTGGTACCGCAGATCTTCCCGGCGACTTTCGTCACCAACGGCGCGGTAGCGGTCTATTTCGAAGCGGCAGCGGTCATCATTTCGTTGACCTTGTTTGGGCAGATCCTCGAACTTAAGGCACGGTCGCAAACGTCGGCGGCCATCAAGTCGCTGCTGGGCCTGGCCCCCAAAACAGCGCGTCGCATCGCAGAAGACGGCACAGAAGAAGACGTTCCTCTGTCCAATGTGCACGTCGGGGACCATCTGCGTGTGCGGCCTGGCGAGAAGGTGCCTGTGGACGGTATCGTGGTCGAGGGGTCCAGCGCGCTGGATGAGTCCATGCTGACAGGTGAACCGTTGCCGGTCACCAAGCGCGTGGGCGACAAGCTCATTGGTGCGACCATGAATACCAGTGGTGCACTGGTGATGCGCTCAGAACACGTAGGCTCCGCGACCGTGCTGTCGCAAATTGTGCAGATGGTCGCTCAGGCGCAGCGGTCCCGCGCTCCCATGCAGCGCATGGCCGATGTCGTGGCTGGCTACTTCGTGGTGACCGTGGTGGCCATTGCCATCCTGACCTTTTTCGCCTGGGGCGTCTTCGGTCCGGAGCAGGGCTGGGTGTTTGGTCTGATCAATGCCGTGGCGGTGCTGATCATTGCCTGCCCCTGTGCGCTGGGACTGGCGACACCCATGTCCATCATGGTGGCGACCGGCAAGGGCGCGACCAACGGTGTGCTGTTTCGCGATGCGGCAGCCATTGAGAACCTGCGCAAGATCGACACCCTGATCGTCGACAAGACAGGTACGCTCACAGAAGGGCGACCCGTGTTTGAGAAAGCCCTGGCTGCCAATGGCTTCAATGAAGTTGATGTGCTTCGCCTCGCCGCGAGTCTGGACCAAGGCAGCGAACACCCATTGGCTGCTGCCATCGTTTCGGCAGCGCGTGAGCAAGGTCTCGACTTGTCCACTCCTGAGCAGTTCGACTCGGAATCCGGCATTGGCGTGCGTGGCACTGTCGACGGCAAGGCACTGTCGCTCGGCAACACCGCATTGATGGATCAACTTGGTGTTTCTGTAGCAGCATTGAAAGTGCAAGCCGAGGAACTGCGAAGCCAAGGCGCCAGCGTCATGCACCTTGCAGTCGATGGCCAGTTGGCTGGCTTGCTGGCGGTGTCGGACCCAGTCAAGTCGACCACGCCCGACGCTCTGGCGGCTCTGCGCAAGTCGGGTCTTCGCATCATCATGGCCACTGGGGACGGCTTGACAACGGCAAAAGCTGTCGGCAAACGTCTTGGCATCGAGGAAGTGCACGGCGAAGTCAAGCCAGCAGACAAGCTGGCGCTGGTCGAGAAGCTGCAACAGGAAGGCCGGGTTGTTGCGATGGCAGGTGATGGCATCAACGATGCACCCGCACTTGCCAAGGCAGATGTCGGCATAGCCATGGGGACGGGAACCGATGTGGCGATGAACAGTGCTCAGTTGACCCTTGTCAAGGGTGACTTGCGCGGCATCGCAACGGCACGCGCACTCTCGGTCGCCACGGTAGCCAACATGAAACAGAACCTGGGTTTCGCATTCGTTTACAACGCCTTGGGTGTGCCCTTGGCTGCAGGTGTTCTTTTTCCCTTCACTGGTTGGCTGTTGTCGCCCTTGATAGCTGCATTGGCGATGAGCCTCAGCTCTGCGTCAGTGATCTCCAATGCACTTCGTTTGCGGGGTGCAAAACTGGATCAAGACGCAGATCGCTGATCGCCCCGATTCGGATACACACCAATGCAACAGCTGTTAAAACCACGCCCAACTGACCGCTATCGACGCATCAAACTTACCGAAGCTTTGCATGTTCATTGTTTGAAATAGGCAGCGGAGTTTCATCTTGTTGCCTCGCCTTCAACCATTGAATTGCCTAACTCGGTGCGCACGTCCATAGCGGGCAAGTGAGCCCATCAATCAGTCACGAAAGAGACCCAAGCATGAAGTTCCAAAAGGACGAACGAACACTCAAAGATCCCGTGTGCGGGATGTTGGTGAGTCGACTGACGGCAGTCGCCGACGCGGACCACGATCAAAAGACCTACTACTCTTGCGCACCCGAATGCCGCGATGCCTTTGTTGCAGACCCAGAGAGGTACCTCCACGGGCACGGGCAACATGGCGTTCCACCAAAGAAAGCCATGCCATGAGCGAACCCATTGCTCACTCTGGTGTATGGGCTGTCGCGGCCATCATGGTGGTGATTGCCTCCTGGATCTTCTACCGGTATTTGGCGCCGAAAACTTGGCGTGAATGGGCGAGCGCCGGGCTCGTTCAAGCATTCATCATCGCGCTGTACGCGGAGATGTACGGGTTTCCGCTCACCATCTATGTGATGGTTCGGTTCTTTGGGCTGGACAACACCAACGCGAGCGCCAGCCTGTGGTCTTCGCTGCTCAACGTCGGTGAGCTGGGCATGATGATTGCAATGGTTCTGGGCTACGTGCTTTTGTTTTCTGGCATCGGCCTCTTCGCTCAAGGCTGGCGTGAACTTTATCGCGCGCAGAAAGAGAAGCGGCTCGCGACCGAAGGTCTCTATGCCTTCGCCAGGCACCCGCAATACACCGGTCTGTTCCTCGCGCTCTTTGGCGAAGGTGTGGTGCATTGGCCGACGATCTTTTCTGTCGCACTCTTTCCCGTGATCGTGCTGGTGTATTGGATGCTTGCACGTCGAGAGGAGCGAAACGTTCTTGAGGACTTTGGGGATCAATACCGGGCTTACCAACAGCGCGTACCGATGTTTTTTCCACGGATTTCTCAATGGAAAAACTTCCTCAAGCGCTCCAAGGTGGTTGCCAATGAAGGTTGACACCCCTCATACCAATGGCGGGGTGAGGCCGCCAATCAATGGCGTCGAATCAACGGTTGAAGCGTTGGGCGCGGCGCGAAACAACGAAGGGAATTTGCCATGACCTGGCTGAGTGAAAACTGGATTTGGGTGCTCTTTGGTGTGGCGTTTCTCGCCATGCACTTCTCTGGTCACGGATGCCATGGTGGCCATGGTGGTCACGGCGGGGACAAAAACAAACCGGGTGGTTCGAAGAAGCCCGTGGACGCCATGACCGGCAAACCCAGTGCAATCGCTTCAGATAGTAATCGCCAACCTCACCGTCATTAGGAGGCGCACATGCTGAATATCAAAGTCGTTTCGTGGGCGCTTGCCACAGCCACTACGATTTCTTACCTGGTCTGCATTGCCTATGGACTGGCTACCCCCATGAGTCTGCACATGCACGGGTTTCTGCAGCAGGTGTTGCCTGGCTTCAAGTGGCTCACGGGGCCGGGATTTCTGATCGGATTGATCGAAAGCTTTCTCTACGGAGCGTACGCGGGCCTGGTGTATGTCCCGATCTACAACTTCTTCCATCGTCGCTGGGGTAGCGAATGACGCGGGACCGTATCTGAGGGCTTTGCGAACTGACTCTGACCGTTTCCCCCACACCGCGTCTGCGGACGCCATCCTTGATTGGATAAATTTTGACTGCAACCCAAAAGCGATCTGGCGCTCAAGCGTCTGGACCCAAATCCAGGAGCACAAAGGCCAACCGCCGTGGGCGCCAGAAACTTGAGATTTTCAACTCGGCAACACTGCTGTCGAAAACACCGACTTCAGTGGCGCTAGTTAACACGCGGCATGCCGTTGAGGCACCTGATTCAGTGCCTCTATCACCACAGGATCATCTGGACTATCAGCGCGACTTCTTCGAACGCCAGGTCCTGTTTTGGGACACGCTTCGCAAGCGGGCCAACAACATGCTTGAGCACGAGGTCGCAGGTCTACCGCCGCTGCTCGATTTCAAGTGCGAAACGCTGCTTGACATCAGATCCTTCGAACGCCCCGCCAACTACGCGCTGCTGAGGATCACCCAAGTCGGCGACGATTGTTTGTAAGCGCGCGGCCATCCCACCCTTGAAGGGATCTGTCTAAGCGGCAACGATGGTGTCCACCAACGATTGAACCGACCCCCAAACCTTGGACAGTTATGGTTTCATGCGGCCGCCGCAGCGGCCTGCATCCTATACGCCACTGGGCTCAGGCCGCCGAGCCCGATCTTGATGCGATCCACGTTGTAGTAGCGAATGTAGTCGTGAAGGGCGTCCTTCAACGTCTCGGTCGTGTCGAACTTGTTGAGATGGAACAGCTCGCACTTCAGCGTTCCGAAGAAGCTCTCCATGGCTGCGTTGTCATAGCAGTGTGAGCGTCCGGCTATCCCATCTTGGGTCGCCGGACTCGTGCAACCGATTACTCGTGGCTATGGCCGTGACCGCCATCCTTGCTGTGTGAGCCGAATCGATCGCAACCAGCGAGTGAGCCCAAGAAGGCGACGATCAGGAATGCGCTGACGAGGGATTTGAGAGTTTTCATGGTGTGCTGAATCAAAGATGTTTATGGAGACTGTGTGCTTGGCAGGCGCAGCGGCGAAGGCCGCAGCGCCCAGCCATCACTTCATTTGTTTGATGTCGGTGTAATCACCGCGCGTGCGCAGGATCACCTTCACGTTGGCATTGCCGCGGTTGCGCCAGTACCAGCCATGGTTGCCGGGGAACGCCGCCTCCAGCACACCTTCATCGGCCGCAACGCCACGGCCCTTCTCGTAGCTGATTGACTTACCGGGTGCGTCGCCATGGGTATCGAAGTTGACTTGTCCGCCTTCGACAATCCACGAATACTGCACTTTGGCGCCCTGGGCCATCTTCAGCTTGATCTCCGTGCCCTCGCCGGGCGTCAAGGTGACGGGCATCTCGTCGCGCCACTCAATCTTGGGGGCGGCGACGGCAACTGGCGCAGGTGCGGGTGCTGGAGTCGAAGGCTGAGTTGCGTTGGCAGTGGCCATGCCAACGGCGCCGCCTGCCTGCCCGGGCGCTGCGGGTGCTGCAGCAGCAGCAGCGTCGGCCGCGGCCTCTGCCGTCAGTTGTTTCTTGATCTCACCCATTTCGGTCATGCGCAGGACACGACCGATGCCGGTAGGATCGACGCCGTATTCGGCCGGCAGCACGACGGCCACCAGAAGAACAACGGCCGATACGGCAGCCAGGATGGTGGAGCGCAAAAGCTGCTTGGAAGAAGGCAGTTCAGCGCGGGTGGGGGAATCGCTGTTGTACATGTTGAATGTTCCTTGGGTGTTCACGACACGAAGTAGCCGGTGAGCTGCATGCCCACCAGAATGAAGCCCGCGCTCATCATGGCGACGTTGGCGGTGTAGGCGTTGCGGATGAAACTGGGCGTTCGGCGCCAGTAGCTCATGCCGATCAAGATCACGGCCAGAGCCAGCAGCTGCCCGATCTCCACGCCCACGTTGAAGGCCAGCAGGTTGGGCACCAGGCCGTCGGGCGAGATCTCGTACTCGATGATCTTGGTGGCGAGACCAAAGCCGTGAAACAGACCAAACACAAGCGTTGCTACCTTGGTGTTGGGCTGGAACCCCAACCAGCGCTGGAAAGCACCGATGTTGTCCAGCGCCTTGTAGACCACAGACAGACCGATGATCGCGTCGATCAAGTAGCTGTTGATCCCGACGTTGAAGTAAACGCCCAGGATCATGGTCGTGGAATGGCCCAGCGCAAACAAGCTCACGTAGATGCCGATGTGCTTGATGCGGTAAAGAAAGAAGATCACGCCGAACAAAAACAGGATGTGGTCGTAGCCCGTCATCATGTGTTTGGCACCCAGGTACACAAAGGGCAGCAGATTAACGCCCGAGATTTCCTGGATGTAGCCCTTGTCACCTTCGGTGACAGCGTGGGCAAAGACTTCGGCGGTGCTCAGCAAAAGGCACACAAAGAAGGCAAAAAGCAAGAAGAGACGGGGATGCCCGATCGCCCATGGCGAACGAGGCAGCCTGTCGTGGACATGACTGTGCATGAAGACTCCGTTGGTCTGAAAGAGAAAGGGGGCGCTGCAGGTCGCAGCGCAAGAGCGGAGACGAGTGAGGTCTCAGCCCATTGGCGGGCGTTCGAGCCGCGATACCTGGACCATTTCGCGCAACAGCCTCACTTGCCCGATCCACACGGGAAGTTGCGGCGCTGCCACCTCCCATGTGATGGGCAGCGCGTGGGCTTTGTCGTGCGAGTGGTCTGCCCCGTGGTGGGGATGATCACCGCCTGCAACATGGCTTGCCACCGCCCACTCGCTGTCGCCATCCTCATGGGAATGACCGTGCGTATGGTCGTGCGAGTTGCCCTGTAGCTCTGGAGTGGCATGGGCTGCAGCCGCGATGGCGGCTATTCCATGAGAGTTCATGCCTCCCACTGATGAGACGAAGGTCCCCATGAGAATCACCAGCAGCACCAGCCAGCGCATACCCAACGCAGCCCTGTCGGGGCGCAGGGAGCGTGGCGGTCGCAGGGTCATCGGAAGTTTTTGCATGGGGTGTCGGTGCGGGGATTGTAGTAACCTCCCTGAGGGGATACGACCACGATGACAAAAACGCACACACATGCCTCCCACCCCGCCATCATCAAACGCTTGCGCAGAGCCAGCGGGCACCTGAGCAGCACCATCGAGATGCTGGCGCAAGGACGTGAATGCGGTGATGTTGCACAGCAGCTGCAGGCGGTGGAGAAGGCAATCCAGCATGCCAAGAAGGCCTTGATTCAAAGCCATCTGGATTACTGCCTTGAAGACCTCGTAGGCCCACTGGGGGTAAGTCAGCGCCATTCCTTGGACGAGTTCAGGGAAATCACCCGCTACCTCTGAGCGTCGTGAGCTCGAAGGGTCCGCACGCACTCCCACCTAGAACGACATGCTGGACATCCTCTCCAACCGCACTTACCGCCATCTGTTTGCCGCGCAGGTGATCGCCTTGATCGGCACCGGCCTGGCTACGGTGGCTCTGGGTCTGCTTGCGTTTGAGCTTGCTGGTGACAACGCGGGCATGGTGCTGGGCACGGCTCTGGCCATCAAGATGATCGCGTACGTGGGCGTGGCGCCGGTGGCGGCGGCGTTTGCCGATCGCTGGCCGCGGCGCACGATGCTGGTCGCACTGGACCTCGTGCGTGCAGCGGTGGCGCTGATGCTTCCATTTGTCTCCCAGATCTGGGAGGTGTACGTGCTGATCTTTGTGTTGCAGGCGGCTTCAGCCGCTTTCACGCCCACCTTCCAAGCCACCATTCCAGATGTGCTGCCGGATGAAAAGGACTACACCAAGGCCTTGTCGTTATCGCGCCTGGCCTATGACATGGAAAGCCTGGTGAGCCCGATGCTGGCGGCCGCCTTGCTCACCGTCATCAGTTTTCACAATTTGTTCGCCGGCACGGTGGTGGGATTTCTGGTCTCGGCGGCGCTGGTGGTGTCGGTGGTGTTGCCGGTCCATCCGGCCGCGCCACGCCGGGGCATTTACGACCGCACGACGCGCGGTCTGCGCATTTACCTGGCCACGCCCCGCTTGCGCGGCTTGCTCGCCGTCAGTGCGGGTGTGGCTGCGGCGGGCTCGATGGTCTTTGTCAACACCGTGGTCATCGTGCAGGCGGGGTTGGGTTTGACCCAGAGCGCGGTTGCTTTGGCGCTCGCCAGTTTCGGCGCCGGCTCCATGGTGGCTGCACTGGCCTTGCCACGTCTGTTGGAGAAATTGAGCGATCGCACGGCCATGCTCGGTGGCATCGGGGTGATGGTGGTGGGCCTGTTTGCCGGAATCTTCGTGGTGGGACACAGCTCGTTGATGGCTTTGTGGTTCGTGCTCGGCCTGGGTTACTCCACCGCGCAGACACCCTCTGGCAGATTGTTGCGGCGGTCTGCGCACCCTGAGGACCGGCCAGCGCTGTTTGCTGCTCAGTTCGCGCTCTCGCATGCCTGCTGGTTGTTGTTTTACCCGCTGGCCGGCTGGCTCGGCGCGCGCTTCGGTATGCCTATGAGCTTTGCGGTCTTGGGTGGAGCTGGCGCCCTGGCTGCGTGGGTGGCATCCCGGGTCTGGCCGGCGCAAGACCCGGAAGTGCTTGATCATGATCACGCGGAGTTGCCAGCTGGGCACGCCCATGCACCAGGCGCTGTTGAGGTTGGTCATCGCATACGGCATTCGCATGCTTTTGTGATTGACGACCACCATCCTGATTGGCCGACCCCTCGCCACTAGTCGCTGATTTTCGACTCCGTGGCCGAGATCTAAACATGGTTCACGCAATCAGCGTCAATGGGCGCCAATGGTGCGGGAGTAGCTCGGCGATGCGGTTGTTCGGCTGGGTTGGCAGACGCCTGAGCACGTCATTGATGTATGCCCACGGGTCATGCCCGTTGATGCGCGCCGACTGGATGAGGCTCATGACCGCTGCCGCCCGCTGGCCCGCGGTAAGCGTATGGGGACACCATTTTGACTGCGTCAGTGTCAGCGCGGGACTAGGGGCGGCACGCGCCAGTCTTCGCGCTGGAAGCCGTAAGCGCAAGGCGACTTGGCATACTCCACTGCATGGGCATCAGAAACTCACTCAAAGACTGGGCAAGGAGAACCAAGCGCGATGGCATCACGCTCTGGTTCGCAGGTAAGCATCCTGCAACTCCCTGGTATGCCAAGGCATTAGGTCTTTTTGTGGTCGCGTATGCGTTGAGCCCAGTTGACCTCATCCCGGACTTCATTCCGGTGCTCGGCTATCTGGACGACGTGCTGCTGCTTCCGGGTCTAATTTTGTTGACCATCCGGCTCCTGCCACCAGATGTCCTGGCTGACTGCCGCAGCCAGGCGGACACTTGGATAGACGCCAAGAATGCTAAGCCCAGTAGCCGCGCGGGAGCCGTCGTGATCGTTCTCCTTTGGATAGGCCTTGGAGCTGCTACTTGGCTATGGTTCATTCAGCCTCGTCTGTAGTTATCTCCAGCATGCAGTTGCCAGCGGTGCGGCAACAGCTAGCCAGATTGGCGAGCTGCTGCCGCACCGCTGGCAGCCAGCCTGACAAAGCAATCTCAAAAACGGACCGCGCCATGCGGTCAAGATGGAATGGCCGCGCGCTTACGACCGGCCGGCTCGCGCCTGACTTCAAGACGATTGCGGACTTGCGCCGCGCCAACGGCGACGGCATTCGGAATGTCTGCCGTCGCTTCGTGATACTGTACCGCGAGTTGAAGCTGTTCACCGACGCCGTCGTGGCCATCGACGGCAGCAATTTCAAGGCCGTCAACAGCCGCGAGCGCAGCTTTACCCAGGCGTTGCCCGGCCCAGTCGGCGTCGATCAGATGCCCATGCGGACAGCCATCCACACGCCCATCGCCACCATCATGAGGTTCTCTGTCAGCGACACAAAGCCCAGTGGCACGTTGCTGCTGCCTCCGACACAGGCGCATTTCAGTTCGCGCTTGTCGACGTAGACGGCCTTGATGACGGACACGGCGCCGATGCCGCCGATGAACAGCGCCACGGGTATCGACACCCAATTCAGCACGCCGGCGATCATCAGCACACCGGCCAGCCCTTCGGCAAACGGGTAGATCAACCCATACGGCACCCAGCGGCGGGCCAGCAGGTCGTAGTTCAGGAACATGGTCGAGAACTGCTGAACGTCCTGCAGCTTCTGGATGGCCAG
>JBBQKZ010000012.1:0-51698 GCA_038327405.1 Burkholderiales bacterium | reverse complement strand
TGCCAGCAGCCACGTACTTCATGCCTTCGTGCACGATGGCTTGTGCCAGCACGGTAGCTGTGGTGGTGCCGTCACCAGCGATGTCAGACGTCTTGGAAGCAACTTCCTTGACCATCTGCGCGCCCATGTTCTGGAGCTTGTCTTTGAGCTCGATTTCCTTGGCCACGGACACACCGTCCTTGGTCACGGTCGGGGCACCGAACGAGCGCTCCAGCACCACATTGCGACCCTTGGGGCCGAGCGTGACTTTGACCGCGTTGGCCAAAATGTTCACGCCTTCAACCATGCGTGCGCGGGCTTCGCCGCCGAAAATGACGTCTTTTGCTGCCATGTTGATTTCTCCGGAATTCAGTTAAAAGGAATGAAAAGAGAAGATTTACTTCTCAACGACTGCAAACAGGTCGTCTTCTTTCATCACCAGCAGTTCATTGCCGTCGACCTTGACGGTCTGGCCGCTGTACTTGCCGAACAGAACGCGGTCACCGACCTTGACGTTCATGGCGGACAACTCGCCTTTGTCGTTTTTCTTGCCAGGACCGACGGCCAGGATTTCGCCCTGGTCGGGCTTCTCTGCAGCGGCGTCGGGGATGACGATGCCGGAAGCGGTTTTGGTTTCGCTGTCAATGCGCTTGACGATCACGCGATCGCCGAGAGGACGAAGGTTCATTGCATCTCCTGGAGTTGGAACGGATGGGAAAGGGTTCAGGTCGTCGGGCCCGGCTGCAAGCCGTGCGTTGTCCGCCGATCACTTGGAGGAGAGGTTTGTTAGCACTCCACCCCAGCGAGTGCTAATGATAAGGGCGCCCAAGGGTGTTTACAAGGTGGAGGTGGCATTTTTTCACCTCGACGGACTGGGGTTGGAGGGGCCAAAGGGCTCGCAAAGCGCGTTCAGGCGGGGTGTTTGGTGCCCGAAAACAGCGCCCGGTGCAGGTCACTCAAGTGCGTTTTATCGTGTTCCAGCACCAAGGCTTGCAGGGCTCGTTGCAGGCTGATCTCGGCCTGATGGCGTGCCGCATCGGCCAGTTCGCCTGCGCAGCCTTCGGCAACGATCGACAACAGCTTTTGCATGCGCAGCTGGACCTCCGGCACACCGGCGCCATCTCGGGCGATCGGGTCGAAGGCCTGGTGGATGAAGTCGGCCTGGTCCAGCGGCACCAGCGTCAACCGGTCGAAAGGCGCTGCGTTCTTGTCGTCGTTGGCGCTGGTGGCGTCCACCAGCACGCGGGTGATGGTGTTCATCGCTGCTATGGCGGTGCCGGGGTCGTTGACGGCGGGTGACAGGGCCCGTTGCGCCACTTCACAGAGCACGATCAGGCCGAAGCGGGGGTCCTGATCGAAGCTGCGTCCGTTGCCCAGCACGAATGCGGCGCGGACCGCATCGAGGTCGATCCCGGAGGTGGCGTCCGCATTGCCCTCGACGATCGCCAGGACCGTGCCGGGGTGAGCCAACTGGCCCGGTCTCACGCGCAGGTGCAATTGAACCCCGGCCTCGACCGCCTGGTCCTGCAGCGACAGCAGGTCCATGTGCCGCACATAGCCCACCTTGTTGGCATGCACGGCCACGCCAGTGGCCGCAGCAGATCGCCCCAGGCGTGCACCCATGCCCGGCGAGCGGCGGTATGCGCACATGGCCCCGACCGCCGCTGTTTCGAGTTTGGACAGCGTGTTTTCCATGCGTCCCAGCACCGACAAGGTCTTGACCCATCGGATCAAGGTGACGATCAGGTAGACCAGCACGCCCATGGTGCAGATGAACAGGATGAAGCGGCCCGTGCTGCCATACAGCCCCAGGCCCAGCGCCGTGTTGGCGATGATCGCGTAAATGAATGCCGAGATGAACGTGGTGATGGCGTTCTGCGTGTCGGCGTCGCCCGCCACGAGTTCGATGGCGCGCGGCGACGCGCCAGCCGCTGCCGACGAAAAAGCGGCCACCATGATCGACAGCGAAAAGGTGGCCACCGCCAGCATGCTGGATGCGATCACGCCGAGCAGGCCGTCGAGCGTGCCGCGTTCGATATCGGGGAGCAGGCCGGCCGGGATGAGACGGTTGCCCACCGCCGCCGCCAGGGCGATCAGCACCGCCACGACACTGCCCACGGCGGGCTTGACCCAGAGCCGGTTTTCGGAGGCCTTCAGCCAGATGAGCGCGCGGTAGAGGGACATGGTTTTGAGGATAGGCGATTTGCCTGTGTGCGCATGCCAGTGCGTTCGCAGGACGCATTGCGCGGGGCGCACCTCGACACCGTTGCGACGGCGTTTTGAAAGCTTGAATGCTTACGATGCCGACATGGATCGATTCGTCCCGTTACACGATCCGGCCCCGCGTTTTGCTTGCCTGCTCCGCCGCCTGGCGGAATTGACTGTGCTGCTGAGCCTGGGTCTGTGCATCTGGACCTGGCACCGCGGCGAGACCTGCGCGGGCTGGAAGGCGCTGGGTTTTCTGCCGGGCACCTGGCCTGCCCGTTTCCGGCTCTGCGCAGTGCGGGTGTGTTGCCGGACAGCTGGGCCACGCAATACGCGGTGTTGATCGGCTCGGCGATCGCGATTCCCCTGCTGCTTCACATCCTGCACCGACGCGCCAGGGATTTCAGTGAAAACCGGGCACGCCTGCGCGCCATTGAAAGTCCCACCCCCTGACCGGTCTGACGATCGCCCCGGTACTCATGCTGCGTTTGCGCGATGCCCTTCGGCGCTCCCGGCGCTATGGACACCGGTGCGGCATCGCGCTTGTCTGCGGTGGTGGGCGACGTCGACACGGTGAGCCGCATTGCCGAAACCCGCTTTGCGGTGCTGGTCGACGGGCCAGAGGATCTCAAACTGCTGGGCCAGCACATCGTGGCCAAAGGGCTGGAGCGGGTGCCCCTGCTGCCCGCCGAACTGACGCTGTGTTTCCGGCTGGTCTCGGCGGCGCCCCCGGACGAGGCCGACGGGTCAATCGATGATGCCCGCCTGGTGAAACGCCTGCACCACGCGCTGGACCGGCTTGCCGACGATCCTCGCAAAGTGGTGTTGCACCTGCCCCAGCGGGCCTGATCCAGGCGCCTGGGCGCGGGGGTTCAAAAATGGGTCAGATATCCGCCGTCGACGACCAGCGTCTGCCCGGTCACGTAGCTGGCCGCCGGTGAAGCCAGGAACACGGCCGCGCCTGCGATCTCCCCGGGCTGGCCCCAGCGCCCCAGTGACGTGCGCTGCTGCAGCCAAGCCAATGTGTGTGGGTCGTCGACCATCGCGGTGTTGGCTTCGGTGGCAAAGAAGCCCGGGGCGATGGCGTTGACGTTGATGCCGTGCGGGCCGAGCTCGGCCGCCAGTGCGCGGGTGAGGGCCGCCAGGGCTCCTTTGCTGGTGGTGTAGGCCGCGTCACCGGCGCGCGCGACCGGCCCGGCGATGGAGGTGACGTTGATGATGCGGCCAAAGCCCTGCGCCCGCATGGGGCGTGCGGCCTCGCGGCACAGGTGCCAGGCCGACACCAGGTTGGCCTCGAGCAGATCGCGCAAGGCCTGGGCGGGCAGTTGGTCCAGGGGTTGTCGCTTGCGTTGCCCCACGTTGTTGATCAAGACATCGAGGCGGCCACTTTCCGCCAGCACATGGGACACGCCGGCGCTGGCCGCCGCCTCATTGGTCACATCAAAAGGCAGTGCATGGGCCTGGCCGCCAGCAGGCTGACCCGCTGTGCGGGCCTGCTCGACAGCGGTGCGCAGGCTGTCGGCGTCCCGGCTATTCAGCCAGACCCGGGCACCGTGCGCCGCCAGTGCGCAGGCCATCGACAATCCCAGACCGCGGCTGGCGCCGGTGACCAGGGCCACGCGGCCTTGCAGGGAGAAGAGGGTGGATGTATTCACGCGCGAATTATCGGCGGGCGTCATGCCCGCTGATCGGCGTGGCTCACACCGTGAGTTCGGCCATCGACGATTGCGGGAACGCCAGTTCGGGCTCCAGCTGCTCCAGCGGCAGCGTGAAGTAGAAGGTGCAACCCGCGCCGGGCGCCGTTTCTGCCCAGATGCGGCCACCGTGCCGGTCGACGATGCGCTGGGCCAGGGCCAGGCCGGTGCCCGTGCCCTCGAAGTCCATCGAATGGTGCTGGCGCTGGAACATCACGAACAGGTTCTGGGCCTTTTCCAGGTCGAAGCCGGCGCCGTTGTCGCTGACAAAGAAGGTGCGTCCACCCATGGGGTTGACCTTCCAGCCGACCTTGATCACCGCATCCGTGCGCTTGGCCGTGTACTTCACCGCGTTGTCGAGCAGGTTGCCCCAGGCCTGGGCCAGCAGCATGGCGTCGCCACGGACCATGGGCAGTTCCGAGTCAATCGTCCATTCGATGCTGCGATCCGGGTGCTCCTGTTTCAGGTGGGCAATCACCCCGTGCAGCAGGGGTGCCAGCGGCACCGGTTGCGACTCCAGCGCCACGCGACCCAGCCGCGCGTATTCCAGCAGACCTTCGATCATCAAGCTCATGCGTTTGGACGCCTTGGCGATCGAGGTCTGGTACTGGCGGGCGAGGTTGTCGGTTGAATCGCCAGTCTGCTCCTGCAGCAGGCTCACGAAACTGGCGATGTGGCGCAGCGGAGCTCGCAGGTCGTGCGAGACCATGTGCGAGAACACATCCAGATCCTTGTTGGCCGCGACCAGCTGTTGCGTGCGTTCGGCCACGCGTTTTTCGAGCTCGCGGTTGAGGTCGTTCATCACGTCCTCCAGGCTCTTGGCCGCGGTCATGTCGCGCGTGATGCTGGACAAGCCCTGCAGTTCACCCACCTCGTTGCGCAACGCGGTGAGCACAGTGTGCGCCCAGAAGCGAGAACCGTCCTCGCGCAGGCGCCAGCCGCGCGACTCCCACTGGCCGTGGTCCTTGGCCAGGCGCAGCACCTGGCCGGGATCGACCTCATCCTCGCCCGCGTTGTCGCTGCACATCAGCGTGTCGTACGAACGGCCGACGATCTGCGAACGCTGGTGCCCGTGCAGGCGCTGGGCGCTTTCGGTCCAGTCGGTCACCGCACCGGCTTCGTCGACAAAGTAGATGCAGTAGTCCTGAATGGCATCGACCATCAGCCGGTAGCGCTGCTCGCTGGCGAACAGCTCTTGGGAGCGCTCGCGCACGCGGTCTTCGAGGTCCTGGTTGGCGTGCAGCACAAATTCTTCGGTGCGCCGGCGTTCGGTGATGTCGTGCAGTTCGATGAACAGCCCCTCGACCTCGCCGTTCTGCAGATCGGGGATGTAGTGGATGTCGAAGTAGTTTTTGCCACCGTCAGCGCTTGTGCGTTCGGCTTCAAAGTTCTGGGCGTTGCCGCTGAGCGTGGCCGCCACGCGCGGCATGATCTCGGGCAGGACTTCCGGGCGCACGACCTCACTCAGGTGCGAGCCCACCATGTCCTCGGGCGCCTTGCCATAACGTTGGGCGTGGGCGTTGTTCGCGAAGCGACAGATCAGGTTCTTGTCGTAGTACGCCAGGCGGGCCGGGATGCGGTTGGTGATGCTGCGCAGGATCGCGTCCTGCGGTGCGTCGCTGGCGTGAGGGCCCGGGACATGGCCCAGATCGGTCACCACGGTGCTGGTGTGCAGAAACTGGCCTTCCGCGTCAAAGACCGCGGTGGACGTGAGCCTGGCGTGCAGGAAATCGCCATTGAAGCGGAGCAGTGTGAGCGTGAGCGGTTCGGTGCGCCCACTGAGGAGCAGTTGCTCGACGTGCGAGGCAGCCTGCGTGCGTGAATCGGGCGCACTCAGGTCGGTGAGTTTTCTGAACATCACCACCTCGTCGCGGTCCGTGCCCAGCCAGTCCAGCAAGGTCTGGTTGATGTTCACGCAGCGCAGGTCGGCGTCCAGCGCCAGCAGTCCGCAGGGCGCGTTGTCGTACAGGGCGCGCGCGGCGCTCAGGGCGGCCAGCAATTCATCGGTGACGGGTGCCAGCGGCTGCTCGCTTGTCGTTGCAGAGGTGTCCATGGGAAGGGCTCCAGGTCGGTTCGGATCGGGGCAAGCAATTGCTCGTACTTCCTTATCGGACGCTGGCGCCAAAAATTCAGCCGGGACCGATCACCGGACTGCGGGGTCAATCGCCCCCACTTCAGGCGAAAAAAAGCCCCGGGGCTTGGGCGCCGGGGCTTTGTGATCCTTACGTAAGTGAATGCTTACAGTCCGGCAGCCTGCTTCAGTGCGGCGGCACGGTCGGTGCGCTCCCAAGTGAACTCGGGCTCTTCGCGGCCGAAATGGCCATAGGCGGCGGTCTTGGTGTAAATCGGGCGCAGCAGGTCCAGCATCTGGATGATGCCCTTGGGACGCAGGTCAAAGTGTTCATTCACCAGGGCTGCGATCTGCTCGTCGGGAATCACGCCGGTGCCTTCCGTGTAAACCGTCACGTTCATCGGGCGCGCCACGCCGATGGCGTAGGCCACCTGGATCTGGCACTGCTTGGCCAGGCCGGCAGCCACGATGTTCTTGGCGACGTAGCGCGCGGCATACGCCGCCGAGCGGTCGACCTTGGACGGATCCTTGCCCGAGAACGCGCCGCCGCCATGCGGGCAGGCGCCGCCGTAGGTGTCCACGATGATCTTGCGCCCGGTCAGTCCGCAGTCGCCCTGCGGGCCGCCAATGACGAAGCGCCCGGTCGGATTGATCAGGTACCGCGTCTCCTTGAGCCACTCTTTCGGCAGCACCGGCTTGATGATCTCTTCGATGATGGCCTCGACGAACGAGGCTTTCATCTTGGTGGGCGTTTCGCTCTGGTCGGGACTGTGCTGGGTGGACAGCACCACGGTGTCGATGCTGTGCGGCTTGCCGTCCACGTAACGCATGGTCACCTGGCTCTTCGCGTCGGGGCGCAGGAACGGCAGGCGCCCGTCCTTGCGCAGCTGGGCCTGGCGCTCCACCAGCCGGTGTGCGTAATAAATGGGCGCGGGCATGAGCTCGGGCGTCTCGTCGCAGGCGTAGCCGAACATCAGGCCCTGGTCACCCGCACCGATGTTGAGGTGGTCGTCGGACGCGTGGTCCACACCCTGGGCGATGTCGTTGCTCTGCTTGTCGTAGGCCACCAGCACGGCACAGCCCTTGTAGTCGATGCCGTACTCGGTGTTGTCGTAGCCGATGCGCTTCAAGGTGTCGCGCGCCACCTGGATGTAGTCCACGTGCGCATTGGTCGTGATCTCGCCGGCCAGCACCACCAGACCGGTGTTGCACAGTGTCTCGGCGGCCACGCGGCTGCGCGGGTCCTGGGTGAAGATCGCATCGAGAATCGCGTCGGAAATCTGGTCAGCGACCTTGTCGGGGTGGCCTTCAGAGACGGATTCGGAGGTGAAAAGAAAGTCGTTCGCCATGGTTAAACTCCAAGTTGGTTGATCGGCGTTGCCGGTCAGTCAGAGTTCGGCGAACGCTTTAGCGGAATTTATGAATCGCCCCGCAATTAGTTCAGTAACTCGGCGATGAACGAATTCTAGATCAAGGCCCATGCCCCGACTGTCCCCCGAACAACTTGTGACCGGGGCCACACCCTCACCTCCTTGGCCTCGCTAGTCCACTTCCTCTTTCGTGCCCTGAGTCTGTTGCCGCTGCCGGTGTTGCATGCGCTGGGCTGGGTGCTGGGCTGGATGAGCTTCCTGGCGTCGGGTCGCTACCGTCGCCGCCTGCTGGCCCACGCGAAGCAGGCGGCTTGTCCCCGTCGGGCCACATGGGCCTCTGTGGGTGAGGCCGGCAAGCTCGTGGCGGAGCTTCCACGGCTCTGGCTCGGCCGGCCTGTGCGTGTGGGCTGGGAAGGTGCGGCACACATCGAGGCCGCGCAGGCACAAGGTGCCGGGTTGTTGTTTCTCACGCCGCACCTGGGCTGCTTCGAGATCACCGCCCAGGCCTACGCGCAGCGCTTTGGTGCCCGCCATCCCATGACGGTGCTGTTTCGCCCGGCGCGCCAGGCCGCACTGCGCGAACTGGTGGCGGGCGCGCGCCGGCGTCCGGGACTGCACACCGCACCCACCACGCTGGCGGGTGTCAAACAACTCATCAAGGCGCTCAGGGCGGGCGACGCTGTGGGCCTGTTGCCCGACCAGGTGCCGCCCGACGGGCAAGGCGTGTGGGCGCCGTTCTTTGGGCGCGAGGCCTACACCATGACGCTTTCGGCGCGCCTGGCCCAGGGCGGCAACACGCAGGTGCTGCTGAGCTGGGGCGAACGTTTGAGCTGGGGCCGGGGTTATGTGGTGCATGTGCGGGGATGTGGAGCCCTGGACAGCGACCCCGTGCAGGCGGCTGGCCAGATCAACCGGGCCATGGAGGCGCTGGTGCGAGAATGCCCGGCCCAGTACCTCTGGTCGTACGACCGCTACAAGACCCCACCGTCCGCTCGCTGATGTCCCAGCCCGTTCCTGTTTCCGAGCATCAGCTGCCGCCCGGCGGCATCGCCAACCGCCTGGGCCTGGTTTTCATGCGGGTGCTGGCCCACATGCCTTTGTCGTGGGTGCGGGCGTTGGGCTGGCTGCTGGGTCGGGCGCTGCACCTCGTGGCGGTGCGCCGCCGGCGCATTGCGCTCACCAACTGGGGTCTGTGTTTCCCCGAGCAAGGTGCTGCTGAGCGCAACCGCGCGGTGCGCCAGCATTTTGTTTATTTCGCCCAGGCCTGGCTGGACCGCAGTTGGCTGTGGGAGGCCAGCGACGCCACCATCCGCGGCCGCCTCAAACTCACCGGCGATCTGCAGGCACTGGCGGGCAACGAGCCCACGGTGCTGTTCGCGCCGCACTTTGTGGGCATGGACGCGGGATGGACCGCGCTCACCGCCCATCTGGACCGCCGTTTCTGCGGCATTTACGCCGAGCAACTCAATGCCGATGTGGACCGCTGGATGTCGCAAGGCCGCCAGCGTTTTGGCGAACCCCACATCGTGGCCATGCGCCAGGGCCTCAAGCCGCTGGTGGCAGCACTCCGCCAGGGTCTGCCGATGTACCTGCTGCCCGACATGGACTACGGCAAACGCGACTCGGTCTTCGTGCCGTTTTTCGGCGTGCAGACCGCCACCATCACGTCACTCTCGCGGTTTGCGCGCATGGCCCGGGCGCGTGTGGTGCCGGTGGTCAGCCGCCTCACGAAAGAGGGCTACGAGGTCACGGTGCATTCGCCTTGGGCCCACTACCCCACTGGCGATGTGGAGGCCGACACGGCCACCATGAACATCTACCTCGAAGGCTTCATTCGAACGACGCCCGAGCAGTACTACTGGGTGCACAAGCGCTTCAAGACGCGGCCCGAGGGTGAAACGTCGTTCTACGCCGGTCTCTGACAACGGCCGCTCAAGCTTTCAGGAAATCGCCGACCAGCGCCGCCACCTGCTGCGGCTGCTCGTGCACGATCCAGTGCGTCGCACCGGGCACCCGCTCGATACGCAAATCGGACACAAAGGCATCCAGCCCGTCGAGCAATGCCTCGGGCAGAGCGGTGTCGCCCAGCCCCCAGACCACCAGCGTGGGCACGTTCACCGTGACGCGTTCGCGTGGCAGCTGTACAGCCACAGCACCCGGATCGCTGGCGGTGGGTGGACGCAGAGGTGATGCCGCGTAGTAATTGCAGGGGCCGTGCAGACCCAGGCTCCAGACCTCGCGGTAGCGCTGGCGTGTGGTGTCGTCGAGCCAGGGCATGGGCCCGCTGTCGGCGGCCATGTTGGTGAAGAAAGGCCACAGGCGGGCGAAGTCGTTTTCGGCGAGCAGGGCGGGCGCATCCGGGCGCGACAGGAAGTTCATGTAGGCGCTGGACGCCTGCTGTCCTGGTGAGTTCGCCAGTTCACGCTGGAAGGTGGCCGGGTGGGGCGCGTTGACGATGGCAAGCCGGCGCATGATGGCTGGGTATTGCGCCGCCACACTCCAGGCCAGCGCACCGCCCCAGTCGTGAGCCACCAGACACGCGAGTTGTCCCGGCGTGGGGCTGTCCAGCGTGATGGCTTCGATGAGTGCGGTGAGGTCCTGTACCAGCGGTTTGGCACGGTAGGCCGCCACGTCAGTCGGCGCGCTGGAGTGCTCAAAACCGCGCAGATTGGGCGCCACGCACCGGTAGCCGCCGTGCTCCGGCTTCGCGAAGTGCGCGAGCAGCTCCTCCCACACAAACGCGGCTTCAGGAAAACCGTGCAGAAACAGCAGCACTGGACGACCGCGCTCTCCAGCGGCGCGGCAGCTCAATGTGATGCCGTGCGGCAGGGCTTGTTGAAAGGTGTCGATCATGGCGGGCTGTCTCCTGGTGCCCGCGCAGCTTTAATCGAGGGCGGGGGGCTCGTCTTCGGGCTCGGCGGCGGGGGCCGGTGCGGCCCCGGAAGGACCGTCTTCATGTGTCCAGCGCCAGAGCATCTGGGCCACTTCGTCCAGCCCCTTTTTTTTCAAGGCCGAGAAGAGTCTCGCTTCGCCACCGCCCGATTGCAGTCGCGCAATCGACAGGGCCTTTTGCGCTTCGGCGTGGTTGAGTTTGTCGGACTTGGTGAGCAACACCAGGAACTTGAGACCGGCTTCGACGCGCGGACGGATCACTTCGAGCAGGATCTCGTCCAGCTCGGTCAGCCCCAGGCGCGGGTCGATCAGCAGCACCACGCCCTTGAGGTTTTCGCGCGTGAGCAGGTAGTTGCCCATCACACGCTGCCAGCGCAGCTTGGCCTCGCGCGGCACGGCGGCGTAGCCATAGCCGGGGAGGTCGGCCAGCACGGCATCGGTGACGCCCTGTTTGCCGAGCGAAAAAAGGTTGATGCTCTGTGTGCGCCCTGGCGTCTTGGAGGCAAATGCCAGTCGCTTCTGCTGCGTCAGGGTGTTGATGCAGGTCGATTTGCCAGCGTTGGAACGCCCGACAAAGGCCACCTCGGGCACCGTGAGGGGTGGCAGGTGTTCGAGCTGTGGTGCGGTGGTGAGAAAACGGGCAGTGTGCAACCAGCCGTGCGCAATCTTGACGTCGGGGTTGACCGAATCGGCGGGTTTTCCAGCGTGGGGTGTCCGGGCTTGGGGGCTTTTGACGTCCGCGGACGGGGAAGCAGGGGTGTTGGCTGGAGTGTGGTGCTGGGTCATTGAGGGGGTTTCCCGAGTCTGCATTGTAAAATCGAATGGCTGTAAGCAGACATCCCGCGAAATTCTTCAACCCGAACACGTCGCACGCGACGCCAGTCCCGTCATGAAATTGCCTGTTTCTCTTCTTTGCGCCGCCGCTGCCGTGGCTTTGTCGTTCAGTGTCCAGGCGCAGGCGGTCAAGCCCGATCTGGCCAAAGGGGCAGCCGCCTATGGTCAAGTTTGTGTGGCCTGCCATGCAGCCGACGGCAACTCCACCACGCCGGTCAACCCCAAACTGGCGCAGCAGCACCCTGAATACCTGATCAAGCAGCTGCAAGAATACAAGTCGGGCAAGCGGGACAACGCCATCATGAAGGGCATGGCATCCACCCTTTCGGACGAAGAGATGCGCAACATCGGGTTCTGGCTCGCGGCCCAGAAAGCCACGCCAGGCGCTGCCACCGACAAAGATCTGGTGACGCTGGGTGAGCGCATTTACCGTGGCGGCATCCCTGACCGCCAGATCGCGGCTTGCGCCAGCTGCCACAGCCCGAATGGTGCCGGCATTCCTGCCCAGTACCCCCGGTTGTCCGGCCAGCACGCTGAATACACCGAAACCCAGCTCAGGCATTTCCGCGACGGCACCCGCGCCAACAACGCCCAGATGACGGGTGTGGCAGCCAAGATGAACGACCGCGAAATCAAGGCAGTGGCCGATTACATCGCAGGCCTGCGTTGAAATCCTCCGAGGGGACTTGCCCTTGGTGGATGGCCGGGATATAAGCAGTTGTTAATATTTGCCGGCACAATGCAATAAAGCCTTCAGGCGGTGAACCGCCAGCGAAAAACAGCATCACAACAGGGCGCGTTCCGGGAACACTGGAACCGCCCTTTTTGTTGAACCGTTCTCCCTTCTTTTCCATGACCGTTTCCACCCAAGGCCTGCACATTCGAACCGGCTCGCGCATCGTCAGCGAAACGGTGGAGTTGTTGTCGTCGATGCGGTTCTCGATCTCGCTGCTCACCGTGATCTGCATCGCTTCGGTGATCGGGACGGTTCTCAAGCAGCACGAGCCTGTCAACAACTACGTCAACCAGTTCGGGCCTTTCTGGGCGGATGTGTTCGCCAGTGCCCACCTGACCTCGGTTTACAGCGCCTGGTGGTTTCTGCTGATCCTGGCCTTTCTGGTCGTCAGCACCAGCCTCTGCATTGCCCGAAACACACCCAAGATTCTTGCGGATTTCAAGGCGTACAAGGAAAACATCCGTGAGCAAAGCCTGAAGGCCTTCCCGCACCGCGCCGAAAGCACCCTGGTGGAAACGCCGCAAGTCGCAGCCAACCGCATCGGCCAGACACTGCTGGGCTCAGGCTGGAAGGTGAAGCTGCAGTCGCGCGAAACCCCGCTGGGGCAGGGCTGGATGGTGGCGGCCAAGACCGGCGCGGCCAACAAGATCGGCTACATCGCGGCGCACAGCGCCATCGTGCTGGTGTGCATTGGCGGCTTGCTGGATGGCGACCTGATGGTGCGCGCCCAGACCTGGTTCAACGGCAAGTCGGCCTTTACCGGGGGTGGCTTGATCGCCGATGTTCCGGCGCAGCACCGTCTCTCGGCCAGCAACCCCACCTTTCGCGCCAACCTGCTGGTGACCGAGGGCACGACCGCCAGCACGGCCATCCTGGCACAGCCCACCGGCGTGCTGCTGCAAGACCTGCCGTTTTCGGTCGAGCTCAAGAAATTCATTGTCGAGTATTACGACACCGGCATGCCCAAGCTCTTTGCCAGCGACATCGTGATCACCGACTTCGAGACCGGCGAAAAGAAGGAGGCGCGCGTGGAGGTGAACCACCCGGCGAGCCACCGCGGCATCAACATCTACCAGTCGAGTTTTGACGACGGTGGTTCGCGCGTGAAACTGCAAGCCGTGCCGCTGAACCGGCCCACGCGGCCGTTCGAGATTGAAGGCACGATCGGCAGCTCCAGTGCGCTGAGCAATGGCGACGACCAGCTGGTGCTGGAGTACACCGGCCTGCGCACGATCAACGTGGAAAACTTCGCCGGCGTGAACCCGGCGGCGGGCGTGGATGTGCGCAAGGTCGATCTGCGCAGCTCGATCGAGAGCCGACTGGGCAGCGGCCACAAGACCACCACCGAGAAGACCTTGCGCAACGTGGGCCCGAGCATCACTTACAAGCTGCGCGACGCGGCCGGCCAGGCGGTGGAGTATCACAACTACATGCTGCCGATGGAGATTGAAGGCGCACGCATGTACCTGCTGGGCCTGCGCGAAACACCGTCAGAGCCGTTCCGCTACCTGCGCATTCCGGTGGACGAGAACGACAGCATGGACGGTTTCGTGCGATTGCGCGCCGCGCTGGATGATCCGCAGATGCGCGAACTTGCGGTGCGCCGCTACGCGGTGTCGGCTGTCGAAGACGGGCGCCCGGAGCTGGCCGAAGCCCTGATGGCGTCAGCTACTCGCGCGTTGGCCTTGTTTGCCGGTGCCGAACCGTCGGACTTGATCACACCCGTGGCCGCGGTGAACGGCCTGGCCACCACCAAACCCTTGGTGCAGGGCGGCTTGCAGGCAGTGTCGAATTTCCTTGAGGGCAATGTGCCCGAGGCTGAGCGTGAGCGCGCCAGCGAGGTGCTGGTGCGCATCCTCAATGGCACCCTGTTCGAGCTGTTGCAAGTCAGCCGTGAGCGTGCCGGCTTGCCCCCTGTGGAACGCAACGACGCAACGCAGCAGTTCATGACGCAGGCGGTCATCAGCCTGAGCGACACCTTTTTCTACCCGGCACCCATGACGTTCCAGCTCAAGGACTTCACGCATGTGCAGGCCAGCGTGTTCCAGGTGGCGCGTGCGCCGGGCCAGAACATCGTCTACCTCGGTTGCCTGTTGCTGATCATTGGTGTGTTCGCCATGCTGTACGTGCGCGAGCGCCGTTTGTGGGTGTGGCTCTCGCCGTCGGGCGGGCAGGCCTCGCAGGCCAGCATGGCCTTGTCGTCGAACCGCAAGACGATGGAAGCCGACCGCGAATTTGAACTTTTGAAGACCCAGTTGTTGAAGGTGCCAGCATGAATACCGCCACCGCGAACCAGACCATCGAACTGAAAAAGAACCGGGGTGGCCAAGGCCTGGAGCCGGGCTATTTTGCGCGCCGCAATGTGTGGGACTGGCTCTTTGCCGCGCTGATTGTGGCGGGCACGGCCATCGCGTTTGCACTCTACGGCTCGGCCATGGACGGCTACGAGAAGGCCATCCTGGCGGGTACTGCACCTTCCTTGATCTGGCTGGGCTGGTTCTGGCGGCCACTGCGTGCGTTGTCGGTGGCTGTGGCGGCCTTTGCGCTGCTGGCGATCTGGCTCTACCAGACCCCGGCCGGCACCGCCGATCTGGCGCGCGCCGATCAGCTGTTCATGCTTAAGTACTTCATCTCCAGCCAGTCGGCCATCCTGTGGATGAGCATGTTGTTCTTCATGAGCACCGCGTTTTACTGGCTCGGCATGTTCACCCGCGCTGGGGACACTTTCGAACTGCTGGGCTCGCGCCTGGCCTGGGTGGCGGTGACGCTGGCGCTCATCGGCACCATGGTGCGCTGGTACGAAAGCCACCAGATCGGCCCCGACATCGGCCATATCCCGGTGAGCAACCTCTACGAAGTGTTCGTGCTGTTCTGCTGGATGACCGCGACTTTTTACCTGTACTACGAAGACCAGTACAAGACCCGCCGCATGGGGGCGTTCGTGATGTTGGTGGTGAGCGCCGCCGTGGGTTTCCTGCTCTGGTACACGGTGATCCGCGAAGCGCATGAAATCCAGCCCCTGGTGCCTGCGCTGCAGAGTTGGTGGATGAAGCTGCACGTGCCGGCCAATTTCATCGGTTACGGAACCTTTGCCATCGCGGCCATGCTGGCCTTCGCCTACCTCATCAAACAGAGCGCCAACGAAACCCGCTGGTACAAGCTCGCACCGCTGTGGATCCTGGGTCTGGTGCTGTGCCTGGAGCCCATCGTGTTCCGCCAGTCGGCGGCCGAGAAGGGTGGCAGCTACTGGTTCGTCTACTTCGGGGTGTCGGCGCTGATCGTGGCCTCCATCATGTTGGGGCGCAAGCGCATCGCGGAGCGCCTGCCCAGCTTCGAGGTACTGGACGACGTGATGTACAAGGCCATTGCCGTGGGGTTTGCCTTCTTCACCATCGCCACCGTGCTCGGTGCCCTGTGGGCGGCCGAGGCCTGGGGCGGTTATTGGAGCTGGGACCCGAAAGAAACCTGGGCGCTGATCGTCTGGCTGAACTACGCAGCCTGGTTGCACATGCGCCTCATGAAGGGCCTGCGCGGCACCGTGGCGGCGTGGTGGGCGCTGGTGGGTCTGGCTGTCACGACATTTGCTTTTCTCGGCGTGAACATGTTCCTGTCGGGCTTGCACAGCTACGGCGAACTCTGATCCCCATGGTGGGGTCAAGCGGGCGGGCCAGCGCGGCCCGTCCCGGAACTTTGTAAGAATCGCGGCTGTCCGACGACCCACGGCAAGTTCTGCGCGGCATCTTCTGCGCAGGGCGTTGCACCAGCCAGGACCGCCCCATGCTCATCCGCACTGACAAAGACGGCTTCAACCACCCATTTCCCAGTGAGATCACGGCCAAGGCGGCCTACCAGAACCGCCGGCAGTGGTTGCAGCGAACAGCGCTCACAGCAACCGCCTTGGGTGGCGCAGCTTCCCTTGCCACCCCAGACGTCTGGGCTCAGTCCGCCGGCCCCACGCCTCGTCCGGGCAAGCTGCTCCCACTGCCCGGCAAGGCCTCCAGCGTACCCGGCGCCACCACGGTGGAGAAGCTGACCTCGTACGAGGACGCCAGCACCTACAACAACTACTACGAGTTCAGCACCGACAAGGCCGACCCGGCGGTGTATGCCAAGTCACTCAAGCCCCGTCCGTGGGCCGTGGCCGTCGAGGGCCTGGTGAACAAGCCGGGCACCTTTGATCTGGATAGCTTGCTCAAGCTCAGCCCGATGGAAGAGCGCATCTACCGCCTGCGTTGTGTCGAGGGCTGGTCGATGGTGGTGCCCTGGGTCGGCTATTCGATGGCCGAACTCATCAAACAGGTGCAACCGCAGGGAAGCGCTAAGTTTGTGGAGTTCGTGACGCTGGCCGACAACAAGCAGATGCCCGGTTTGAATTCGAACGTGCTGGAGTGGCCGTATGTGGAAGGCCTGCGGCTGGACGAAGCCATGCACCCGCTCACGCTGCTGGCCTTCGGCATGTATGGCGAAGTGCTGCCCAACCAGAACGGTGCGCCTGTGCGCCTGGTGGTTCCGTGGAAATACGGTTTCAAGAGCGGCAAGTCGATCGTGAAGATCCGCTTCACCGACAAGGAGCCGCGAACCGCGTGGAATCGCGCCGCACCGATGGAGTACGGTTTTTATTCGAACGTGAACCCGCAGGTGTCGCACCCGCGCTGGAGCCAGGCCACCGAGCGCCGCATCGGTGAAGAGGGCGGCCTGTTTGCCAAACGCCGTCAGACGCAGATGTTCAACGGCTACGAGCCGCAGGTGGGTCAGCTCTACGCGGGCATGGATCTGCGCAAGTTCTTCTAATGCCCTCCATCCATGCGCCGGGAGTTGCGGCCGGGTCGCGTCCGGCGGGTTCGCGCATCAACCGCTGGCTGGGCCACCGCGCGACCAAACCCGCCGGCATCGTGCTGGCCTTGCTGCCGTTTGCCTGGCTGGTCTGGGCGGCATTCACGGACCAGCTCGGCGCCAACCCGGCCGAGGCACTGATTCGATCGCTGGGCGACTGGACCATCCGTTTCCTGGTGCTGGTGTTGGCCATCACGCCGCTGCGCACGGTGACCGGCTGGGTGGCACTGGCGCGGCTGCGCCGCATGGTGGGGCTGTTCGTTTTTTTCTACGCCTGCCTGCACCTGCTGGCCTACGCGTGGTTCGACATGGAGTTCAGCGTGCCCGCCATTGTGGACGACGTGATCAAGCGGCCGTTCATCCTCGTGGGTTTTCTTGGCTGGCTTCTCTTGCTCGCACTCGCAGCCACCTCGTTCAACCAGGCCATCCGTGCCATGGGGGCCCGGCGCTGGCAGCTGCTGCACCGCGCTGTCTATGTCATCGCCGGTCTGGCGGTGTTGCACTTTTTCTGGATGCGCAGCGGCAAGAACGATTTTGCGGAGGTCGCGGTCTACGCGGCGCTGTTTGCGGCCTTGCTCGGCTGGCGCCTCTGGCGGTGGCTGTCAAAACCGCGCGCTGCCTGACGCACCGGTTCAGGCTGGGGGCAGCAAGGTTTCCAGGCGCAGCTGATCGGCCGCCGATTCGCGTGTCCGGATCAGCGTGGCGGTGTTCCCATCCACCAGCACTTCAGCGGCCCGACCCCGTGTGTTGTAGTTGCTCGCCATGCTCATGCAGTAGGCGCCCGCCGACAGCACGGCCAGCAGATCACCCGCCTGCGCGGCCAGAGCACGGTCGCGGCCCAGCCAGTCGCCGCTCTCGCACACCGGGCCCACCACATCCCAGGTCACGGGCGCTTCGGCGCGAGGCGAAACCTCCACGATGCGGTGAAAGGCCTGGTACATGGCGGGGCGCGGCAGGTCGTTCATGGCCGCGTCCACGATCAAAAAATTCTTTTGCTCTCCGGGCTTCTGGTAGATCACCTCGGTAATGCAAACGCCGGCATTGCCGACCAGTGAGCGCCCGGGCTCAATGTAGATCTTGCGGTCACCAAAGCCGCGTTCGTCCAGGCGCTGAAGCAGTTGCTGCCAGAGCGCATCGGCTTGTGGCGGCGTGTCACCGTGGTAATCGATGCCCAGTCCTCCACCGAAGTCGATGTGCTCGATCGGAACGCCTGCCGCTTCGATGCTTTGCACCAGATCGATCACCCGGTCCATCGCGTCGAGGTAGGGCCCGGTCTGCGTGATCTGTGAGCCGATGTGGCAGTCAATGCCGACCACCTGCAAACCTTCGCACGCGGCCGCGTGCTGGTAGGTGGCCACCACGTCTTCGTGCGCGATTCCGAACTTGTTGCCTTTGAGGCCGGTGGAGATGTAGGGGTGCGTCTGGGCGTCCACGTTGGGATTCACGCGCACGCTCACCGGGGCGCGTTGTCCCATGCTGCGGGCCACTTCGTCGAGCACGTCTAGCTCGGCGCGGCTCTCCACGTTGAAACAGCCGATGCCGATTTCCAAGGCGCGGCGCATTTCGGCGCGCGTCTTGCCCACGCCTGAGAAAATCACCTTACCGGGTTCGACACCCGCAGCCAACGCGCGCTCGAGTTCGCCGCCCGAGACGATGTCCAGCCCACAACCTGCACGCACCAGCGTCTGCAGGATACCCAGCGTGGAGTTGGCCTTCATGGCGTAGCAGATCTGATGCGAACGCCCGGCCAGCCCGCGCTGGTAGGCGGCCAGTGCATCGAGCATGGCGCTGCGGCTGTAGACGAAAAGCGGTGTTCCGTGCTCCCTCGCCAGCTGTTTCAAAGACACGCCTTCCATCACGAGATCACCCGCCTGGTACTCAATGAAGGGGGGCAGTTTCATGGAAGGCTGGCCGGGCAGGGTGGACATGCTGGAGATGGGTGTGAACAGGTGGGTCCGAAGAAACATGGCGGCGGACCGATCCGCGACAGGGCTCAGCGCTGTGTCGCAATGCCCGGGGTTGCCGGGGTTGGCGGCGTGGAACTCGCGCTGGCTGCGGCGGGCGTGGCGGTGGGCAAGAAAAGGGGACCTTTCTGACCACACCCCGGCAGCAACAACACGCTCAGCGCGATCGCCACACCTCCAGTGCGTGAAAGGCGGCGGCCTAGAATGCGTGTCGTTCTCAACATGCACCCATTGTAATGACCGACACCGAGTACCAAGACCTGGCGGAATCGCTGCTGCGCAACGTTGAACTGGCCTGTGACCGCATCAACGACAACACCGACGCCGACGTCGACAACCAGCGGGTGGGCGGCATGATCACGATGACCTTTGCCAACGGCAGCCAGATCATCATCAACCTTCAGAAGCCACTCCAGGAGATCTGGCTGGCCGCTCGCGCCGGTGGTTTTCACTACCGGCACAACGGGACCCACTGGATGGACACGAAAGGGCAAGGCGAGTTCTTTGAACGGCTGTCCCGATGTGCCACCGAACAATCCGGGCAACAGTTGGACTTCAGTTCCTGAACAGGTCGAGGATGCTGCGCCTGTCGTCCACCACGGGGGGCGGGCCGCTTTGAACGCTGGCGGGATCCACCATTGGAACTGCTGCCCCTGGCCAGGGATCTTGCAGGCCCAGCCCGTGCACCCCATTGCCGGGGCCGAACTCTTCGAAGTACCACTCGCCACCCACATTGATCACCCCCGACGGCGGCGTGTAGGGCTCCACCGGCACATCCTTGAGTGCCTGCGACATGAATGAGATCCAGATCGGCAAACTCAGACCACCTCCGGTTTCTCGGCTGCCCAGGTTGCGCGGCGTGTCGTAGCCGACCCAGGCCGCCGCCACCAGCGTCGGCTGGTAGCCGACAAACCAGGCGTCCACCGAATCGTTGGTGGTACCTGTTTTCCCGTACAGATCGGTCCGCTTCAAGGTGGCCTGTGCACGTGCCGCCGTACCCGAGCGGGTGATTTCCTGCAGCAGACTGTTCATGATGAACGCGTTGCGGGGCTCGATGGCACGTTGGGCATCGGCAAGTGGAGCCTCGGGGGCTTCGTAAATCACCTTGCCTTTGTGATCGGCAACGCGCGTGATCAAGGTTGGTGCGATGCGGTAGCCGCCATTGGCGAAAACCGCATAGCCGACGGCCATCTGCATCGGCGTCACTGAGCCGGCTCCCAGTGCCATGGTGAGGTAAGGCGGGTGTTTCTCTGTATCGAAGCCAAAACGACCCACCCATTGTTGTGCGCTCTGTGTGCCGACCAGCTGCAGCACCCGGATGGAAACCATGTTCTTGGATTTGGCCAGCGCGCGGCGCACCGACATCGGTCCCTCAAACTGCCCGTCGTAGTTCTTCGGCTCCCACGGCTTTCCGCCGGTCGCGTCCGCACTGTAGAAGAGCGGTGCGTCATTGACCACCGTCATCGGGGTCAGGCCCTTTTCAAGCGCGGCTGAATAGATAAACGGCTTGAAGCTGGAGCCGGGCTGGCGCCAGGCCTGCGTGACATGGTTGAACTTGCTTTTCTGAAAGTCAAAGCCCCCCACCAATGCGACAACCTTCCCGCTGCGCGGGTCCATGGCCACAAAGGCCGACTCCACTTCGGGCAGTTGCGTGATCCGCCACGCCTTGTTTGCAGTCTGCACCACCCGAATCACGGCACCGGGTCGGATCTTGATGTTGGGTCCGGCTTTATCAGAAAGGCCCGACTGCACAGGCTTGAGTCCCTCGCCGGTGATTTCGAAAGGATCGCCATCCTGTCGCACCGCCAACACACGCCTCGGTCCAGCCTCAAGCACCACGGCCGAGAGCAGGTCGTCGTTGTCGGGCCGTTCTGCCAATGCATCGTCAATGGCCTCGTCCAAAGCAGCCTTGTCACTGGGCAGATCGATGAACAGTTCGGGACCACGATAAAACTGGCGCCGCTCGTATTCCAGCACGCCTTGGCGCACGGCCCTGTAGGCGGCCTCTTGTTCAACCGCCTTGAGTGAGGTGGTGACCACAAGGCCCCGTGTGTAGGCCTCTTCGCCGTACTGCGACACGATGGATTGGCGAACCATCTCGGCGACAAATTCAGCATGCACTTGCGCCGTGTTGCCCACAGGGCGCAGCTTGAGTTCTTCCAACTTGGCCTGCTCAGCCTCTTGGACCGTGATGAAGCCGTTTTCGACCATGCGGTCGATGATGTGCAATTGACGGGCGCGAGCACGCCGCGGGTTCCTGATGGGGTTGTACGCCGACGGAGCCTGCGGCAGTCCAGCCAGCATGGCAGCTTCTGCAATGGTCACATCCTTGAGAGCCTTGCCAAAGTAGACCTGTGCTGCAGAAGAGAATCCATAAGCGCGCTGACCCAGGAATATCTGGTTCATGTAGATCTCCAGGATCTGCTCCTTCGTGAGCATGTGCTCCAGCTTGAAGGTCAGCAATACCTCGTAGATCTTGCGCGTGTAGCTCTTTTCAGCCGACAGGTACACATTGCGCGCGACCTGCATCGTGATGGTCGAAGCACCCTGGCTTTTGGCCTGACGCAGGTTGGCCAGTGCGGCCCGGATCATTCCGCGGTAGTCCACGCCGTTGTGTTCGAAGAATCTCGCGTCTTCGATGGCGAGGACGGCGTTTTTCATCACTGCGGGAATTTCGTCGATCGTCAGCAGGTTGCGGCGCTCCTCGCCGAACTCGCCAATCAACTGACCTTCGGCAGCAAGCACGCGCAATGGAAGCTTGGGTCGGTAGTCCGCCAGTCCCGCGACGTCTGGAAGATTCGGATAGGCCACCGCCAATGCAATGCCTGTGGCCATCAGCACGCTTACAACACCTGCCACCGCCAGTCCGGCCGCAGCCACCACCAAGCGTCCCGCCCAGAGCAGTGCCGTGTGGCCCGCAGATACTGGATTGGAAGTGAGAGAGGGGGTGGGGGTATCTTGGTTGGGCATGCAGTCGATCAGGGCCTCAAACCCCGATTATAAAAATAGCTCCCGAAGGCCTGAGCCAAGGTGATCGGCATATTGTGAGTTGTTGCGCACCCAGCTGCTCAGCGGTTCATGACAAGCGGGCACCTCGGTTCATCCTCGTGTGGTTTTGGCAACGTTTCGAGTTGTCTCAATGGCAAAATTTCTTTGCTGGACAAAGAGCTTGCTGCTAGCATTCAAGTGAATTCTTAAGTCTGGTGCCCTCGGGCGTCATCATATCGGGGGGTCACCTTGATCTCATTGGGGTCGTTATTCAGCCGGGAACCGGCGCCCATGTTGGGCATTGACGTGAGTTCATCGAGCGTCAAGCTGGTTGAACTCTCCCGCAACCGGTCTGGTGATCTGGTTTTGGAGCGTTGCGCCATGGAGCCGCTGGAACGCGGTTGGATCACCGACGGCAACATCGAAAAGTTCGATGAGGTCGCGGAGGCCGTCCGGCGTGTGGTTCGAAAGAGCGGCAGCAAGACCAAAAACGTCGCCCTGGCACTGCCGGCTTCGGCTGTGATCACCAAAAAAATCATCCTCCCCGGCGGGCTTTCCGACAAGGAGCTTGAGGCCCAGGTCGAATCGGAGGCCAATCAATACATCCCCTTTTCCCTGGATGAAGTGAGTCTGGACTTCTGCGTTATCGGGCCCAGTGCCAACTCGGTCGGTGATGTGGAGGTGTTGATTGCCGCCTCCCGCAAGGAAAAGGTGTCGGACCGTCAGGGCTTGGCCGAGGCCGCCGGACTGAAGCCGGTTGTGATGGATGTGGAGTCCTATGCCTCCCGCATGGCAGCCGGGCGCGTGATCGAGACCCTTCCCAATCAGGGAATCGATTCGCTGGTGGCGCTCTTTGAAGTAGGCGCACTGACCACCAGCATGCAGGTGATGCGGAATGATGATGTGCTCTACGAGCGAGACCAGGCGTTTGGTGGCGCGCAGTTGACCCAACTGATCGTCCGCCAGTATGGTTTCTCGGCCGATGAGGCCGAGGCCAAGAAACGTTCAGGCGACCTCCCGGACGACTACCGATCCGCTGTGTTGGACCCGTTCATTGAAAGCATGGCGCAAGAGGTGGGCCGTGCCTTGCAGTTCTTCTTCACCAGCACACCGTACAACAAGGTTGACCACATCCTGCTGGCAGGCGGCAGTGCTGCACTGCCCGGGCTGACGGAGGCGGTGACCCATCAGACTTCGTTTGCCTGCATGGTCATCAACCCGTTTGACGCCATGGAAATGGCGTCGTCCATCCAGGCTCGCAAGATCTCGCGAGAAGCCCCTTCCTACCTGACCTCCACCGGATTGGCTCTGCGGAGGTTCTACCAATGATCTTGATCAACCTGTTGCCTCACAGAGAGGCCGCACGCAAGCGACAAAAGGACCAGTTTTTCACCCAGCTGGGCTTGTCTGCACTGTTGGGTGGCATCGTTTGCGGTGCCGTGTTCACCTGGTACCAAGGCCAGATATCTTCCCAGCAGGATCGCAATGCCTTTCTTCAGGCGGAAATCACCCGGCTGGACGCCGAGATCAAGGACATCGCGGGTTTGCAGAGGGAAATCGCTTCCCTGCGAGCCCGACAAACCGCAGTTGAAGACCTTCAGGGGGATCGCAACATTCCCGTGCATCTGCTTGACGAGTTGGTCGCGCAATTGCCCGACGGCATCTACCTGAAGTCCATGAAGCAAGAGGGCCAAAGTGTGTTGTTGGCGGGCGTGGCGCAATCGCAGGAACGCGTTTCCGACCTGTTGCGCAACCTGGCCAACAGCAGCCCCTGGTTGACCAAGCCTGAGTTGATTGAAATCGTTTCGTCCAGCCTGGCTGTGACGGCGCGCGACCAGCGTCGGGTGTTCAACTTCTCCATGCGTGTCGCCTTGAAGCGCCCCTCCGCAACCGGTGGAACCCCCACCAGCCCAGCCAGCGCTCCCGCCGCGGCTGGCAAGGTCTGATCAGAGGGCACACCAAGATGGCCAAATCGCCCAACATCAATGTGGACTTCAAGGGAGTCCAGGAAAAACTCAAGAGCCAGTTCACCGGACTGGATCCGAACGACCCATCTCAATGGCCAGGGTTGCCCCGCAACCTGCTGTTTGTGGCGGTTTGCGTGGCGGTCATCGCCGGCTTGTGGTTTGCGTGGTTGAAAGATTCCGACGAAGAGTTGATTGCAGAGAAGGCTCGCGAACAACAGCTGCGCGAAGACTACAAGAAGAAGGCGATCCAGGCGGTGAATCTGGACGCACTGCGCAAGCAGCTGGAGCAGGTTCAGCAGTACGTCACGCAACTCGAAAAGCAATTGCCCAGCAAGGCGGAAATGGACGCCCTTCTGTCCGACATCAACCAGGCGGGCCTCGGACGCAGTCTCCAGTTCGAGTTGTTCCGTCCTGGTCAGGTGAGCGTCAAGGAGTACTACGCCGAGTTGCCCATTTCGGTTCGGGTGACAGGCTCGTACCACGACATCGGCCTTTTTGCGGCAGACATTGCGAACCTCTCACGGATCGTCACGCTCAACAACCTGACCCTGACGCCAGTGGCCAATCGCGAAGGTGTTTTGACCATGGATTGCATCGCCAAAACCTTCCGCTACCTTGATCAGGAAGAGATTGCCCTCCAACAGAAGGCACAGGGAGCCAAGAAGTGATGTCTTTCGCAAGCAAGAAACTGCTCTCGGGCATCGCCGCCGGCTTGTTGTTGTCGGCCTGTACCTCCTCCGGACAGGATGAGTTGCAGGCATGGATGCAGAGCGAGCGCAACAGCATCAAGCCCTCTGTACAGCCCATTCCTGCGCCGACGAAGTTCGAGCCTCAGGCCTATCTGGGCGAGCGGATGACGCCTCCATTCAGCACCGAAAAACTCACGAGCGTCTTGCGTGGCAGCCAATCGGTGCCGGTGGCCAACGCTGCCCTGATCGAGCCGGAGCTCAACCGTCGCAAGCAACCGCTTGAGGCCTATCCGTTGGACACCATGTCCATGGTGGGCAGTCTCAATCGGGAAGGTCAGCTGGTGGCCCTCGTGAGGGTGGACAACCTGCTGTACCAGGTCAGGCCGGGCAACTACCTGGGCCAGAACTATGGACGCGTCACCCGCATTTCCGAGACCGAGGTGGGTTTGCGTGAGATCGTGCAGGATTCCGCCGGCGAGTGGACCGAGCGCCCCGCAGCGTTGCAGTTACAAGAGGGATCTTCTAAATGAACAAGCCAATCAAGGCAAACGTGCTTTCTACCGTGCAGTGGGGCTTGCTCAAAGGTGCCGTTGTCACTTGCATGGCTCTCACCACCGTCTGGGCGCAGGCTCAAAACGCCATCCAGTCGCTGACTGGCGGCGTTCAAGGCGGCGTTGAAGTCATTCGCATCAACACCTCGCAACCACTCGCAGCGGTCCCGACCGGGTTCACCATTCAGGCGCCAGCCCGAATTGCGTTGGACTTCCCCGGGGTGGCCAACGCCATCGGGCGCAGCACCGTCGATATCAACGAAGGCAACCTGAGATCGGCCAACGTCGTGCAGGCCGGAGACCGCACCCGCGTGGTGATCAACATGAAGCAGGCAGCTTCCTACGAGACCAAGATCGAAGGCAACACCCTGCTGGTGGTGCTTCAACGCGCGGAAGTGGTCACTGCCGTCACGGCGCCGCCCGCTGCGTTCGCTGAGAACCGCAACCGTGATGTGACTTCGCTGCGGGATATTGATTTCCGCCGTGGCGTGGGCAATGCTGGCCGCGTTGTCGTCGAGCTGGCCAACAACCAGGTGGGTGTCGACATTCGTCAGCAGGGGCAGAACCTGGTGGTGGAGTTCCTGAAGACCTCGTTGCCCGAAGGCCTGCGCCGCAAGCTAGATGTGAGCGATTTCGGCACGCCGGTGCAAAGCGTGACCACCTCGCAGTCGGGTGACCGTGTTCGCATGGTTGTGGCGCCCACTGGCAACTGGGAACACTCCGCCTACCAAAGCGACAACCAGTTTGTGCTCGAAATTCGAGAGCAGAAGGTTGACTCCAGCAAGCTGACGCAGGGCCCTGGCTACAACGGTGAAAAGCTCTCGCTCAACTTCCAGAATATCGAGGTTCGTTCGCTGCTGCAGGTCATAGCCGACTTCACCAATTTCAACGTGGTGACTTCGGACTCGGTGACCGGTTCAGTTACCTTGCGACTGAAGGACGTGCCTTGGGATCAAGCCCTCGACATCATCCTGCAAGCCAAAGGCCTTGGAATGCGCAAGTCGGGCAATGTGCTGTGGATCGCCCCCAAGGACGAGATCGCCTCGCGGGAGAAGCAGGACTTGGAAGCACGTGCCTCCACCGAGAGCCTGGAGTCCCTGCGCACGCAGGGCTTCCAGATGAACTACGCGAAGGCGGTCGACATCGCAGCGCAGCTGACCTCCTCGGGCGGTGGCGGCGGCAGTGGTGGTGGTAACAGCGCACGCATCCTGTCTGAGCGGGGCAGCGTGATCTCCGAGCCACGGACCAACCAGTTGTTTGTCACGGACATTCCGTCCAAACTCCAGGCGGTCCAGGATTTGATCGCCAAGCTGGATATTCCGATCCGCCAGGTGATCATCGAGGCACGCATCGTCGAGGCTGACGACAGCTTCGGCAAGTCGCTCGGTGTGCGTCTGGGTGGCGGTGTGCGAGGTTTTGGTGTCGGTTCGGTCAATGGCAATCAAGTGCAGGGCAATTTCGGTTCGACTTACGGTGCCGTTTCGACGGGTCCGACACAAACCTCGCAGCCCTTCGTGAGCCTGCCCGCCAACCCGAGCAATGCACTGGCCGCCTCGTATGCCTTGTCGCTGTTCAGCCCCAACGCTTCCAGATTCCTGAGTCTTGAAATCTCTGCGCTGGAATCCGACGGAAAAGGTCGCATTGTGTCCAGCCCAAGGGTGGTCACCGCCGACCAGGTCAAGGCGTTGATCGAACAAGGCACCGAGTTTCCTTACCAAACGGCGACGTCCAGCGGGGCCACCGCCATTGCTTTCCGCAAGGCCAACCTGAAGCTGGAAGTTACGCCGCAGATCACGCCCGAAGGCAACATCATCCTTGACCTGGATATCAACAAGGACAGCCGTGGTGAATCCACGCCAGATGGTATCGCCATCAACACCAAACACGTGCAAACCCAAGTGCTGGTGGAGAACGGTGGTACTGTCGTGATCGGTGGCATCTTCGAGCAGACCGAACGAGACCAGGTGAACAAGGTGCCTCTGCTGGGTGATCTGCCGGGCGTGGGCAACCTGTTCAAGTCGCGCGAACGGATCAACAACAAGTCGGAGTTGCTCATCTTCATCACACCGCGCGTGTTGGGTCGATCCGCGATCAATTGAACGCCACCTCCTGTTTCCTGATCGGCTTGCCCGGCTCGGGCAAGTCGACGGTGGGCCGGCAATTGGCTCGTCGCGTTGGGCTCCCATTCTTTGACTCTGATCATGTGATCGAACAGCGACTGGGTTGCTCGATCCGGGAGTTCTTTGAGCGCGATGGCGAGGATCGATTTCGTGATATCGAAGCGTCTGTGATTGATGAGCTGACTTCAGGTTCAGCGTGCGTGGTATCCACCGGTGGTGGATCTGTGTTGCGTCAGGAAAATCGGGAGTATCTACATCAGCGGGGAACGGTGGTGTATCTGCGATCAGCGCCCGAAGAGGTGTTTCGTCGCCTGCGACATGATCGCAACCGGCCGCTGCTGCAGGTGGCCGATCCGCTTCAGCGATTGAGGGATATCTACGCAGCGCGTGATCCCCTGTACCGCCAAACTGCTCACTTCGTGATCGAGACCGGCCGACCCTCGGTGGCCATGCTGGTGAGCATGATCGTGATGCAGTTGGAGCTCGCCGGCGTCGTGGTCCCCGGCCCCGCGGCGACACAACGCTGAGCGTCTCAGGCGCTTCAATGGTGGCGAGGGCATAAACTCGGTGCCCATGACGACACAAGCCAATCTCCTCGCGCCAGAGCGGGTGAACATCGACCTCGGTGATCGCAGCTACGCCATTGAAATCGGATCGGGATTGCTCGATGCCCCCAACAGCTACGCGCAATTGCCGACGGCCCACAGCGCCATGATCGTGACCAACGAAACGGTGTCTCCGCTGTACGCCCTGAGGCTTGAACAGGCACTCGCGTCGCGCTATGCGCGCATACACACGGTGCGTTTGCCGGACGGTGAGTCCTACAAGACCTGGGAGTCCTTGAACCTGATCTTCGATGCGCTCTTGTCCCACGGGTGTGATCGCAAGACGGTGTTGTTTGCGCTGGGCGGTGGTGTTGTGGGCGACATGACCGGCTTTGCCGCAGCCAGCTACATGCGCGGTGTGCCATTCGTGCAGGTGCCGACCACCTTGCTGGCGCAGGTGGATTCGTCGGTGGGTGGCAAAACGGCCATCAACCATCCACTGGGCAAGAACATGATCGGGGCGTTCTACCAGCCGCAGCTGGTGTTGTGCGACCTCGACACGCTCAACACCTTGCCTGCACGCGAACTCAGTGCCGGCCTGGCTGAAGTCATCAAGTACGGGCCGGTTGCCGACATGGTCTTCTTCAACTGGATCGAGGCGAACATGGATGCACTCATGGCGCGAGAGCCCGCCGCTCTGGCCCATGCCGTCAAACGCAGCTGCGAGATCAAGGCTTGGGTGGTGGGGCAGGACGAGCGCGAAGCCGGGCTGCGGGCCATCCTGAATTTCGGACACACCTTTGGCCATGCCATCGAGGCCGGCATGGGCTACGGCGCTTGGCTGCACGGCGAAGCGGTGGGTTGCGGCATGGTGATGGCGGGCCGGCTCTCACAGCTGTTGGGTGGTGTCGATGCGGCCTTTGTCGAGCGTCTCACGCGCCTGGTGCAAGCAGCGGGCCTGCCCACGGTGGCGCCTGTGCTGGATGACCAAGACAACCTCGGCCGCTACCTCGCCTTGATGCGGGTCGACAAAAAATCCGAGGCTGGCGAAATCAAGTTCGTGGTGATTGACCGTCCCGGCAGCGCGATCGTGCGCAGCGCGCCCGATGCGTTGGTGGCTCAGGTAATCGCCGACAGCGTGCGCAGGTGATGGAGCGGGTGCCGCAGCCACCGTTGCAAGGCTTGGCTGCATACGCCAGCGATCCCGCCCGCAGTCGGGGACGACGCTACCCCGAGGCCGAGGCGCCCACACGCACCGCCTTCCAGCGCGATCGTGACCGCGTCATCCACTCCACTGCGTTTCGCCGGCTGGTTTACAAGACTCAGGTCTTTCTGAACCACGAAGGTGATCTGTTTCGCACGCGCCTGACGCATTCGCTCGAGGTCGCCCAGCTCGGGCGCAGCATTGCGAGGTCGTTGCAGCTCAACGAAGACCTGGTGGAAGCGATTGCGCTGGCGCACGACCTCGGTCACACACCGTTCGGGCATGCCGGGCAGGACGCGCTGAACGCCTGCATGCAGTCGCTCGCACCCTCCGAGTTGGCCGAAAACGGTGGAGGCTTTGAACACAACTTGCAGAGCTTGCGCGTGGTGGACGAACTGGAGGAACGCTACCCTTCGTTCGACGGCTTGAACCTGTGCTTCGAGACACGCGAGGGCATCCTCAAGCACTGCTCTCGCACGCATGCGCAGCGGCTCGAACGCACGGAGCCCGACGGTGTGGCGGCGCGTTTTCTTCATGGTGGCTCGCCCAGCCTTGAGGCGCAGTTGTGCAACCTGGCCGACGAGATTGCCTACAACGCGCACGACATTGACGACGGCGTTCGCTCGGGCTTGCTCACGCTGGAGCAGCTCGACGAAGTGCCCATGTTTGCCCACTACCGTCAACTGGCCTTGCAGGCGCATCCCGCGCTGGCGGGCAGGCGGCTGCTGTTTGAATCGATCCGGTTGATGCTCAGCGATCAGGTGTACGACGTGATTGATCACACCCGATTGCTCCTGAGCGAACACGGGTTGACCAATGCCGATGAGGCTCGCCGCTTGCCACCCCTGGTGGCTTTCTCGCCAGCCATGCGCGGCCGCTCACAGGTGCTCAAGACCTTCCTGCTGCGCAACCTCTACCGCCATCCCCAGGTGATGGAAACCACCAGACGTGCCCGGCTGGTGGTGAGTGACCTGTTTGAGCGCTATCTGAACGCGCCACAGGATCTGCCCGAGGCGCACGGTCGCAGCCAGCAGCATGCGCGTGCCGTGGCCGACTACATCGCCGGCATGACCGATCGGTTCGCGATCCGGGAACACGAGCGTCTGTTCGGGACTGCGGTCTTTCCCTGAAGCGGCTGCGCAGCGCAATGACAGACCGCGAAGACCCGGCTTCCCGGCGCACGGCCACCATTGTGTTCGCCGTGGGCGTCACCTGCGCCCTGCACATCGGCAAGTTGCCCGTGGCCATTCCGGTGCTGCGCGAAGCCCTGCAGCTCACGCTCGTGCAGGCGGGTTTTCTGTTGTCGTTGGTGCAATTGGCGGGCATGACCTTGGGGCTTGCGGTCGGCCTGCAGGCGGATCGATTGGGCCCGCGGCGTGTGATGTTGTTCGGGCTGGTGCTGTTGGCGTTCGGCAGTGTGCTGGGTGCCTTGGCGCCCGGCACTGGCCTGTTGCTGCTGTCCCGCGTGGTTGAGGGCGTCGGTTTTCTGCTCGCGGTGCTTCCTGCGCCGGGGCTGTTGCGCAGGCGTGTACTGCATGCCCCCACGCTGTCTCGCGCCCTGGGCTGGTGGGGTGCCTATATGCCGCTGGGCACTGCGCTCGCTTTGCTGCTGGGTGGTGCGCTCATCGGGCAGGTCGGTTGGCGCTGGGCGTGGGTGGCGCTGTCGCTGCTCTCGCTGTGTTCCGCCGTGCTGCTGGCGCGCAGCGTTGCGCCCGATACCGAGTCGGATGCAGCCAGGCCCGTGCAGGGTGGCGCCACTTGGGGTCCTCGGCTCAGACGAACGCTCTCGGCTCAGGGACCCTGGTGGGTCGCGCTGACTTTCTTCCTGTATTCCGGGCAATGGTTGGCGGTCGTCGGGTTCTTGCCGACCATCTATTCACAAGCGGGCTACGCCGCGGGGGCGGTCGGCGGGCTCAGTGCGCTGGCCGCAGGCATCAACATGGCGGGCAACATCGGCGCAGGGCGGTTGTTGGCGCGTGGTGTGCGCCCTGGTGTGTTGCTGGCCTGGGGCTTCTGTGCCATGGGCCTGGGCTCCGTGGTGACCTTCGGCGCCACGGGGCATGCCGTGGCGCAATACTTGGCCGTACTGGTGTTTTCAGGCGTTGGGGGGCTGATCCCAGGCACGCTGTTTGGCTTGGCCGTGGTGCTGGCGCCGGGCGAAGACACGGTGTCCACCACGGTCGGCTGGATGCAGCAGTTCTCTGCCCTGGGTCAGTTCATTGGACCGCCACTCGTGGCCTGGGTGGCCACGCAGGCGGGTGGATGGCAGTCCACCTGGTGGGTCACGGCGGCCTCGTCCGTGCTGGGGCTGTTGCTGGCAAGCCGGTTGCAAGCTGCGTGGCGCAGCAGGGCTGATGTCTAATTGGGGTCAGATTCCAATTCCACCTCGTCCTCATGGCCCGACTGCCCCGCCTCACCGTTGCCGGATATCCCCACCACGTCATTCAACGCGGCAACAACCGCCAGCCCATCGTCAAGACCGATGCCGACCGCGAGGTGCTGCTTGACCTGATGAGCGAGAACGCGAAAAAGCACCAGGTCGCGATCAACGCCTATGTGCTCATGGACAACCACTTCCACCTGCTGCTCACGCCCGAAACCGGCGAAGGTGTGCCCCTGATGATGCAGGCGGTGGGGCGGCGCTATGTGCGTTACTTCAACGACCTGCACCAGCGCACCGGCACGCTGTGGGAAGGGCGGTACAAGTCCACCCTGATCCAGACCGATCGTTACTTGCTGGCTTGCATGGCGTATCTGGACCTCAACCCGGTGCGCGCGGGGATGGTCAGCGATCCCAGGCAATACAACTGGTCCAGTCACCGTCACTTCATCGGTCAAACCCATGACCGGCGCCTCACGCCCCATCCCTTGGTCTGGAGCTTGGGGAACACGCCCTTTGCGCGGGAGGCTGCTTACACCGAAATGGTGCGCGCCGGCTTGGCCGCCGACGCACAACACGCCATCACGCGCGCAACACTGAATGGCTGGGCATTGGGTGATGCCGATTTTGTGGAGACCCTGCAGAAGCAGACGACCCGACGGATCAGCGAGGCGCGCCCCGGGCGACCGTCCTTGGTGCCCCGGGACCATCGCTGATCACCGCCACACCGCACGATGTTGCTCGGCCGACGTCACTCTGTCCCCAATTGATTTAGATTTGAATATCTTGCGCGCGAAATTGGAATCTGACCCTCATTAATCTGCTTGGCATTGTTGTTGCAATGCAATATGCTCCGCAGTCCCGATTTGCATCAACGCCCACGAACCGAGAAGGAAGCGCCATGACCACGGCAGCCGAGCAGCAGCACCTCCAGCAACACGGTCTGTACGACCCTTCCAACGAGCACGACGCCTGTGGCGTGGGCTTTGTGGCTCACATCAAGGGCGAAAAGAGCCACGGCATCGTGCAGCAGGGTCTGAAGATTCTGGAAAACCTCGACCACCGGGGTGCGGTCGGTGCCGACAAGCTCATGGGCGACGGCGCGGGTCTCTTGATTCAGTTGCCCGATGCGCTGTACCGGGAAGAAATGGCAGCCCAGGGCGTGACCTTGCCGCCGGCTGGCGAGTACGGCGTGGGCATGATCTTCATGCCGAAAGAGCACGCCAGTCGCCTGGCCTGCGAGCAGGAAATGGAGCGCGCCATTGCCGCCGAAGGCCAGGTGCTGCTGGGCTGGCGCAATGTGCCGGTGAACCGCGACATGCCCATGTCGCCCACCGTGCGGGAGAAGGAACCCATCATCCGCCAGGTCTTCATCGGTCGAGGCAACGACGTGATCGTGCAGGACGCGCTGGAGCGCAAGCTGTATGTGATCCGCAAGACGGCCAGTGGCGCCATCCAGCGCCTCAAGCTGACCCACAGCAAAGAGTATTACGTGGTCAGCATGAGCAGCCGCACCGTGGTCTACAAAGGCCTGCTGCTGGCCGATCAGGTGGGCACCTACTTCCGCGACTTGCAAGACGAACGCTGCGTCTCGGCGCTGGGCCTGGTGCACCAGCGTTTCTCCACCAACACCGTCCCCGAGTGGCCGCTGGCCCACCCCTACCGTTACGTGGCACACAACGGCGAGATCAACACCGTCAAAGGCAACTACAACTGGATGAAAGCGCGCGAGGGCGTCATGTCCTCTCCGGTGCTGGGTGCCGACCTGCAGAAGCTCTATCCGATCAGCTTCGCCAGCCAGTCCGACACCGCGACCTTCGACAACTGTCTGGAGCTGCTGACGATGGCGGGTTACCCGCTGGCGCAGGCCGTGATGATGATGATTCCCGAGCCCTGGGAGCAGCACACCACCATGGACGAGCGCCGCAAAGCGTTCTACGAATACCACGCTGCCATGATGGAACCGTGGGACGGCCCGGCCTCCATCGTGTTCACCGACGGCCGCCAGATCGGCGCCACACTCGACCGCAACGGCCTGCGCCCGTCGCGCTACTGCATCACCGACGACGACTTCGTGATCATGGGCTCCGAGTCGGGCGTGCTGCCCGTGCCCGAGAACAAGATCGTTCGCAAGTGGCGCCTGCAGCCCGGCAAGATGTTCCTGATCGACCTGGAGCAGGGCCGCATGATCGACGACGAGGAGCTCAAGGCCAACCTCGCCAACAACAAGCCCTACAAGCAATGGATCGACAACCTTCGCATCCGCCTGGACGACGTGGACACGCCGGTGGCCGGTGAGTCCGCGTTGGAGCAGCGCATCGGCGCCACCGAGCCACAGACCGGGGGCATGGAGAGCGTCACGCCCGAGTTGCTGGACCGACAGCAGGCGTTTGGCTACACCCAGGAAGACATCAAGTTCCTGATGAGCCCCATGGCCGCCAACGGCGAGGAGGGCATCGGCTCCATGGGCAACGACAGCCCGCTGGCCGTGCTCTCCGACAAAAACAAGCCGCTCTACAACTACTTCAAGCAGTTGTTTGCGCAGGTGACCAACCCACCCATTGATCCGATCCGCGAAGCGATCGTGATGTCGCTGGTGTCTTTCATCGGCCCCAAGCCCAACCTGCTCGACATCAACCAGGTCAACCCGCCGATGCGGCTTGAGGTGAGCCAGCCCGTGCTCGACTTCGCCGACATGGCCAAGCTGCGCGACATCGAATCGGCCACGCAGGGCAAGTTCCGCAGCCACACGCTGGACATCACCTACCCGGCTGACTGGGGCCGTGCAGGCGTTGAAGCGAAGCTGGCTTCGTTGTGTGCCGGTGCGGTGGACGCGATCAAGAGCGGCAAGAACATCCTGATCATCAGCGACCGTGCCATCAGCGCCACGCAGATCGCCATTCCCGCGCTGCTCGCGCTCTCTGCCATCCACCAGCACCTGGTGCGCGAAGGTTTGCGCACCACCGCCGGCCTCGTGGTGGAAACCGGCACCGCACGCGAAGTGCACCACTTCGCCGTGCTGGCCGGCTATGGCGCCGAAGCCGTGCATCCCTACCTCGCTATGGAAACGCTCACCGCGATCCACAAAGGCCTGCCGGGCGACCTGAGCGCCGACAAGGCGATCTACCAGTACGTGAAAGCCATCGGCAAGGGTCTGTCCAAGATCATGTCCAAGATGGGGGTGTCGACCTACATGTCGTACTGCGGCGCCCAGCTGTTTGAAGCCATCGGCTTGAACAGCGCCACCGTGGAAAAGTACTTCACCGGTACGGCCAGCCGCGTCGGCGGCATCGGTGTGTTCGAGATTGCCGAAGAAAGCATCCGCATGCACAAGGCCGCTTTCGGCGACGACCCGGTGCTCGCAAACATGCTCGATTCGGGCGGTGAATACGCCTGGCGTGTGCGTGGTGAAGAGCACATGTGGACGCCCGACGCCATTGCGAAATTGCAGCACAGCACGCGCGCCAACAACTGGAACACCTACAAGGAATACGCGCAGCTCATCAACGACCAGAGCCGCCGCCACATGACCTTGCGCGGCTTGTTCGAATTCAAGATCGACCCCGCCAAGGCGATCCCGATCGACGAGGTCGAGTCCGCCAAGGAGATCGTCAAGCGCTTTGCCACAGGTGCCATGTCGCTGGGCTCCATCTCCACCGAAGCCCACGCCACGCTGGCCGTGGCCATGAACCGCATCGGCGGCAAGAGCAACACCGGCGAAGGCGGTGAAGACGCGCTGCGCTACCGCAACGAGCTCAAGGGCATCCCGATCAAGCAGGGCCAGACCATGTCCGAGTTGCTGGGCAAGGACACGTTTGAAGTCGACTATGTGCTGCAAGAGGGCGACTCCATGCGCTCCAAGATCAAGCAGGTGGCTTCGGGCCGTTTCGGTGTCACCGCCGAGTACCTCAACAGCGCCGACCAGATCCAGATCAAGATGGCCCAGGGCGCCAAGCCCGGCGAGGGCGGCCAGCTGCCCGGCGGCAAGGTCAGCGACTACATCGGCAAGCTGCGCCACAGCGTGCCCGGCGTCGGCCTCATCAGCCCACCGCCGCACCACGACATCTACTCCATCGAAGACCTCGCACAACTGATCCACGACCTGAAAAACGTTGCGCCGCATTCGAGCATCAGCGTCAAGCTGGTGTCTGAAATCGGCGTGGGCACCATCGCTGCGGGCGTGGCCAAGTGCAAGGCCGACCACGTGGTGATCGCGGGCCACGATGGCGGCACGGGTGCCTCGCCCTGGTCGTCCATCAAGCACGCCGGCAGCCCGTGGGAAATCGGCCTGGCCGAAACGCAGCAGACGCTGGTGCTCAACCGCCTGCGCAGCCGCATCCGCGTGCAGGCCGACGGCCAGATGAAGACCGGGCGCGATGTCGCCATTGGTGCGTTGCTCGGTGCCGACGAATTCGGCTTCGCCACCGCACCGCTGGTGGTCGAGGGCTGCATCATGATGCGCAAGTGTCACCTCAACACCTGCCCGGTGGGCGTGGCCACGCAAGACCCGGCGCTGCGAAAGAAATTCAGCGGCAAGCCCGAGCACGTGGTGAACTACTTCTTCTTCATCGCCGAAGAAGTGCGTCAGATCATGGCGCAGCTGGGCATCCGCAAGTTCGACGACCTGATCGGCCGCGCCGACCTGCTCGACATGAAGCAGGGCGTCGAGCACTGGAAGGCACGTGGCCTCGACTTCAGCCGCCTGCTGGCATTGCCCAACGTGCCGGCCGACGTGCCGCGCCTGCACACGCAAACGCAGGATCACGGCCTAGACAAGGCGCTGGACAATATCCTGATCGCCAAGTCCCGCGCCGCCATCGACAAGGGCGAGCGCGTGCAGTTCATCGAGGTGGCGCGCAACGTCAACCGATCGGTGGGCGCCATGCTCTCCGGTGCGGTGACCCAGGTGCACCCGGAGGGCTTGCCGGACGACACCATCCGCATCCAGCTCGAGGGCACGGGCGGCCAGTCGTTCGGCGCCTTCCTGGCCAAGGGCATCACGCTGTATTTGATCGGTGACGCCAACGATTACACCGGCAAAGGCCTCTCGGGCGGCCGTGTGGTGGTGCGCCCCAGCATCGACTTCCGCGGCGAGGCCGCACGCAACATCATCGTGGGCAACACCGTGATGTACGGCGCCACCACTGGCGAAGCCTTTTTCAGCGGCGTGGCCGGCGAGCGTTTCGCGGTGCGTCTGTCGGGCGCCACGGCAGTGGTGGAGGGCACGGGCGACCACGGTTGTGAATACATGACGGGCGGCACCGCCGTGGTGCTGGGCAAGACCGGGCGCAACTTTGCCGCCGGCATGAGCGGTGGCGTGGCTTACGTGTACGACGAAGATGGCCAGTTCGCCAAGCGCTGCAACACGGCCATGGTCAGCATGGAGAAGGTGCTGCCCGCCAAGGAGCAGGAGGCCACCATGGACCCCGCCATCTGGCACCGCGGCCTGACCGATGAGGCGCAGCTCAAGAAGCTGCTCGAAGAGCACAACCGCTGGACCGGCAGCAAGCGCGCTCGCGAACTGCTGGACACCTGGGCGCAGGCGCGAGACAAGTTCGTGAAGGTCTTCCCGAACGAGTACAAGCGCGCGCTCGGTGAAATCCACGCCCGCAAGAACGCGGTTGAAGTGACCACCAAGGCCCAGGCCACGGCGAAAAAAGCCACCGTCGCCGCCAGATAAGCCAACGCAATCGAAGGACAAGCATCATGGGAAAAGTCACCGGCTTCATGGAATACGAGCGCCTGGAAGAGGGCTACAAGCCCGTACCCGAGCGCCTGAAGCACTACAAGGAATTCGTCGTTGCGCTGGATGACCAGCAGTCCAAGGTGCAGGCTGCGCGCTGCATGGACTGCGGCACGCCGTTCTGCAACAGCGGCTGCCCGGTCAACAACATCATTCCGGACTTCAACGACCTCGTGTATCAGGGCGACTGGAAGAACGCGATCACCGTGCTGCACAGCACCAACAACTTTCCCGAGTTCACCGGCCGCATCTGCCCCGCACCCTGCGAGGCCGCCTGCACGCTCAACGTGAACGACGACCCCGTGGGTATCAAGTCGATCGAACACGCCATCATCGACCGCGCCTGGGCCGAGGGTTGGGTTCAGCCGCAGCTGCCGCGCCACAAGACCGGCAAGAAGGTCGCCGTGGTCGGCTCCGGCCCGGCCGGCATGGCAGCGGCCCAGCAGCTCGCGCGCGCCGGTCACGACGTGACCCTGTTCGAGAAGAACGACCGCGTGGGTGGTCTGCTGCGCTACGGCATCCCAGACTTCAAGATGGAGAAGACCCACATCGACCGCCGCGTGGCGCAGATGGAAGCCGAAGGTGTGGTGTTCCGCACCGGCGTGATGGTCGGCACGCTGCCCAAGGGCACCAAGGTCACCAACTGGGCGCAGGAAACGATCACGCCCGAGCAGCTCCAAAAGGACTTTGACGCCGTGCTGCTCACCGGTGGCTCCGAGCAAAGCCGCGACCTGCCGGTGCCCGGCCGCGACCTTGATGGCGTGCACTTCGCCATGGAATTCCTGCCGCAGCAAAACAAGGTCAACGCGGGCGACAAGTTCAAGGGCCAGCTGCGCGCCGACGGCAAACACGTGATCGTGATCGGTGGCGGTGATACCGGAAGCGACTGCGTCGGCACCAGCACGCGCCACGGCGCCATGAGCGTGACCCAGTTCGAAGTGATGCCCCAGCCGCCGGACCAGGAAGACAAGCCCCTGGTGTGGCCTTACTGGCCGCTCAAGCTGCGCACCAGCTCCAGCCACGACGAGAGCGCCGAGAAGGGCATCCTCCAGCGCGAATTCGCCATTTCCACCAAGGCCTTCAAGGGTGAGAAAGGCAAGGTCACCGGCCTGACCACCGTGCACGTCGAAATGAAAGACGGGAAGCTGGTCGAGATTCCCGGCACTGAAAAAGAGTACAAGGCCGACCTGGTGCTGCTGGCCATGGGCTTTGTGAATCCGGTGGCCAGCATCCTCGACGGCTTTGGCGTGGACAAGGACGCCCGTGGCAACGCCAAGGCCAGCACCGAGTTCACGGGCGGCTACGCCACCAACGTACCCAAGGTATTCGCCGCCGGCGACATGCGCCGTGGTCAGAGTCTGGTGGTGTGGGCGATTCGCGAAGGCCGCCAGGCGGCACGTTCGGTGGACGAGTTCCTCATGGGCTTTTCCGACTTGCCGCGCTGAGACCGGGGCAACCGCACCAGAGTCGGGTTTACCCCGAATCCCTTATCATTCAAAAAGCCGGGCACCCACTGCCCGGTTTTTGTTTGATGCCCACCGAAAACGCCCCACCTCTCGTCGAACTGCGCAACCTGACCTTCGGTTATGGCGAGCGCGCCATTCTCGACAACGTCACGCTGACCGTGCCTCGCGGCAAGGTCACGGCGCTCATGGGCGCGTCCGGTGGCGGCAAGACCACCGTGCTGCGCCTCATCGGCGGACAGATCCGTGCCCAGAAGGGGCAGACCCTGTTCGATGGCCAGGACATCACGGTGATGCGGGCCGAAGCGCTGTACGCGGCGCGCCGGCGCATGGGCATGCTGTTCCAGTTCGGCGCATTGTTCACCGACATGAGCGTGTTCGACAACGTGGCCTTCCCGTTGCACGAACACACCAACCTGCCCAATGCCTTGGTGCGCGACATCGTGCTGATGAAACTCAATGCGGTGGGTCTGCGGGGCGCACGCGATCTCATGCCGAGCGAACTCTCGGGCGGCATGGCGCGCCGCGTGGCGTTGGCGCGGGCGATTGCGCTCGACCCCGAACTCGTCATGTACGACGAGCCCTTTGCCGGGCTGGACCCGATCTCGCTGGGCACCGCCGCACGACTCATTCGCCAGCTCAACAACGCCATGGGCCTGACCAGCATCGTGGTGTCGCACGACCTGGACGAGACCTTCCACATCGCCGATCAGGTGATCGTGCTGGCCAACGGCAAGATCGCCGCCCAGGGCACGCCCGACGAAGTGCGTAACAGCGAAGACCCGCTGGTCAAGCAGTTCGTCAATGCCCTGCCCGACGGGCCGGTGCGCTTTCACCACCCCGGGCCCAGCCTGGAAGAGGACTTCGGCAACGGCCACAAGGAGTCTGCATGACCGCGGCTTGGCTGGCCCGGCTGGGCTTCGCGGCTCGCCGCCAGATCATCGAGATCGGTACCGGCACCCGCCTTTTGATGCGCCTGCTGTGGCTGCTGGGGGCCGCCCTGCGCCGCCCCGTTCTGCTGCGCGACCAGATCCACTTTCTGGGCAACCATTCGCTGGCGATCATCGGAGTGTCCGGCCTGTTTGTCGGCTTCGTGCTGGGGCTGCAGGGCTACTACACCCTGCGCATTTACGGTGCCACCGAAGCGCTGGGACTGCTGGTCACGCTGTCGCTGGTGCGCGAGCTCGGGCCGGTGATCACGGCGCTCTTGTTTGCCGGTCGCGCCGGCACCTCGCTCACCGCCGAGATCGGCCTCATGAAAGCTGGCGAACAACTCAGTGCCATGGAAATGATGGCGGTGGACCCGGTACGCCGCGTGCTGGCTCCCCGTTTCTGGGCCGGGGTGATCGTCATGCCCTTGCTGGCCGGCATTTTCAGTGCGGTTGGCGTCATCGGTGGCTGGGTCGTCGGCGTGCTCATGCTGGGTCTCGATACAGGGGCCTTCTGGAGCCAGATGCAGGCCGGTGTGGATGTCTGGGCGGACGTGGGCAACGGTGTTGTCAAGAGCGTGGTGTTCGGGTTTGCCGTGACCTTCATTGCCTTGCTCCAGGGCTACAGCGCCCACCCCACGCCCGAAGGGGTCTCACGCGCCACCACGCGCACCGTGGTGATGGCGTCGCTGACGGTGCTGGCGCTGGACTTCCTCCTCACCGCCACGATGTTCAGCATCTGAGCCCACATCATTTCAGCGGAGATCAACATGCAAACTTCCAAAAACGACATCTGGGTCGGCCTGTTCGTGCTGATCGGCGCAGCGGCCATCCTCTTTCTGGCCCTGCAGTCGGCCAACCTGCTCAGCCTGAACTTCGAGAAGACCTACCAAGTGGTGGGACGGTTCGACAACGCCGGCGGCGTCAAGCCCAAGGCAGCCGTGCGCAGCGCGGGCGTGGTGGTCGGGCGGGTGGAGTCCATCACTTTTGATGACACCACCTTCCAGGCAAACATCACCCTGGCTCTCGAATCGCGGTACAAGTTTCCCAAAGACAGTTCGCTCAAGATCCTCACCAACGGCCTGCTGGGCGAGCAGTACATCGGCATCGAGCCCGGTGGCGATACCGAAAACATCGCTGCGGGTTCCGTGATCACGCAGACACAGTCGGCGGTGATCCTGGAGAACCTGATCAGCCGGTTTCTCTTCAACAGTGCGGCCAACAGCGGCGATGCCAAGCCCGCCGAGTAGGTCCAGCAAGGCTTTTGGCGACGCGTCCTGACAAGACGCCGCAACTTGACAAGAATGCAGGCTGTACCAGCAACAACGTTTCGGGCACTTCGCCCAGGGGGTTCCAGGAATGAAAAACAAGCTCACCGAAGCGAGCCGGTCGACGGCGCTGCTGGCCAGCGGACTTGCACTGGCCGTGCTCACCGGTTGCGCCACTGGCCCAGACGCCAACCCACGCGACCCGCTCGAACCCTTCAACCGCGGCGTCTACCGCTTCAACGACGCGGTGGACACGGCGGTACTCAAGCCAGTGGCCACGGTCTACAAGGACGTCACGCCCAGCCCCGTACAGGCTGGTGTGAACAACTTCTTCAGCAACCTCGGTGACCTGTGGTCGGCTGCCAATGCCGGCCTTCAGCTTCGCCCTCGCGAAGCCACGGAAAACCTCATGCGCTTCAGCGTGAATACCGTCTTTGGACTGGCCGGGGTGCTGGACATCGCCTCCGAGATGGGTATTCCGCGTACCCGCATCGACTTCGGCCAGACGCTGGGCCGCTGGGGCGCTCCATCGGGGGCCTATCTGGTGCTGCCGATCTTTGGTCCCTCGTCGGTGCGCGACGGCACAGGCTTGGTGGTCGACATGAGCGTGGACCCGGTTTCAGGCATGAACGACGTGTCGGCACGCAATTCGCTCACCGCGCTGCGTGTGGTCGACACCCGTGCTGGCTTGCTGCGTGCCTCGTCGTTGCTGGAAGAGGCTGCGCTCGACAAATACAGCTTCACACGTGATCTTTACCTCAACCGCCGCCAAAGCCAGATCGACGACATGATCGACAGGGGCATTGGTCTGGGCGACGGCGAGTGAGAAGCGGATACGTCTCGCAACGAATGCAGTGGAACTGCTTCATATTTCCCCCGCTCTGATGAACTACGCTGCGCTGTCTGCAGTCGGGCCATAGGCCTCCAAAGGAAAACAACCATGATGAAACGCCGCTCCTGGCTCTCCGCCCTCGTGATCACCGCCGCCGGTGTGATGTCCCTGCCTGCCCTGGCGCAAGACGAAGCGCCCGATGCCCTGGTCAAACGCATTTCCAGCGACGTACTGGCTTCAGTGAAGGCCGATCCAGCCATCCAGGCCGGCGATGTGAACCGCATCGTGGCGCTGGTGGACGCGAAAATCCTGCCCAGCGTCAACTTCGCCCGCATGACCTCTTCGGCTGTCGGTCGCTTCTGGCGCCAGGCCACGCCTGAGCAGCAGAAGCAGCTGCAGGACGAGTTCAAGATCCTGCTGGTTCGCACCTACTCCGGCGCGCTTGGCGAGGTGAAAGACCAGACGGTGACCTTCAAGCCCATGCGCTCCAAGCCCGAAGACACCGAGGTGGTGGTGCGCTCCGAGGTGCGGGGCAAAGGCGAGCCCATCCAGCTCGACTACCGCATGGAAAAAACGGCCAACGGCTGGAAGATCTACGACATCAACGTGCTCGGCGTCTGGCTGGTGGAAACCTACCGCACCCAGTTCGCACAGGAAATCAATGCAAAGGGCATCGACGGCCTGATCGCGTCGCTGGTCCAGCGCAACAAGTCCAACGTCGCCAAGACCAGCTGATCCGTGACGACCGCACTGTCCATGGCCGCTGCTCCGGCGGCCCTTCCCGAGCAGGTCACGCTGGCAGACGCCGGCAAGACCCTGGTGGAATTGAAGCAGGCGCTCTCGCAACAGGGCGGTCCGGTCGTGATGCTGGACGCCGCCTCGCTGCGCGTGTTCGACTCGTCGGCCGTGGCCGTGCTGCTGGAACTGCGCCGGCAATTGCGCGCCGAGGGCAAGACCTTGCAGGTGAGCCACTGGCCGCGCCGGCTGGAAAGTCTCATGGGCCTGTACGGCGTGAGTGAACTGCTCGCGCCCTGAGCATTTCAGCGTGCCATGGGCGCGGCGCCAGGCCCTGCGTCCCATGCGGACACCTCCCCGGGCCTAAAATACGCGGTTCCCCAACCGCCGCCAGATGCCCAGTGCGCGGCCCATGACCTCCGTGGTTTTCTCGCGCATGCCCGCTGTTTCCTTCTCTGACGTCTCCAAAAGCTACCCGTCCTTGCGCGGCACCGTGCAGGCCCTGCAGTCGGTGTCGTTCGACATTGAAGCCGGCGAATTTTTCGGTTTGCTCGGACCCAACGGTGCCGGCAAGACCACGCTGATCAGCATCCTGGCCGGGCTGGCCCGTGCCACCACAGGCCGCGTGCTTGTGCATGGCAGTGATGTGCAGGCCGACTACCAAGCCGCCCGCCGCATGCTCGGCGTGGTGCCGCAAGAGCTGGTGTTCGACCCCTTTTTCAACGTCCGCGAAGCCTTGCGCATCCAGTCCGGCTACTTCGGCATCCGGCGCAACGACGCGTGGATCGACGAACTGCTCGAAGGTCTGGGCCTCACCGACAAGGCCAATGCCAACATGCGCCAACTATCGGGGGGCATGAAGCGCCGGGTGCTGATTGCGCAGGCGCTGGTTCACAAGCCGCCGGTGATCGTGCTGGACGAACCCACCGCCGGTGTGGACGTGGAGCTGCGCCAAACCCTGTGGCATTTCATCTCGGATCTGAACAAACGCCTGGGCAGCACCGTGCTGCTGACCACGCATTACCTCGAGGAGGCCGAAGCCCTGTGCGGGCGCATTGCCATGCTCAAGCAGGGCAGGGTGGTGGCTCTCGAGACCACCTCGGCGCTGTTGTCGCGAGCCGCGTCCAATGTGCTGCGTTTCAAGACCGACGCCCTGCTGCCGACCGACCTGGCCTTGCAGGCCCGCATCACCGGCCGGGTGGTGCAGCTGCCGGCCAACGATGCGCTGGCCGTTGAGCGCCTCCTGGCGCGGCTGCGCGAAGCGGGCGTGGTTCCCGAGGACATCGAGATCCGCAAAGCCGATCTGGAAGATGTGTTCCTTGAACTCACCAGCGCACAGCCTCGGCCCGTCGCGCCTGTCGAGGTTCCAGCATGACCGGCTGGCAGACGCTGTTCTACAAAGAAGTGCTTCGCTTCTGGAAGGTCGGCTTCCAGACCGTGGCGGCGCCGGTCATCACTGCCATCCTGTATTTGATGATCTTTGGCCACGTGCTTGAAGGCCGGGTTCAGGTTTACGACTCGGTGAGCTACACCGCCTTCCTGCTCCCCGGTCTGGTCATGATGAGCGTGTTGCAAAACGCCTTTGCCAACAGCTCATCTTCGATGGTGCAGAGCAAGGTCATGGGCAACCTCGTGTTCCTGTTGCTTACGCCTTTGTCACACCGCGCCTGGTTTGTGGCCTATGTGGGTTCGTCCATCGTGCGCGGCATGGCCGTCGGGCTGGGCGTCATGGTGGCGACTTGGTACTTCGCACAGCCTTCGCTGGTCGCGCCGCTGTGGATCCTGGCGTTTGGTTTCATGGGCGCGGCCCTTCTGGGAGCACTCGGTCTGATCGCTGGCCTGTGGGCCGAGAAGTTCGACCAGATGGCCGCATTCCAGAACTTCATCATCGTGCCCATGACCTTCCTCTCGGGCGTGTTCTACTCGATCCACTCCCTGCCCGAGTTCTGGCAAAAGGTGAGCCACCTCAACCCGTTTTTCTACATGATCGACGGCTTCCGCTATGGCTTCTTCGGTGTGAGTGACGTGTCGCCCTGGATCAGCCTGGCGCTGGTGGGCGGCGCTCTTGCCATCGTGAGCGCGATCGCGCTGCACCTGCTCAAAACCGGCTACAAAATTCGCCACTGACATGACCGCTGAACAACTGCAATCGCTCATCGCCGCCGGCCTGCCGTGCGAGCACCTCGAAGTTACCGGTGACGGCCGCCATTGGGCGGCGGTCATTGTGTCGCCCTCGTTTGAAGGACTTCGCCTGATCAAGCGCCACCAGGCTGTGTACGGCACGCTGGGTGGTCGCATCCAGACCGACGAGGTGCACGCGCTCTCGATGAAAACCTACACGCCCGCCGAATGGGCGGCCCAACCCTGAACCGATCGCCAGGCATGGACAAACTCCGAATCACGGGTGGGCGCACGCTGCAAGGCGAAGTGCTCATTTCCGGCGCCAAGAACGCCGCGCTGCCCGAGCTGTGTGCCGCGCTGCTCACCGCCGACGCGGTCACGCTGACGAACGTGCCGCGCCTGCGCGACGTGGCCACCATGCGCCAACTGCTCGACAACATGGGTGTGCAGACGCAGACCCACGGCGATCGCGGCGGCATCACGCTGCAGGCGGCCGACCCCATCGTGGCCGAAGCCCCGTACGAACTCGTCAAGACCATGCGCGCCTCGGTGCTGGTGCTCGGGCCGCTGCTGGCGCGTTTTGGCCACGCCCGCGTGTCGCTGCCGGGTGGTTGTGCCATCGGCTCACGTCCAGTGGACCAGCACATCAAGGGCATGCAATCCATGGGCGCCGAGATCGTGGTCGAACACGGCTACATGGTCGCGAAACTGCCCGCGGGCAAAACACGCCTGCACGGCGCGCGCATCGCCACCGACATGGTCACCGTCACGGGCACCGAGAACTTCCTCATGGCCGCCGCGCTGGCAGAGGGCGAGACCTTGCTGGAAAACGCCGCTCAGGAGCCCGAGATCGCTGACCTGGCCGAGATGCTGATAGCCATGGGCGCGAAGATCGAGGGTCATGGCACCAGCCGCATTCACATCCAGGGCGTGGACCGCCTGCATGGCTGCACTCACCAGGTGGTGGCCGACCGCATCGAGACCGGCACCTTCCTGTGCGCGGTGGCCGCCACGGGTGGTGACGTGGTTCTGCGCCACGGCCGCGCTGATCACCTCGACGCCGTGATCGACAAGCTGCACGAGGCCGGCGCCGAGATCGAAGCCGGCAAGGACGCGGGCGGGGACTTCATCCGCGTGCGCGCTTCGGGTCGAATGAAAGCCCAGAGCTTTCGCACCACCGAGTACCCCGGTTTTCCCACCGACATGCAGGCCCAGTTCATGGTGCTCAACTGCATCGCCGAAGGCACCAGCAAGGTCACCGAGACCATCTTCGAAAACCGCTTCATGCACGTCAACGAGCTGGTGCGTCTGGGTGCGCACATCCAGACCGATGGCAAGGTGGCTGTCGTTGAGGGCATTGCGCGTTTGTCCGGCGCCACCGTCATGGCCACCGACCTGCGGGCGTCCGCCAGCCTGGTGATCGCCGGTCTCGTGGCCGATGGCGAAACCATCGTCGACCGCATTTACCACCTGGATCGTGGGTATGACCAGATGGAAGAGAAGCTTCGCGGCATCGGTGCCGACATTGAAAGGGTGAAATGATCACCCTCGCCCTGTCCAAAGGCCGCATCTTCGACGAGACCCTGCCGCTCCTCAAGGCGGCCGGTATCGAGGTGCTGGAAGACCCCGAAAAATCACGCAAGCTGATCCTGAGCACCAGCAACCCGCAAGTGCGTGTGGTGCTGGTGCGAGCGAGTGACGTGCCGACCTATGTGGAACACGGCGGTGCCGACCTGGGCGTGACCGGCAAGGACACGTTGATAGAGCACGGTGGCCAGGGCCTCTACCAGCCGCTGGACCTCAACATCTCGCGCTGCCGCGTCAGCGTGGCCGTGCGCGCCGACTTCGACTACGCCTCGGCCGTGCGCCAGGGCTCGCGTCTGAAGGTCGCCACCAAGTACACCCACATCGCGCGCGAATTCTTCGCCAGCAAAGGTGTGCATGTTGACTTGATCAAGCTCTACGGCAGCATGGAGCTGGCACCGCTGACCGGTCTGGCCGATGCCATCGTGGACTTGGTGTCCACCGGCAACACGCTCAAGGCCAATCACCTGGTCGAGGTCGAACGCATCATGGACATCAGCGCGCGCCTGGTCGTCAACCAGGCTTCGCTGAAACTCAAGCAAGCCGCCATCCGCCCGATCATCAACGCCTTCGCCCAAGCCATCGAACAAGGCTCACCCGCATGACCTTCACCGCCCGTCCCGTTCGACTGTCCACCACAGCTGCTGATTTCGAGGCGCAGTTTGCGGCCCGGCTGCATTGGTCGGCCGAGACCGACGGTGCGATCGAAGAGCGCGTGGCCAGCATCCTGTCGGACGTGAAGTCCCGGGGTGACGCCGCGGTCCTGGAATACACAGCGCGTTTTGACAGCCTCGATGCTGCGAGCCTGAGCCAACTGGAGCTCACCCAGACCGAGTTGAAGGCAGCTTTCGACAGCCTGCCCGCTGCCCAGCGCGACGCCCTGCAGGCCGCAGCCCGCCGGGTGCGCAGCTACCACGAAGCGCAGAAAAAGGCCGGTGGCGAGAGCTGGAGCTACCGTGATGAGGACGGCACGCTGCTGGGCCAGAAGGTCACGCCGCTGGACCGCGTGGGCATTTACGTGCCTGGCGGCAAGGCGGCTTACCCGTCGAGCGTGTTGATGAACGCGGTTCCCGCCCATGTGGCCGGCGTTGCCGAAATCATCATGGTGGTGCCCACGCCCCGCGGCGAGAAGAACCCGCTGGTGCTGGCCGCCGCCTATGTGGCCGGCGTCTCCCGCGCCTTCACGATTGGCGGCGCGCAGGCCGTGGCCGCGCTGGCCTATGGCACGGCCATCGTGCCCAAAGTCGACAAGATCACCGGTCCGGGCAACGCTTACGTGGCCAGCGCCAAGAAGCGCGTGTTCGGCACCGTGGGCATCGACATGATCGCCGGTCCCAGCGAAATCCTGGTGCTGGCCGACGGCAGCACGCCCGCCGACTGGGTGGCCATGGATCTGTTCAGCCAGGCCGAGCACGACGAACTCGCGCAAAGCATTCTTTTGTGCCCCGACGCGGCCTACATCGACGCGGTGCAGGCCGCCATCGACCGATTGCTGGGCACCATGCCGCGCGCGGCCATCATTGCCAAGAGCCTGAACGACCGCGGCGCGCTGATCCACACCCGCAGCATGGAAGAAGCCTGCGCCCTCAGCAACCGCATTGCGCCCGAGCACCTGGAGGTATCGAGCAACGACCCACACCGCTGGGAGCCGCTGCTCAAACACGCCGGCGCCATCTTCCTCGGCGCGTTCACCAGCGAAAGCCTGGGCGACTACTGCGCCGGCCCCAACCACGTGCTGCCCACGAGCGGCACGGCGCGCTTCTCATCGCCACTGGGTGTGTACGACTTCCAGAAGCGCAGCAGCCTGATCGAGGTGAGCAAGGCCGGCGCGCAGAGCCTGGGCCTGATCGCTGCCGAGATGGCCTATGGCGAAGGCCTGCAGGCTCACGCGCGCGCGGCCGAGATGCGCCTGGACAAGGTTCCGCCGATGCGGGGCGCCCAATGAGCACGAACCCACTGGACATGATCCGCCAGGACGTGCAGTCCATGCACGCCTACGCCGTGCAGGACGCCGCAGGCATGGTCAAGCTCGACGCGATGGAGAACCCGTATGCGCTGCCGCCCGAACTGCAGGGCGCGCTCGGTGCGCGCCTGGGTGCGGTGGCAGTCAACCGCTACCCCGGTCCGCGCGTGGAAGACCTCAAGGCCGCCCTGGCCCGCTATGTGGACCTGCCCGCCGGCTGCAGCCTGATGCTGGGCAACGGGTCGGACGAACTGATCTCGCTGCTCACCCTGGCTTGCGACTTGCCGGGCGCCACCGTTCTGGCGCCACTGCCGGGCTTCGTGATGTACGCCATGAGCGCGCAACTGCAGGGTCTGAAATTTGTGGGCGTGCCGCTCACGGCCGACTTTGAGCTGGACGAGGCGGCCATGCTGGCCGCGATGCGCGAACACAAGCCCGCCATCACCCACATCGCCTACCCCAACAACCCCACCGCCAACCTGTGGCTTGCAGACACCATCCGCCGTCTGATCGCCGAGGCGGCCGGCTTCGGTGGGCTGGTGGTGATGGACGAGGCCTACCAGCCGTTTTCCAGCCGCAGCTGGCTTGACGAGATCCGTGCCGATCCGGCGGCCAATGCCAACGTGCTGCTCATGCGCACACTCTCCAAATTCGGCCTGGCCGGCGTGCGGCTGGGTTACCTGCTCGGGCCCCAGGCGTTGGTGCAGGAGGTCGACAAGCTGCGCCCGCCCTACAACGTGAGCGTGCTCAACGCCGAATGCGCGCTGTTCGCGCTGGAACACACCGAGGTATTTGCGCAGCAGGCCGCGCAGATTTGCGAGCAGCGCGCCGTGTTGATCGACGCCCTGCGCCAGATGCCGGGTTTTGTGCCCTTCCCGAGCGACGCCAACATGGTGCTGGTGCGTGTGCCCGATGCGCAACGTTGTTTTGACGGCCTCAAGGCGCAGGGCATTCTGGTGAAGAATGTTTCTAAAATGCACCCACTGCTGACGAACTGTCTGCGGCTGACGGTGGGCACACCGTTGGAAAACGCCTCGCTGATCCGCGCCCTGAAAACCCCTCCATGACTTCCACGCCTTCCGCATCCGCCCACGCAGGGCCCTTTGAGCGCGTCGCGTTCGTGCAGCGCAACACCTCGGAAACGCAGATTGGCGTGCGTGTGAACCTCGACGGCACCGGTGCAGCCACCCTGGCCACCGGCATCGGTTTCTTCGACCACATGCTCGACCAGATCGCCCGCCACGGGCTGATTGACCTCGAAATCCAGGCCGTGGGCGACCTGCACATCGACGGTCACCACACGGTGGAAGACGTGGGCATCACGCTCGGCCAGGCCTTTGCGCAGGCCGTGGGCGACAAGAAGGGCATCCGCCGCTATGGCCATGCCTATGTGCCACTGGACGAAGCGCTCTCGCGTGTCGTCATCGACTTCTCGGGTCGCCCTGGCCTGCATATGCGTGTGCCGTTCAAGAGCGGCATGGTCGGCGGGTTCGACACCCAGCTCGCCTTCGAGTTCTTCCAGGGTTTTGTGAACCACGCTGGCGTCACGCTGCACATTGACAACCTGCACGGCGAAAACGCCCACCACCAAGCCGAAACCGTGTTCAAGGCATTTGCCCGCGCCGTGCGCATGGCGCTGGAGCGCGATCCGCGCATGGGCGACGTGATTCCCTCGACCAAAGGTTCGCTGTAACCCCTTCCTGGCCATGAAACGCAAGACAGTCGCCGTGGTGGACTACGGCAGCGGCAACCTGCGCTCCGTGTCGCAGGCCGTTCAACATGTGGCACGCACCGAAGACGTGGAGGTGCTGGTCACATCCAATGCACAAGACGTGCTGGATGCCGACCGTGTGGTGCTGCCCGGCCAAGGTCACATGGCCGATTGCATGAACGAGCTGGCCGCCTCCGGCTTGAAAGACGCCGTGTTGCACGCGGCGGCCAACAAGCCGCTGTTCGGTGTGTGCGTAGGCATGCAGATGCTTCTGGACCGCAGCGAAGAAGGCCCGACCGACGGGCTGGGCCTGATCCCGGGCGAAGTGGTGCGCTTTCGGTTGGAAGGCCGCCTGCAGGCCGATGGCAGCCGCTTCAAGGTGCCCCAGATGGGCTGGAATCCGGTGTTCCACGACCTCGGTCGCCCGGTGCACCCGCTGTGGGCGGGCATCAGGGATGGCTCCTATTTCTATTTCGTGCACAGCTTTTATGCTCGGCCTGCCCAGGCCTTGCATTGCGTGGGCGAAGCCGACTATGGTGGCCGTTTCGCTGCTGCGATTGCCCGTGACAACATTTTTGCCACCCAGTTTCACCCCGAGAAAAGCGCCAACCAGGGGCTGGCGCTTTACCGCAACTTCCTCTCCTGGAACCCCTAGGCCTTTCACCACACCATCATGCTGCTGATTCCTGCCATTGATCTGAAAGACGGCCAGTGCGTTCGCTTGAAACAAGGCGACATGGACCAATCCACCGTGTTCGGCGAAGACCCGGCGGCCATCGCGCGCAGTTGGGTCGACAAGGGCGCGCGCCGAGTGCACCTGGTGGACCTCAACGGGGCCTTCGCAGGCAAGCCGAAGAACGAGCAGGCCATTCGGGCCATCCTGAAAGAGGTGGGCTCCGAGGTGGATGTGCAGCTCGGTGGCGGTATCCGCGACCTTGACACCATTGAGCGTTACCTTGACGCCGGCTTGCGTTACGTAATCATCGGCACCGCCGCGGTGAAAAACCCCGGCTTTCTGCAGGACGCCTGCACCGCGTTCGGCGGCCACATCATCGTGGGCCTGGACGCCAAGGACGGCAAGGTCGCCACCGACGGCTGGAGCAAGCTCACCGGCCACGAGGTGGTGGACCTGGGCAAGAAGTTCGAGGACTACGGCGTCGAAGGCATCATCTACACCGACATCGGCCGCGACGGCATGCTCTCCGGCATCAACATCGAAGCCACGGTGAAGCTGGCGCAGGCACTGTCCATTCCTGTGATCGCATCGGGTGGCCTGTCCAACCTCGAAGACATCCGCGCGCTGTGCGCCGTGGAAGACGAGGGCGTCGAAGGTGTGATCTGCGGCCGATCGATCTACAGCGGCGATCTGGATTTTGAAGCCGCGCAGCAGCTGGCTGACGACCTGAACGGATAGCACTGCACATGCTCGCCAAGCGCATCATCCCTTGCCTGGACGTGACCGGGGGCCGCGTGGTCAAGGGCGTCAACTTCGTGGAGCTGCGGGATGCGGGCGACCCGGTGGAAATCGCGGCACGCTACAACGATCAGGGTGCCGACGAACTCACGTTTCTTGACATCACCGCCACCAGTGACGGGCGCGACCTGATCCTGCACATCATCGAAGCCGTGGCCTCGCAGGTCTTCATTCCTCTCACGGTGGGTGGTGGCGTGCGTACCGTTGAAGACGTCCGCCGCCTGCTCAATGCCGGGGCCGACAAGACCAGTTTCAATTCAGCCGCGCTGGCCAACCCGCAGGTCATACGCGATGCCTCGGCCAAGTACGGCGCGCAGTGCATCGTGGTGGCCATCGACGCCAAACGGCGTCACGGGGAAGACCTGGTCCTGCGCGGCGAGGGCTGGGACGTTTACAGCCACGGCGGTCGCAAGAACACGGGTCTGGACGCGGTGGCCTGGGCCCGGCAGATGGCCGAACACGGCGCTGGCGAGATCCTGCTCACGAGCATGGACCGCGACGGCACCAAAGCCGGCTTTGACCTGGCGCTCACCCGTGCAGTGGCCGATGCGGTTGACGTGCCGGTAATCGCCTCAGGCGGTGTGGGCACGCTCGACCACTTGGCCGACGGCGTGCAGCAGGGGGGTGCCGACGCCGTGCTCGCCGCCAGCATCTTCCACTACGGTGAATTCACCGTGGCGCAGGCCAAGGCCCGCATGGCCGAACGCGGGATCCCGGTCCGGCTCTGACCCGCTCAGGTCCGGTCAGTGCGCAGCTGGTATTGCCGCTCCAGACGGTCTTCCAGTTCGCCCATGCTGGCGCTCAGGCTGTTGCCGTTTTGCTCGATCACTTCGGTCATGGCGGCTTGAAGGCG
>JBBQKZ010000011.1:0-52355 GCA_038327405.1 Burkholderiales bacterium | reverse complement strand
TCGGTGTCGAGCTTGTCGCCCAGGCCGATGTCTTCGGCCACGGCCTGCACACGGGCCTTGATGGCGTCGGTGGCGGTGAAGGCCAGCGCGCCCCACACCGAACGGCCCGAGGGATAGGACACCTCCAGGTTCTGGAACACCGAGAGGTTTTCGTAGATCGACGGCGTCTGGAACTTGCGCCCGATGCCCAGGCGAACACGCTTGTGTTCGGGTACCTGGATGATTTCTTCGTTTTTGAACTTGATGCTGCCCGCACTGGCCTTGGTCTTGCCGCAGATCAGATCGAGCAGCGTGGTCTTGCCCGCGCCATTGGGGCCGATGATCACGCGCAGTTCGTTCTTGTCGATGTAGAGCGTGAGGGCGTCGATGGCCTTGAAGCCGTCGAAGGAGACGGTGAGGTCTTCCACAGAGAGGGCGAAATCGGTATTGCTCATTCGTGTGCTCTCGGTGGGTTCAGACGCTTTGGCCGCTGGTGCCGTCGGGTAGCTTGGCGCCCGCCGCTGCGGTGGACTTCATGGGCGCGTGCGGTGGCGGCGACGGTGGCTGGGGCCGGGCGGCCGAGGCCTCGCGCAGGGCCGACTGGCGACCCTTCCACCACGGCACGACCTTGCTTTCCCAGACGCCGGCCAGGCCCATGGGGAAGGCCATGACGACGCCGATGAACAGGCCCGCCATGAGGAACAGCCAGAGGTCGGGGAAGCTCTCGGAGAAGAAGGTCTTGCCGGCGTTGACCAGCAGCGTGCCGTAGACCGCGCCCACCAAGCTCATGCGCCCGCCCACGGCGGCGTAGATCACCATTTCGATCGACGGCACGATGCCTACGAAACTCGGTGACATGAAGCCCACCTGCAGCGTGAACAAGGCGCCACCGATGCCCGAGAGCGCGGCGGCCAGGCAGAACACGAAGATGCGGAAGTCCGCCACGTCGTAGCCCGAGAAACGCACGCGGTCTTCCTTGTCGCGCATGGCCAGCAGCAGCGTGCCGAGCTTGCTGGTCTGGATCCAGCGGCACAGCACCATGGACAGCACCAGCATGCCCACACACACGTAGTACAGGATGTACTTGGCGCTGTCGGTGCGCGTGTCCCAGCCCAGCACGGTCTTCAGGTCGGTCATGCCGTTCACACCGCCGGTGAAGCCCTGCTGACCGATGATGAGCACGGTGAGGATCAGTGCCACCGCCTGCGTGATGATGGCGAAGTACACGCCGCCCACGCGCCGCTTGAACATGGCGAAACTCACGATCCAGGCCAGCAGCGTGGGCACCACGATGACGGCGGCCAGCGTGAACGGCAGGCTCTTGAACGGCACCCAGAAGGCGGGCAGCTCGGTGATCTGGTTCCAGTCCATGAAGTCCGGGATGCCGGGCGTGGACTGGATCTTGGTGGTCTCGGGGTCAGACGCTTCAAGCTTCAGGAACATGGCCATGGCGTAACCACCGAGCCCGAAGAACACGCCCTGCCCCAGGCTGAGCACACCGCCGTAGCCCCACAGCATCACCAGGCCGATGGCCACAAACGCATAGGTGAGGTACTTGCCGACCAGGTTCAGGCGGAAGATGTCCAGCGAGAGCGGCAGCACCACGGCCAGCAGCACGGTGAGCAGCACCAGGCTTGCGAGCTGGTAGCGGGAAATCCAGGCTTTGAGGGCGTTCATGACAGTGCTCCGGTGTGCGTCTTCAAAGGGGTGCGGTTCATCGGCGGACCTTGCTGGCGAACAGGCCTTGTGGACGCACCATCAGGATCACCACGATCAGCGAGAGGGTGAGCATCTTGGCCATGGAACCGGCCATGAAGAACTCGGTGATGGACTGCGTCTGCGCGATGCCGAAGGCCGAGACCACGGTGCCCAGCAAACTGGCTGCGCCACCGAAGGTGACGACCAGGAAAGCGTCCACGATGTAGAGCGAGCCCGAGGTGGGCCCGGTGGAGCCGATGGTGGTGAAGGCCGCGCCGGCAATGCCGGCGATGCCGCAGCCGATGGCGAACGTAAGACGGTCGGTCTTTTTGGTGTCGATGCCGGTGGCGTTGGCCATGGCGCGGTTGCTCACCGTGGCCCGCACGCGCAGGCCCCAGCGGCTCTTGTGCATGGCAATCAAGATACCGCAGGTCACCACCGCCGTGAGGCCGAGCACGAACATGCCGTTGATGGGAATGTCCAGCCCTTCGGCCGGTGCCCAGGAGCCCAGCAGCCAGTCGGGCAGCGTGGGGCTCACCTCTTTCGGGCCGATGAAGGTGCGAAAGCTTTGCTGCATGGCCAGGCTGATGCCCCAGGTGGCGAGCAGCGTGTCGAGCGGGCGTTTGTAGAGGTGGCGGATCAAGGCCCACTCGACAAACCAGCCAGCCGCGAAGGCCAGAAAAAACGCGGCCACGATGGCGAAGGGGAAGTACGCAGCCACGGCGCCCGGGCTGATGGAGTTGGCCAGCGTGGAGACAAGGTAGATGGTGTAGGCGCCGATGGTCATGAACTCACCGTGCGCCATGTTGATCACGCCCATCTGCCCGAAGATGATGGCCAGACCCAGACCCATGAGCAGCAGCACGGCAAACAGGCTGAGGCCGGCAAAGCCCTGCATCAGGCCGATATTGAGCAGGTCGTTGAAACTCATGTCAGATCTCCAAGGCAGAAGGGATGCACCGCAGCGCACACGCGCTGCGGCGTGGGTGGGCTTACTGGTAACCCTTGGGGAACGGATCGGGCTTGATCAGTTCGGGCGATTCCGCGACCACCTTGAACGTCGAGTCCGGCATGCCCATGGCGATACGCGACTTGCTCCACAGGTGGTGATTCGGATCGAGCCGCACATAACCCTCGGGGGCGGTCTTGAGTTCGATCTTTCCGGGGCGCGAAGCGGCCACCACCTTGTCCACGTCGAAGCTCTTGTTCATTTCCACCGCCGCCTTCCACAGCCATGGACCGAGATAAGCCGCCTGGGTCACGTCGCCGATCACCGCATCCTTGCCGTACTTGGCCTTGAAGGCGGCCACGAACTTCTTGTTGTTCTCGTTGTCCAGGCTCTGGAAGTACTTCATGGACGAGTAGAAGCCCTGGAAGTTTTCACCACCGACGCCGGTCATCTCGTCTTCGGTCACCGACAGCGTGACCAGCAGCTGCTTGTCGCCAGTGATGCCGGCGGCCTTGAGCGCCTTGTAGAAGGCCACGTTGGAGCCCCCCACCACGGCGGTGAAGATGCAGTCCGGCTTCTGCAGCTTGATCTTGTTCATCAGCGAGCCGAAGTTGGTGCTGCCCAGCGGGTAGTACTCCTCGCCGACGACCTTGCCGAGCTTGGCTACGCGCTCAATGTGGGCGCGGGCGATCTTCATGGACGTGCGCGGCCAGATGTAGTCGGACCCCACAAAGAAGAACGTCTTGGCCTTCTTCTCCTTGGCGGACCAGTCCAGCGCATAAAGGATCTGCTGCGTGGCTTCCTGTCCGGTGTAGATCACGTTCTTGGACTGCTCCAGGCCTTCGTAGAAGGTGGGGTAGTACAGGATGCCGTTCTCTTTTTCAAACACCGGCAGCACGGCCTTGCGCGAGGCGCTGGTCCAGCAGCCGAAGACGGCAGCGCAGCGGTCGTTGATCAGCAGCTTCTTCGATTTCTCGGCGAAGGTGGGCCAGTCGGAGGCACCGTCTTCCTTGATCACCTTGATCTTGCGGCCCAGGATGCCGCCCATCGCGTTGATCTCGTCAATGGCGAGCTGCTCGGCCTGGATCGAGCCGGTTTCCGAAATGGCCATGGTGCCGGTGGACGAGTGCAACTGGCCCACCGTGACTTCGGTGTCAGTCACCGCGAGCTTGGTGGTGTTCACCTGCGCGGTGGGCTGGCCGAAGCTCCAGCTGGGCAGGCCCGCCAGGCCGGCGACACCCAGCATCTGCAGCACGCGGCGGCGGCTGGCTTCCGGGGTTTCGGGGGTGCCAAGGGACGGATCGGAATCGTGCTTCATGAGGAACTCCTGGAGAGGTGGAGGAAGGAGGGAGGGAACGCGGTGGGCGGCGGTGTGCCGACTGAGATGCAGCGTACGGACGGCACCGTATGGCGCCCATACGTCAAATAACGTAGGGGTCTGCTCTGGTGGGGTGGGTCGCTTCTTGCTAGCGTCTCAGGCATGCCTTCTCCCGAGCCCAACCCCTCCGTGGCGACCCAGAAAATCTTCCGGTTCCGCCGCGAATACAACTCGTGGGTGGCCGACGAGACCATGGAGGACTACGCCCTGCGCTACACGCCGCGCAGCTTTCGCAAGTGGAGCGAATGGCGGGTGGCCAACACGGCATTCGGCTCGCTGTCGTTCCTGGCGCTGGAGGCCATTGGCGGCGCCATCGCCGTGAACTACGGCTTCGGTAACGCCATGTGGGCGATCCTGGTGGTGGGGCTGATCATCTTTTTCACCGGCCTTCCGATTGCCTACTACGCCGCCCGCTACGGGCTGGACATGGACCTGCTCACGCGCGGCGCAGGCTTTGGCTACCTCGGCTCGACCATCACCTCGCTGATCTACGCGGTGTTCACCTTCATCTTCTTCGCCATCGAGGCGGTGATCATGGCGCTGGCATTGCAGATGGCGACCGATTGGCCGCTGCCCTGGTGTTACCTGATCTCGGCGGTGGTGATCATTCCGCTGGCCATGCGCGGCATCACGCTCATCTCCCGGCTGCAGGCCTGGACGCAGCCGCTCTACCTGTTCCTGCTGTTGTTGCCGTTTGTGTGGATCGCGCTCTCGCAGCCCCAGCTGTACCGCGACTTCTCCAGCCTCACCGGCATCCGCTCGGGCAGCAACGAGTTCCAGCCGCTGATGTTCGGCGCAGCGGCGGCGGTGATCTTCTCGCTGGTGGTGCAGATCGGCGAGCAGGTGGATTTCTTGCGCTTCATGCCCGAGCGCACGCGCCAGAACCGCGTGCGCTGGTGGCTCGCGGTGCTCATTCCGGGGCCGGGCTGGATCATCATGGGCATGCTCAAGATGGCCGGCGGCGCGTTCCTGGCGTTTGCCGCCATGCAGTTCGAGGTGGCGCCCGAGCGCACCACCGAGCCCACGCAGATGTTCCTCGCCGGCTTCACCGAGGCGGTGGGCCACCCCGGCCTGGCGGTGGCCATGACGGTGGTGTTCGTGATCCTGGCGCAGATCAAGATCAACGTGACCAACGCCTATGCGGGCTCGCTGGCCTGGTCCAACTTCTTTGCGCGGGTGACGCACAGCCACCCTGGGCGCGTGGTGTGGCTCGTGTTCAACGTGGCGATTGCCACCCTGCTCATGCTGTTGGGCGTGTTCGCCGGCATCGAGAAGGTGCTGGGCGTGTACAGCAATGTGGCCATTGCCTGGGTGGGTGCGCTGGTGGCCGACCTCATCATCAACAAGCCGCTGGGCCTGAGCCCCAAGGGCATCGAGTTCCGCCGCGCCTACCTGTACGACTTCAACCCGGTGGGCATGGGCTCGATGCTGATCGCTGCGCTGGTGGCCAGCCTGGCGTATGCGGGTGTGATGGGCGAGGTGGCGGCAGCGTTCTCGCCCTTCATTGCGCTGGGGCTGGCGCTGGTGCTCTCGCCGCTGATCGCGTGGGCCACCCAGGGCAGGTACTACCTCGCACGCATCCCGTCCAGTGATTGGAAGCCCGGCGAAGCGGTGCGCTGCGCGGTGTGCGAGAACCAGTTCGAGAGCGAGGACATGGCCAGTTGCCCGGCCTACCGCGCGCCCATCTGTTCGCTGTGCTGTTCGCTCGAATCGCGTTGCCACGACCGCTGCAAGACCAACTCGCGCGCCACCGACCAGCTGCGCGCGCTGCTGGTGGCCCTCTTGCCCAAGGGCACGGCGGTGCGGGTGAACTTCCGGGCGGGCCAGTTTCTCGCGGTGTGGCTGACCATCAGCGCGGTCATGGCGTTTTTGATCGGCATGGTTTATGTGCAGGAAGCCTTGCACATGCCGGGCGCGGTGTTGCACGCGCCCTTTCTGAAGATCTACGCCTTCCTGGTGCTGTTCGCCGCCGTCTGCTCGTGGTGGGTGGTGCTCACCACCGACAGCCGGCGCATGGCGCAAGACGAGTCGGAGCGGCAGACGCAGCTGCTGATGCTGGAGATCGACGCACACCAGCGCACCGACGCCGAGCTTCAATCGGCACGCGACCGCGCCGAGGCCGCCAGCCAGGCCAAGACGCGTTACGTGGCCGGCATGACACACGAGTTGCGCACGCCGCTCACCAGCATCCTGGGCTACGCACAGATCCTGCTGAAGAACAGCGACATCTCGGTCTGGGTGCGCGAGACCATCGCCACCATGCAGCGCAGCGGCCAGCACATGCACGCGCTCATCGACGGCTCGCTCGACCTCGCCCGCATCGAGGCCGGGCGCCTGAAGCTCGACCCGGTGCCGCTGCCGCTGGGTCAATTGCTCGAAGACGTGGAGCGCATGATCCGCCCACAGGCCGAAGCCAAGGGCCTGTGCTTCGTGGTGCAGCAAGAGGGCGAACTACCCGCCTGGGTGCGGGCCGATGCCAAACGCATGCGCCAGATCCTGATCAACCTGCTGAGCAACGCTGTGCGCTTTACCGACCAGGGCGAGGTCACGCTCAGGCTCGACTTTCGCCAGCAGGTGGCGCGCATCGACGTGATCGACACCGGTATCGGCATTGCGGCGCAAGACCAGACCCGCATCTTTCTTCCGTTCGAGCGCGGCAGCGCCGGACGGCGCGCGCTGGACACCGGCACCGGCCTGGGACTGACCATCACCCACCTGCTGACCGACATGATGGGCGGCGAGCTCAAGCTCAAGAGCCGCCCGGGCCAAGGCAGCACCTTTTCGCTGCGCCTGTACCTGCCCGCCATCGCCTCCGACCCGCTGCACCCACTGCCGATTCCGTCCACGCTGCGCGCCGTGACGGGCTACCTGGGGCCGCGCCGCACCCTGCTGGTGGTGGACGACCAGCCGCTTCACCGCCAGCTGCTGGCCAGCATCCTGGTGCCGCTGGGATTTGTGGTGCGCGAGGCGGCCAGCGGCCAGGAGTGCCTGGAAATCATCGAACAGCACCCGCCCGATTTGCTGTTGCTCGACCTCACCATGGACGGCCTGGATGGCTGGCAGACCGCAGCTGCCGTGCGCCAGCTGCTGCCGGCCGCCACCCTGCCCATCGTGTTCGTTTCAGCCAACCTGATCGACAACCGGCCCGAAGAATTGCGCGCGCTGGATTGCCAGGGCTTCGTGGCCAAACCCATGATGGAGTCGGAACTGCTGGACGCACTCAAGCATGCACTGGCGCTGGAATGGGTGACGGAGCAGGCACCGGTCACCGCGCCCGTGAGTTTCACCCGCCACCGCGTCACCGGCCTGCCCCTGCCCGAGGAGCTGCGCGAGGAGCTGCAGCGCCTGGCGCGCCAGGGACAGGCCGCCGCCTTGCGACAGCGCCTCTGGCAGGCCCAGACCGCAGAACCCGCCCACGCGGCCACGCTGGCGCTGCTGCAGTCGTGTGCCGACCGCTTCGATTTTCAAACCCTGATCGAGTACCTCAGGGACACCGCGGAACTCACCGAAGATGACACCCCTCTCTGACCCCACGCTGGCCCCGCCCCCGGCCATGCTCCCCGTGATCCTGGTGGTCGACGATGCCGTCGACACCCTGCGCATGCTGGGCGACGCCCTCGTGAGCGAGGGTTATGTGGTGCTGGCCGCCCGCGACGCCTCGGAAGCCCTGGAGCGCTTCGAGGTGGCCATTCCCGACGGCGTGCTGCTCGACGCCGTGATGCCCGGCATGGACGGCTTCGCGCTGTGCCGCCACATCAAGGCCACGCCGGCCTGGTCGCACGTGCCCATCGTCTTCATGACCGGACTCTCGGAGAGCGACCAGATCCTGCGCGGCTTTGCCAGCGGCGGTGTGGACTACGTGGTCAAACCGCTGCGCATTCCCGAGGTGATGGCCCGCCTGGCCACCCACGTGCGCAACGCGCGGGTAACGCGGCTGGCGCAAGAGGCGGTGGACGTGGCCGGCATGGGCACCGTGGTGCTCGACTCGCAGGGGCGCACGGCCTGGCGCTCACCCCAGGCGGTGGCGTGGCTGGCGTCGGCCTTTGGTGCCGACGCCACCTCGGGCGCCCAGGCCAGTGAGTGGCTGGGCAAGGCACTGCGCAACAGCGAAGCCACACGCGATTTGGGGCGCCTGGGGCGCCTGCTGGCGCGCAACATGGGCCAGGGCAGCCTGGGCGAATCCATGCTGCTGCTCACCCTCACACCCCAGGACAGCGCCACCGCCAGCGCCCAACGCCTGCGCGAGATTGCACTGACCCCACGCGAAACCGAAGTGCTCTCGTGGCTGGCCAAGGGCAAAACCAACCGCGACATCGCCGACATCCTGGGCATGAGCCCGCGCACGGTCAACAAACACCTGGAACACGTGTTTGAAAAGCTCGGCGTGGAAACCCGCTCGGCAGCGGCGGCGATTGCGGGCAAGTTGCTGCCGCAAATGTGAACTGTCGAGGCAGGGACGATCCACAACGAAAAAACCCGCTGCCTTGTCGACAGCGGGTTTCATGTGTATTTTGGGGTGGCTGATGGGGCTCGAACCCACGACAACAGGAATCACAATCCTGGACTCTACCAACTGAGCTACAGCCACCGCAAGCCTCAAATTATAGCCGGAACTGGAAGCGCTCCGGCGGAGCGGGCGCTGCGTGTCAGCGTGCGGCCACCGCTGCGGGCTTGGGCTCGTCCACGAGGATGCGGGCCTTGAAGCGTTCCTTGAGGGTCTCGTAGTAGGCCAGGCTTTCTGCTGTGGCCCACCACTGGCTGTATTGCTGCACTTCCTGCTGCATGCCCTGCGCTTCGCGCGTTGCGCGAGGCAACACCCTTTCAACCTTCACGACCGCATAGCCCTGGCCTTCGATCGGCACGCCCACCCAGGCGGGCAAGCTCTTGGGGTCTGCGCTGAGTGCGGCCAGCAACACCGGCTGAGCGAGGCCTTGCGGGTTCTCGCGAGAGACGGTCTGAACGGGGGAAAGCCCCGCAGCAGCTGCGCCGGCTTTCCATGCCGCCAGCTGCTTTGCACCCTCTTCGCGCGCCAGCTCCTGCGAACGCTGGGCCACGAGCCGGACACGCACGGCCTCACGCACTTCGTCCAGCGGGCGCGTGCGCGCGGGTGAATGCTTCACCACACGCGCCGACACCAGTTGGTTGGAGCCAGTTTCAATGGCCTCGGTGTTGCGCTTCTGGTCGACGGCATCAGGGGCGAAGACAGCGGCAAGCAGGCGCTCGTTGGCCAGCACGCCGGTGGCGCCGGGTTGGGGCTGGCGCTGCAGGCCCAGGGCGGTGCGAATCTCCAGCTTGAGCCGGTCTGCTGCTGGCTTGAGGCTGTCGGCCTGCTCGTACACCGTGTTGCTGAAGGTCTCGGCCGCTTCGGCGAACTGGCGCTGGGCCTGCTGCTGCTTGAGCTCGGCTTCGATCTCGGGCTTCATGGTTTCGAAGCTGCGCTGGGGCGGCGTCTTGATGTCGGTGAGCTGGATGATGTGAAAACCGAATTCGGTTTCCACGAGATCGGAGATGCCTCCTTTGGACAACGAATACACCACATCTTCAAACGGCTTGACCATGGCGCCGCGGGCGAAGAAGTCGAGGTCACCGCCATTGACGGCGGAGCCGGGGTCCTGGGACTCGGCCTTGGCCACCGCGGCAAAACTCGCGGGGCTCTTGCGAACCTGCTCGAGCAATTCGGTGGCCTTGGCGCGCACAGCTTCCTTGTCGGCCGGGGATGCGCCTGCAGGCACCGTGCGCAGGATGTGGCTGGCGCGGCGCTCTTCGGTGCCGGCCAGGCGGCCAGCATTCTGGTCGTAGTAGGCGCGGACATCCGCAGCGTTGAGGGTCAACGTTGCCTGCAAGGCGCTTGCGTCGAGCACGAGGTACTCGATGTCGGCTTGTTCGGGGGCCTGGAACAAGGGACCGTTGGCGTTGTAGAACACTTCTATTTCAGCCTCGGTCGGCTTCACGCTCGCAGCAAAGTCGGTGGCATTGAAGCGGGCCACTTGAACTTCACGCCGTTCGAAGAACGCATTGAGCGAAACGTTCGCCAGGCTGGCCGGTGCAAAGCCGGAGCCGGCGATGGACTGCGACACCTGCCGCTGCGAAAGGTCCGCACGCACACGGGCTTCAAACATCTCGGGGGTCATGCCCTGGCGAGCCAGGAGCGTGCGGTAGGCCTCCACGTCCAGCGTGCCGTCGGGCTTGCGCAGGCTCGCGATGGCCTGGTCCTGCTGCAGTTCGCGGGCCAGGCGCTGGTCGCTGGTGAAAAGGTTGAATTTCTGCGCTGCGGTGGCCAGCACACGCTCGCGCACGAGCCGCTCCAGCGTGGCGTACCGGGCCTCATCACTCTCCAGCATGCGGGCATCCAGCGTGGGCATGGCTTGGCGCAGGCGTTGCGTTTCGACCTGATGCGCCTGATCCCATTCCGCCTTGGTGATGTCTTCGCCATTGACCGTGGCCACCGCTTCGCCTTCAGCGTCAAAACGGGTGTAGCCCTCGATGCCGAACAGGACAAAGGACGGAATGATCAGGATCATCAAGAAGCCCATGAGGTACTTCTTGTGGTTGCGGATGGAATCAAACATGCCTGGAACCCTGCTGCTTCAAAAGGAATGAAAGGTGTTGCCGCTGCCGACAACAAAAAAGGCGAACCCGGGTTCGCCTCTTCGATGGTGGTGGGTGCTGACGGGGTCGAACCGCCGACCTACTCCGTGTAAAGGAGCCGCTCTGCCAACTGAGCTAAGCACCCCACCGGGAAATGGGCGACGGCTTCAGTTCAGCGCGTCTTTGAGGGCCTTGCCCGGACGGAACTTCGGCACCTTGGCGGCCTTGATTTTAATCTCCTCGCCGGTGCGTGGATTGCGGCCCTTGCGCGCGGGGCGCTTGGTCACGGCAAAGGAGCCGAAGCCCACGAGCGAGACGGTGCCGCCCTTTTTCAGGGTCGTGCGGATGGCGGTGATGGTCGAGTCGAGTGCACGCGTGGCGGCCGCCTTGGAGATGTCGGCGTTCTTGGCGATGTGTTCGACGAGTTCTGTTTTGTTCACAAATGGCCCCTCTTGATATGAGATGAGTTATTCCGTAGGCACAAAGCTTGTCCTGGAACGGCGCGGATGGCAGCCGTGGGACTGGGTCTGTTGGATGCAGTTCACGGGGATGACCGTGACACACGCAACTTGATTAGACCCATGGGCTGCAACCCCTGTCAATACATGGAGGTCGCGCGCGCCACCCTGGCGGCTCAAGAGGCGAGATTCTAGACGCTTTCAATGGCGCAGGACCCGCGCGCGGCAGGCTGCATCAGCCCTTGATCGCCTGAGCAATGGCACGCCCCACGTCCGAGGTGCTCGCCCGTCCGCCGAGATCGGCCGTACGCGGTGCTCCGCTGTCGGGCAACAGCACCGACTCGATGGCGCCCATCACGGCATCGTGTGCGGCCTTGTAACCCAGGAAATCCAGCATCAGCGCGCCGCACCAGATCTGTCCGATCGGGTTGGCAATACCCTGGCCTGCAATGTCCGGCGCCGAACCATGCACCGGCTCGAACAACGACGGGTGAACGCGTGTCGGGTTGAGGTTGGCGCTGGGCGCGATGCCGATGGTGCCGGTGCAGGCCGGCCCGAGGTCGGAGAGGATGTCGCCGAAGAGGTTGCTGCCGACCACCACGTCGAAGAAGTCGGGGCGCTGCACGAAGTGAGCCGTGAGGATGTCGATGTGGAACTTGTCGACTCGCACATCCGGGTATTCCTTGGCCATCTCGGCCACGCGTTCGTCCCAGTAGGGCATGGTGATGGCGATGCCGTTGCTCTTGGTGGCGCTGGTCAGGTGCTTCTTGGGGCGTGAACGCGCGGTTTCGAACGCGTAGCGCAACACACGATCCACACCGATGCGCGACATCACGGTTTCCTGCATCACGATTTCGCGCTCGGTGCCGGGGTACATGCGTCCGCCAATGCTGCTGTACTCACCCTCGGTGTTTTCACGCACGATCACCATGTCGATCTCGCCGGGCGCACGCGCACTGCCGTCGCGCCGCACCACCGGCGCGATCACGCCAGGCATGAGACGCGCGGGACGCACGTTCACGTACTGGTCGAACTCGCGACGGAACAGGAGCAGCGAGCCCCACAGCGAGATGTGGTCAGGCACCTTGTCGGGCCAGCCGACCGCGCCGAAATAAATGGCCTCGTGCCCACCGATCTGGTCTTTCCAGTCGTCGGGCAGCATCTTGCCGTGGCGTTCGAAGTAGTCGCAGCTGGAGAAGTCGAAGTGGTCGAACTGCAGGTCGATGCCGAACTTCGTTGCGGCGGCTTCGAGCACACGAATGCCCTCGGGCATGACTTCGGTGCCGATGCCGTCCCCGGCGATGACGGCGATGCGGTGCTGGCTCATGGGGTGACTCCTCGGGTTGGAACAATGAAACGCAAGCATAGCCACTCAACAGGCAATAATTCGGCAATTCATTCATTCTGAAAAGGAAACAATTGGACCGCCCCGACCTGGAACTGGTGCTCGCCGTGCAGCAGCACGGCAGCCTCGTGATGGCCGCCCGCGCGATGCGGGTGGCGCCGTCGGTTGTGACCAAACGCCTGGCCGCGCTGGAAGCACGCCTGGGCCTGCGCCTGTTCCAGCGCACCACGCGCAGCGTGAGCCCGACGGCTGAAGGCGACACGCTGTGTGAACGTGCCGTGCACCTGCTGCGTGCCTTCGACGAGGTGGAAGCCGAATTGCGGGAACGTCTGGTCGAGCCGGCCGGGCCGATCCGTCTGGCCGCCACGTTCGGATTTGGACGGCAATGGGTCGGGCCCGCGCTGGCCGCCTTTCAGGCTCGCCATCCGGGCACCCAGGTCCAGTTGCAGCTCACCGAACAACTGCCCGACCTTGCGGTGGACGGGTTCGATGGCGCGATCTGGTTGTGGAACGCGCCCAGCGAGCGAGCGGCCGAATGGGTCTCGCGGCGGCTCGCGGCCAACCAGCGCGTTCTGGTGGCCGCGCCCGCGTACCTGCATCGACATGGCGCACCAAAGGCACTGAGCGACCTGGCCGCCCACGCATGCCTCGTGGTGCGCGAGAACGGTGGCGGGCCAGGCCAGCGCTTTGACCACTGGCGCCTGCAGCGCGCGGGCGACCCTCAGGTGACCCATGTGCCGGTGGGTGGCCCCTTGTCCAGCAACTCGGGTGAACTGGTGCGCGACTGGTGTCTGGCGGGCCACGGCATCATGCTGCGCAGCCTCTGGGACATCGCACCCCAGCTGGCCAGCGGCGAGCTGGTGCGCGTGCTGCCCACGCACGCCATGCCCGATGCCGACATCCATTGGCTCGCGCCCTACCGCGCCCAGCTGCCCAGGCGCATCCGCCTGCTGGTGGACTTTCTCGTGGAGTGCTTTCACCACGAGCCCTGGAAACCACCCCGCCCGCGCCGCGCCGCTGCGGCTCGCAAGCCGGGCTGACCCGGGTTCCTGCGGCCCCGACCGTATGGTCGATCCCTGTCTGCATTCCTAGACTGGACCACGTCCATCGCCCGTGCCCCGCGCACCCAGGCGAAGACAAGAACGTCCCCTTCACAGGGTCCCCAGTCCACAGGAACACAGCATGAACAAACAGGAATACCTCAGTCTCGTCACCGATCTTTTCAAAACCGTCGGTATCCAGGAACCCAAGCCCGATGACATGGCCAACCATGTGGACGTCGAAGGGCACACCGTGGGTGTGCTTTTCGACGAATCCCAGGCGCCGGACACGCTTTTCCTCTACGTCGATCTCGGCGCTGCGTCGCTGAGCATCAACAACCGGCTGCTGATGGCCAACGCCGCGCTGCCGGCCCAGGCCGATGGCCTGGGCTGCTTCTGCAAATGGCAGGACAGCGACACGGTGGCTTACCGGGCCCACCTCCATCTGGACGGCAAGCCGATGAAGGGAGCAGATCTGGCCAATGCCATCGTGCGCACGGTGGCGGTGGCCAAAAGCCAGCTGCAACTGGCCACCCTGTGATGGCGCGACCAGCGAGGACCACACCATGTACCTGAATCCCACCATTCGCAAAACCATCGATGCCAGCAAGCTGCCGATGTTCACGCAGGCGAAGTTCGTTCATCCGGCCAAACCGGTGAACCGCTCGCGATACCTTCACGTTCGACACATGCCAACGAAGGCCAAGTGGAATCGGTTTGGCTCATTGATCCTCTTCGAAGCCGGTCATATCGATCTCAGTGTGTCATTGCGCGAATTCGACATCACCCACGCCGACATTCAAAGCAGCGCGAAAGAGCAGCCGACGTTCGCCGAACTCCTGGCCACCCTGGGCCTGGACGGCCGATTGACCATGGGTCACGCACCTGTGGCCGACACGGAAAAGCGCATTCGAGGCTACCGGGTGCGGGGCAGCATGGGCGTGGACTATGTCAACGTCGAAACCAAAGCCATGCCCTGGTATGCCGAGTACAAACTGATGAAAGAGGGCAACCTGGTCTTGAACGACATCGGCCGCCTTCGGCCCGCTCACCTTCCCGTGCTGTTCCGGGTGTGCCGGGAGCAGTTGCAGTCCAACTATTCCCTCGGCGGAAAACCCAGGACACCGCCGGATTCGGTGTGGACACTGGAGGAGTTCACCCACTACTTCAAAACCAGCGTTCTGCCCCGTGGCGCGCCGAATTGCTGCGACTTTGTGGCCGACTGCCTGGAAGCGCTGGCGCGCTACGAGGCACCCGACACCGCGGGGCTCAATACCTTCCTGTACCAGTTGGGTCTGGCCACACAGCCCCAGCATGTGGCAGAACTCGCCGCAGCCTGGTTCAAGCCGGACGCCAACGGCTTTCTTTCCTTTGCAGCACCAGCCGCGAAACCAGAGCCCGAGCCAGAACACGAATCCGAACCCGGCGACGAGGAATTGATCGAGAACATCAAGAAACAGATGGGTGCTGACGAGGCTCGCCTGCGGCTGGAATCGTTCAGGAAAGCGGCCAACTTCGCACCGTTTGCCAAGGCCTTCGCCGGGTCTCCAGAGGTGTTCGACGCCATTGCGTCAGCCTTGCACCAGGACCAATCCATCTTCGATGCCATCTTTGCATCCACAAACGACCTGGCCTGGGGCTGCAGCTTCTTCAAGGGACTGGGCCAGCGGCTGGCCAGCTGTGGCGAGGGCGAAGGGGTGGCCGCGTTGCTGTACCACCGCGACACCTATCCCGGCCGCATCACGCACGTGTCTGCGATCGGTTTTTCGCCCCGGGGGAAGGTCTCGATCTCCCACCACGAATCGATCCCCATCGAGGACAAACCCACCATGCAGGACGGACTGGCGATCGGCACGCTGGGCATTCCTTCGTGCAGCTACAACACCGCCGCGCTGCACGACCGCCTGCAGGACCGCTCCGGTGACAAGGCGATGAAACTCACCGAGTTGCCCATCTACCGGTCCTACATCGCCTCCGGACCTCCCATGGCGACCTTCACGACACTGGGCTCCTTTGATGCGTTCGCGGCTTTCAACGTGCAGCTGGCCGCGCAAGGCCAGGGGGCGCTGGGCCGCCAATGGCTCTATGGGGTCGATCCCAACCAGAAACTGGGCGAACTGGCGGCGGGCCTCAAGACCGGCAAGGTGCAACTGACTGAACTGAAACTGAAGATGTTGCTCAGCGATCGCGCGCTGGCCCAGCACCCCAAGCTGCCGCCACCCGGCGCCCAGGGGGAGTTCGTGCCTGGCCTGTACACCAACAACTGCGGTCGCATGACCCTGCTCGCCTTGCTCGCGGGCCGCGCCCCCGCGCTGCAGGGCGTGAGCTACAACGATTCGATGGACCTCGTCGATGTGGCCAGCATCCTGCTCAAGGCCGGACTCATGCCCAACACCGATCCGAAGGTGCTCGATCGCATGCGCCGGGCAGGCTACGTGTTCAACAAGGACAAGCACTGCGTCGAAAGGCATCCAGCGTCTTTCCTTGCACTGGGTCAGCTCAGCGGCTGGTAGAATGCCGCGCCCGCCACGCCAGGCACCTACGTGCCCGATGTGGACCGCCAGCCCCCCAAGGACCCGTCCGCTCTGGCGAAAGCTCGCCAGGAAGGAGACGCGAGGCTGGAGCAAACCATTCAGAAAAATGAGCAGACCTTCATCGACCAGTTGGGCCCCAAGCCCGAACCGGTGCCGGAGCTTCCGTGGGTGGTGCGGGAGCTGTCCCTCGACAAGGACAAGGCCCTGATTGAGGCCCACCTGAGGGCGCTGAGCGATGACGACCGCTACCTGCGCTTTGGTGCGTCCAATCTCGACGTGGTCATCACTCGCGTGAACTCGGCCACCTCGGAGCTCTTCTTCGGGACCTTCGACCCCACGGGCAAGACCATGGTGGCGCTGGGCATCGCCGGCTACCCCGTGGGTCGCAAGATTCCGTCCGTGGAGGTGGGCATCAGCGTGCTGCCCAGCCACCGCAAGAAGGGCATCTCCAGGTTGACACTGCAGTGGGCTCTGGCTCGTGCGCGCAATCGTGGCGTGCTGCTGATGGAGGCCCAGTACTACACCGAGAACCGGGGCGTGCGCAAGTTGCTGGAGTCGCTGGGTGATCCCGTGGATCTGAACGAAAACGAGTTCATTCAGCTCGCCGAGATGTCGCTGCCCGAACCCGACGCAGCCAGCCACCGACTGGAAGCCACGCACCGCAAACTCAGCGACGCCTGGCCGAAATCCTGAACCGAGCCGGGAGCGTTTGCTGCAAAGGTGCCCTCACCGGGGCGCCCGCACCACCAGGCTCACGCCAAAAGCAGTGAGTGCGGTGCCCGCCAGCGTGACCGCGGTGATGGGCTCGGCGAACAGCAGCCACGCGATCAGCGCGGTGCTGGGCGGCACCAGGTACATCAGGCTGGTCACGCTGGCGGCAGCGCCTCGCTGGATCAACATGTACAGCAGAGAACTGCCGCCCAGGGTGAGGCCCAGCACCGACCAGGCCATGGCGCCCATGAGCTCGGCGTTCCATTGCATGGCCTCGGCCTCCACCAGCGTCAGTGGCAACGTGACCAGCAGGGCCGCCATGAGCTGCGCGGCGTTGGCGGTGCGCACGTCGCAGGCCGCCACAAAGCGCTTCTGATACAGCGTGCCGATGGTGATGGAGAACAGCGCCATGACGGCCAGGGAGAGGTTGAACCAGTTGGCCTGGTCGCCGGGGCCTCCCCCCGTGAACTTGCGCGACACGACCAGCACGAGGCCGGCAAAGCCCAGCAGAAGCCCCAACCACTGACGTTTGGACACGCGCGACCCGGTGCTCGAAAGCCAGATGGCCGTGAGCACCGGCTGCAGACCAACGATCAGCGACGAGAGTCCCGCGCCCATGCCGGCCTTGACCGCCGCCCACACGCCGCCGAGGTAGCCGGCGTGCATCAGCACGCCCGTGACCGCCAGGTGGAACCACTGGACCCGTGTGGTCGGCCACTTCACGCCGGACAGAAAGATCCAGGGCAGGAAACAGGCGATCGACAGTGCGTAACGCACCGCCAGGAACTTCATCGGCGGTGCGTGCGGCATGCCGTAGCGCGCCACGATGAAGCCGGTGCTCCAGATCAGCACGAACACCCAGGGCATGGCTCGCAGCCACGCGTTGTCTTGCGTCGGTGAATGCATGGCCAGGCCCTCGGGACCGTCAGCGCGACTTGGCGCGAATCTCGGGGATGGCCTTCTGCAGGTAGTACACCATCGACCAGACGGTGAGCACCGCTGAAATCCAGATCAACCAGGTGCCCCAGAGGTGAGTGTCGATCAGGCCCAACAGCGTGCCGTCAAAAAGCAGGAACGGAATGGCCACCATCTGCACCGTGGTCTTGACCTTGCCGATCATGTGCACCGCGACGCTCTTGGTGGCGCCGATGATGGCCATCCATTCGCGCAGCGACGAAATCGCAATCTCGCGCCCGATGATGATCAGCGCCACAAACACGTCGGCGCGTTCCAGGTGCACCAGCACCAGCAGCGCGGCGCAGACCAGGAACTTGTCGGCCACCGGATCGAGGAAGGCACCGAAGGCCGAGGTCTGGTTGAGCTTGCGCGCCAGATAACCATCGGCCCAGTCGGTCAGGGCAAACACGACAAACATGACGGTGGCGATCAGGTTTTGCTGCACCACGCTGATGTTGTCCAGATAGAACACCCCCACGATCAACGGGATGGCCACGATGCGGGCCCAGGTGAGCAGGGTGGGGAGGTTGAAAAACATCGGTGGATTATGCGGGTTCGTCTCACCACAAACCGGCGCGCCGGCAAGGATGTCGGGCGCCTGATCAGGCGCCCCGCTATCGCCGCACCGCCCTGGCCCGCTTGCCAACTTTCTCACACACAGACCGGCTTGCCACCCGCATGCCGAATCAAATGATGATTATTTAGCATTCTCTTTTGGCACTGCCGAGATAAGCTTTGACCAGACGAGTAATTCTTTGGAAATCATTTTGCTTCCACCTGCCGAAAGACCACCGACATGCACGCCCCCTACCTCTTTCAAGCACCCCAGCTCACGGGGGAAGCCAACCGTGCCAGCGAAGTCTTCGGCGCCGCCGTGTGGCTCTGGATGCACCTGCCGCGCCACCGCCAGCTGTCGATCAAGAACCTCGAAAAGCGTCTGCTCGAGCCCGTTCAACAAGGCCAGTACGTGCTGGTCAGCGCCCGCATGACCAACGGCAACCGCGATCCGGTCGCACTGCTGCTCTACGCCTGCCTCAATGCCCGCGCCGAGAGCCGCTACATCAACGACCCCACGGCACCGCTGGCACCCGCAGACTGGCGCAGCGGCGACCGTCTGTGGCTGATCGACTGGGTTTCGCCTTTCGGGCAATCGCTGCCCTTGAGGCAGCCGATGCTGAATCTGTTTGCACGGCAGACCGCTCGCAGCCTGCGGCGCCACCCCGGGCTGCAAGGACGTCGCGTGATGACCTGGCGCGGTGAAACGTGCACGCCGTACGGTGCGCAGGGCTGGTGGCAAGACCGGCCGATCCTGGGCACGGCCCGCAGCACGCCATCGCTGCCTGGTCCGTCGAACTGGGAAGTGACCGTGCCGGCCGAACTGATGCCAATGGGCCACACCGACATCGCCTGCCACTGAACGCGTCAATGCAGCGCCCGGTAAATGGCGTCGGCCAGCTCGGCCGAGATGCCTTCAACGGTGACGAGATCGTCCACGCTGGCTGAAGCCACACCGCGAACACCGCCGAAACGTTGCAGCAAACGCGCGCGTTTTCTGGGGCCGACACCAGGGATGTCTTCGAGCTTGCTGCCGCCCGTGCGCACCTTCGCGCGCTGGGCGCGCATACCTGTGATGGCAAAACGGTGGGCCTCGTCGCGGATCTGGGCCACCAGCATGAGCGCTGCGGAGTCGTGCCCCAGGTAGACCTTCTCGCGGCCGTCGGCGAACACGAGCTCCTCCAGGCCGACCTTGCGGCCCTCGCCCTTCTCCACCCCCACGATGAGCGACAGGTCCAGCCCGAGCTGCTCGAACACCTCGCGCGCCATGCTCACCTGGCCCTTGCCGCCGTCGATGAGCACCAGGTCGGGCATGCGCGGGCCTGTGATGGACTCTGCGGTGGGTTCGGCCGCTTCGTCGGCGAGGGCTTCGACAGGCTCAGCCCGAACGGTACGGTCTGGCGGCGGCACATCATCAGCCCGCATCGCTTCGGCGATCTTCCCGTAGCGCCGCAACAGCACCTGTTTCATCGCAGCGTAGTCGTCGCCGCCGGTGATCCCTTCGATCTTGTAGCGGCGGTACTGGCTGTTCTGCATCTTGTGGCCTTCAAACACCACGCACGAGGCCTGGGTCGACTCACCAGCCGTGTGCGAGATGTCGAAGCATTCGATGCGCAGGGCATCCAGCTGGTCGTCGGGCAGTTGCAGCGCGTCGGCCAGCGCACGCGTGCGCGCCTGCTGGCTGCCCTCTTCGGCCAACAGGCGGGCCAAGGCAATGTCGGCGTTTTTTTGCGCCATCTCCAGCCAGATGCGGCGGTGCTCGCGCGGGTTGTGTACCGCGTTCACCTTGACACCGGTCTGCTCCGACAGGGCTTCCAGCAGCGGCTTGCCCACAACGTGGCTGGTCACAAGAATGTGGGGCATGGCAATGCCCAGGTAATGCTGGGCAATGAAGGCTTCGAGCACCTGCACGGCCACGCGCTCGGCCGGGTCGCCGGTGGGGGCATCTCCGTCCTCGGCGAGCGCGTTGTCGATCGCGGTCGCGTCGTCGACGTGCGCTGGAAAGTACGGCCGGTCGCCGAGGTGGCGGCCACCCCGGATCATGGCCAGATTCACGCAGGCGCGCCCGCCGTGCACCTTGACCGCGAGCACGTCCACGTCCTTGTCTGACACATTGTCCATCGCTTGCTGGTGCAGCACGCGCGAGAGCGCCGTCATCTGGTTGCGCAGCTCGGCCGCCTGTTCGAATTCGAGCTTGTCGGCGTGCGCCATCATGCGCTGCTCCAGCGCGTCGAGCACCGCCTGCGTCTCGCCGCGCAGAAAGCGCTCGGCATCCTGTACGTCGCGCGCGTAGTCTTCGCTGTCCACCAGGTCCACGCACGGGCCGCTGCAGCGCTTGATCTGGTACAGCAGGCAGGGCCGGGTGCGGTTGGCAAACACCGTGTCTTCGCAGGTGCGCAGGCGAAACACCTTCTGCAGCAGCGTGATGGATTCCTTGACCGCCCAGGCGCTGGGGTACGGCCCGTAATAGCTGTGGCGCCGGTCCACCACGCCGCGGTAGTAGGCCATGCGCGGGAACGCCAGCGATGGCGAGGGCATCTTCGCCGAGGTGCGAAAGGTCTCGCGAGTGCCGGTGATCTTCAGGTAGGGGTAGCTCTTGTCGTCACGGAACAGGATGTTGAACCTGGGGTTCAACGTCTTGATGAGGTTGTTTTCCAGCAGCAGGGCCTCGGCCTCGGAGCGCACCACCGTGGTCTCCATGCGCACGATCTTGCTGATCATGTGCCCGATACGCGTGCCGTCGTGGCTCTTCTGGAAATAGCTCGACACGCGCTTCTTAAGATTGCGCGCTTTGCCCACATAGAGCAGCTGGCCCTGGGCGTCAAAATAGCGGTAGACGCCGGGCAGCCCGGGCAACGCGGCCACTTCACTGAGCAGTTGGTCGGAATGGCTGGCTGGTATGGGCGTGCTGGACATGGGCGCGTATTGTGCGCGGCCTTGAAAGCCATGCCGCGACAATGGCGGCCATGCGTTGGGACATTTTCTGCAGGGTGATCGACAACTTCGGCGACGTGGGCGTGTGCTGGCGTCTCTGTGCGCAACTCGCCGGGCGGGGTGAACAGGTGCGGCTGTGGCTGGATGATCCGCAGGCGCTGGCCTGGATGGCACCCGGCGCCATCGAAGGCAGCTGGCCCGGCGTGACGGTGCTGCACTGGACTGCGCCACTGTCCGACGCACTGGTGGCCCGATCGCCCCTGGCCGACGTCTGGATCGAAGCCTTTGGCTGCGAGCCACCGCCCGAATGCATCAACGACCTGGCGACGCGGCTGACCGTCGGTGCACGCCCGCCGGTGTGGATCAACCTCGAATACCTCAGCGCCGAGTCTTACGTGGAGCGCTCGCACCGCCTGCCTTCGCCGGTCATGAGCGGCCCGCTGCGAGGACTCACCAAGTGGTTTTTCTACCCCGGCTTCACCGATCGCACCGGCGGCCTTCTGCGCGAGCCCGACCTGCTGCAACGCCAGGCCGCGTTGGACGCCAGCGCCTGGCTGCGCGACCTCGACCTGCCGCCCTCGCCACCCCGGGCCAGCCTGTTCTGCTACGAGCCCGCTGCCCTGCCTGATGTGTTGAGGCAGGCGGAACGGGCGGGCTGGCAGTGGCTGGTCACGCCCGGGCGCGCCTGGCGCGCTGCGCAGACCGCACCGGCGGGCCAGTTGCACCCCCTGCCCTTGTTGACCCAGCCCGAATTCGACCACCTGCTCTGGGCCTGCGACCTCAACTTTGTGCGCGGCGAAGACTCGCTGGTGCGCGCGCTCTGGGCTGGCCGGCCCTTCGTCTGGCAGATCTACCCGCAACACGACGACGCCCACCACGCCAAGCTGGAGGCCTTTCTCGACTGGCTGCAGGCACCGCCCGCGCTGCGCGCCCTGCACCGTGCCTGGAACAGCATCGGCAGCGCCGCCCCGGTGTGGCCCGACGCATCGGCACTGGAAGAATGGCGCGCCTGCGTTCAGGCCGCGCGCCAGCGCCTGCTGGCCCAGCCCGACCTGGCCAGCCAGCTGAGCCGCTTCGCACAGGAAAAGCGATAAAATTCGAGGCTTTGCGGAAATACGGCCCGGGCAACGCGCCGGCCACCGCTTCCGCCAGCCTTCTGCCTCGCCGCACAGATTGCAGCCATCAGCACAGCCCCCGGGTGTCCAGCCCACGCCGGGAGCACGCGGCCCAACCGTTGGAACCCATATGAAAATCGCTCAAGAACTCCGCGCCGGCAACGTCATCATGCACGGCAAGGACCCGATGATCGTCCTGAAAACCGAATACAGCCGCGGCGGCCGTGGTGCAGCCACCGTTCGCCTGAAGCTCAAGGCCCTGCTCAACAACATGGCCACTGAAGTCGTTTGCAAGGCCGACGACAAGATGGACCAGATCATCCTGGACAAGAAGGAGTGCACCTACTCCTACTTCGCCGACCCGATGTATGTGTGCATGGACGCCGACTTCAACCAGTACGAGGTGGAAGCCGAGAACATGGGCGACGCGCTGAACTACCTCGAAGACGGCATGACCGTGGAAGTGGTGTTCTACGACGGCAAGGCCATCTCGGTCGAACTGCCCACCAGCGTCGAGCGCGTGATCACCTGGACCGAACCCGCTGTGAAGGGCGACACGTCCGGCAAGGTGCTCAAGCCTGCCAAGATCGCCACCGGTTTTGAAGTGTCGGTGCCGCTCTTCGTGGCACAAGACGACAAGATCGAGATCGACACTCGCACTGGCGAGTACCGCAAACGGGTCTGATCACACGCTGATCGTTTCACTCAAGAGGCTCCTGCGGGAGCCTCTTTCGTTTGTACCCAACACCCCGCGCCATGGACCTGATCGCCCGCATCTCCGACGTCATCATCCCGGTCTTCCTGATCGTGGCCATCGGCTACGGCTACGCGCGCCGGGGTGTACCCGACATGTCGGTGTTCAACCGCATCGCGCTCGACGTGCTGGCGCCGCTGCTGGTGTATTCGGCGTTGGCCTCGCGCGATTTCCGCATGGCCGACCACACCGCCCTGCTGATTGGCGGCACCGTGCTCATCCTGGGCTCAGGTCTGCTGGCCTGGCCGCTGGCTCGGGCGTTTGGCGCGCAGCCGCGCACGCTGGTGCCAGTGGTCATGTTCAACAACTGCGGCAACATGGGCCTGCCGCTGGCGCTGCTGGCCTTCGGACCGGCGAACTTCGGTGCGGCCGTGGCGCTGTTCTCGGTCAGCAACCTGCTGCACTTCTCGCTGGGTGCACGCATCACCAGCCGCCTGGCGCGCACGCGCGACCTGCTCACCAGCCCGCTCATGATCGGCACCGCGCTGGGCTTCATCAGCGCGCTGACCGACGTGCGCCCACCCGACGTGGTGCTCTCCGGCCTGAAGCTGCTGGGTGATGCGCTGCTGCCCATGATGCTGTTCGCGCTGGGTGTTCGGCTCACCGCCCTCACCCGCTCGGGTCTGGCGCTGGGTTTGCTGGGCGCCCTGGCGCGGCCCGTCATCGGCCTGGCCATCGGCATCCCGCTGGCCTGGGTGCTCGGCCTGGAAGGTGCTGCACGCGGCCAGTTGTTGCTGTTTGCCGCCCTGCCCCCGGCCGTGATGCAGTTCATGCTCGCCGAGCGCTACCACCAGGAGCCCGACAAGGTCGGCGCCATGATCATGCTGGGCAATGCGCTGGCGATCCTGTTCGTGCCGCTGGCCCTGGCACTCGGGCTGTAGTCACACAAGCAGGTCACACTGACAATTCAAGGAGCCTCTCATGGAAACCAAACAGAACCTCAACGAACGACGCCTGGCCGATGCCTGGGCCGAACTGCAGACCCAAGCCAATGAAGGCAACCCCCTGCACGCTGACGCCTACCGCCTCGCCTTTGCCGACCCGGAATTCCTGCTGCGCCGCGAAACGCGCGGCATCCGCTTTCAACTGGAGATGCTCAAGCCCGACCTGGCGCAGCTCGACGCCGGCATTGAAAACACCGTGGTGGTCTTCGGCAGCGCGCGCTTTCGCGAAGCCAGCGAAGCGCAAGAGATGCTGGTGCGTGCCGAGCGCAGCGGCGAGGCGGCGGACATCGCACGCGCCAAAGCCATGGTGCGCAACGCGCCCTATTACGACCACGCCCGCGAATTCGCCCGCACGGTGGCGCGCTACAGCGCGAGCTGCCCCAAGGCCGACCAACTCTTCATCTGCACGGGCGGTGGCCCAGGCATCATGGAAGCCGCCAGCCGTGGCGCGCACGACGAGGGCGCGCTCAATGTGGGCCTGAACATCGCGCTGCCGCACGAGCAGGCCGCCAACCCCTATGTGTCACCCGAGCTGAGCTTCAAGTTTCACTACTTCGCGCTGCGCAAGATGCATTTCATGATGCGCGCCAAGGCCCTGCTCGCCTTCCCAGGCGGCTTCGGCACGCTCGACGAGCTGTTCGAGGTGATCACGCTGGTGCAGTGCAAGAAAGCCAAGCCGGTGCCGATCCTGCTGTTCGGGTCCGACTACTGGAAGCGCCTGATCAACCTCGATGTGCTGGTGGAAGAAGGCGCGATTTCGCCCGAGGATCTGGAGCTGTTCCAGTACGTGGACGACCCACAAGTGGCGTGGCAGCACATCGTGAAGTTCTACGACCTGAAGGCGTAGAGCCCACGCGCTTCGCACGCCAATCCCCCGTCCAGAACGCCGCGGAACCGGCTTTGCCGGGCCGCAGGCGTTGTCCCCCATTCAGGGGGAAGCCGCGTCAGCGGCGCAGGGGGTTTTCCTTCCTCACTCTGTCCAGCCGCCTCCGAGCGCCTTGTAGAGCGCCACGTGGTTCTGCTGCTGCGCCAGTCGCGTCTGCGCCAGCGCCTGCTGGGTCGCGAACAGCGAACGCTGCGCGTCCAGCACGTCCAGGAAACTCGACACGCCATTGCGGTAACGCGACTCGGCCAGGCGGAAACGCTCGGCCTCGGCTGTGGCCTGCACCTGCTGGGCTGCAAGCTGATCGCCCAACGTGGCGCTGCCGGCCAGCGCATCGGCCACCTCGCGGAACGCGGTCTGAATCGCCTTTTCGTACTGCGCCACCGCGATGTCGCGCCCTGCCTTGGCCGAGCCGAGGTTGGCGTTGTTGCGTCCGGCATCAAAGATCGGTAACAAGGCCTGCGGCGCGAGCGTGAAGCCCCACGAGCCGCTTTCAAACAAGCCCGACAAGCTGCTGCTGGCCGTGCCCGCATTGGCGGTGAGCGAAATGCGCGGGAAGAACGCGGCGCGTGCGGCGCCGATGTTGGCGTTGGCCGCGATCAGCTGCTGCTCGGCCTGACGGATGTCCGGGCGGCGCGTAAGCAGGTCGGACGGCAGGCCGGCCGGCACCTCGCGCAGCATCGCCGCAGCAGGCACAGGTACCACGGGAACCGACACACCATTGGCTGTGGTGGCCTGGGGCAAGGTGGGTGGCGCGGGCAGCAGCTCGGCCGGTGGCGTCTGCCCCACCAGCAGCGTGAGCGCATTGAGGTCGAGCGCGCGCGCTCTGCGCTGCTGGGCCAGCGCAGACTGCGCGGCAGCGGTCAGCGACTCGGCCTGGCGCAGGTCCAGCGCCGACGTGGCACCGTTGTCGAAGCGCAGCTTGCTCAGGCGCAGCGAATCCTGGCGGGTCGCCACGGTGCGCTCGGTCAAGGCCAGCAGCTCGTTGCTGGTCTGCAGGCCCAGCCAGGTGCTGGCCACCGCTGCCACCATGCTGGTTTGCGCGGCATTGCGGGCTTCTTCGCTGGCAAGGTACTGGGCCAGCGCCGCTTCTTTGAGGCTGCCGATGCGCCCAAAGAAATCGATCTCCCAACTGCTCAGCGCCAGGCCCACGCTGTAGGTGCTGGCAATGCCGCCGTTGCCATCGGGCTGGCGGTTGCCGGCCGCCGCCAGACCCACCGAAGGGAACTGGTCGGCACGGCGGATCTGGTACTGTGCACGCACCTGCTCGATGTTGAGCGTGGCCACGCGCAGGTCGCGGTTGTTGGCCAGGGCCAGCGCAATCAGGTCGCGCAGCCGCGCATCATCAACGAACTCGCGCCAGGCCATGTTGTCGGCCTGGGCCACCACGGGGGCGGCTTGCCCGGGAAAGGTGGCTGCCACGGGGGCTGCCGGACGCTCGTACTTCGGCGTGAAAGAACATCCGGACAGCGCCAGCACCGCCAGGCTCAGGACTCCAATGCGAAGGTGGGTCATTTCAATGCACTCCATGCTGTGCGGCCTGCTCGGCATCACGGCGTTGTTGTCTTTCGCTGCCTTTGAACAGGGTGCGCACCACCACAAAAAAGATCGGCACGAACACGACCGCAAGCACCGTGCCGGTGAGCATGCCGCCGATCACGCCGGTGCCGATGGCGCGCTGGCTGGCCGAGCCTGCGCCGGAGGCCAGGGCCAGCGGCAACACGCCCAGCGTGAATGCCAGCGAGGTCATGACGATGGGACGGAAACGCAGGTGGGCGGCGGCCAGCGCCGACTCGATCACGCCCTTGCCCTGCGCCTGCAGGTCTTTCGCAAACTCGATGATCAGGATCGCGTTCTTCGCCGACAAACCGATGATGGTGATCAGCCCCACCTGGAAATACACGTCGTTCGAATACCCGCGGAACAAGGTTGCCAAGAGCACACCGATGACACCCAGCGGCACCACCAGAATCACCGACAGCGGAATCGTCCAGCTCTCATACAACGCGGCAAGGCACAAAAACACGGCCAGGATGGCGAAGGCGTACAGCACGATGGCCTGAGAACCTGCAAGCTTCTCCTCGCGCGATTGACCCGTCCACTCAAAGCCGAAGCCCTGCGGCAGCGTGGCTGCGATGCGCTCCATCTCAGCCAGGGCTGCGCCCGTGCTGTAGCCAGGCGCCGCCGCGCCGCTGATACGCATTGACGGATAGCCGTTGTAGCGCACGGTCTGCATCGGACCATTGGCCCAGCGCGTGGTGGTGAAGGCCGACAAAGGCACAGCCTTGCCCTGGTTGTTCACCACGTTCAAGCGGAGCAGATCGTCAGGCTGCATGCGCGCGGGGGCATCGGCCTGCACCACCACACGCTGCAAGCGCCCGGCGTTGGGGAAGTCGTTCACATAGCTCGAACCCAACGCGGTGCCGATGGCGCCGCTGATGGCGTCGAAGCCCACACCCAGCGCACTCGCCCTGTCGCGATCGATATCGAGCTGAAGCTGCGGTGCATCCTCCAGTCCATCGGGTCGCACCTGGGCGAGCACTTTGCTTTGCGACGCGGCTCCCAGCAGCTGGCCGCGTGCGGCGATCAATGCTTCCCGGCCCAGCCCCGCGCGATCTTGCAAGCGGAAGTTGAAGCCTGAGGACGAACCCAACTCGGGAATGGGTGGCGGGCTCAACGGAAGGATGAACGCATCGCGAATGCCTGATAACCCCCCCATCGCACGCCCTGCAATCGCTTGCGCCGAGCTGCCTTCGCTGGTGCGCTCTGACCAATCTTTGAGCGTGATGAATGCAAGGGCGGCATTCTGGCCCTGACCCGAAAAGCTGAAGCCCAGCACGCTGACCATGCTTTGCACCTCTGGCTGGTTGAGCATGAAGCCTTCGACCTGCTGCATCACATCCAGCGTGCGCTCACGCGTGGCACCAGGGGGCAATTGCACGTTGACCAGCATGGTTCCTTGATCTTCTCCCGGCAGGAACGAAGTGGGCAGGCGCATGTAGATCACCGCGGCGGCTGCGATGATCGCCACATAGATGACCAGCGTACGACCAGCGCGCGGCAACAGCTTGGCAACGCCGCTTTCGTAACCCTTGACGGTGCGCGCAAAGCCACGGTTGAACCAGCCAAAGAATCCCTTCTTGTCGTGGTGGTGGCCTGCCTCCACCGGTTTGAGCAGCGTGGCGCACAACGCGGGGGTCAAGGAGAGCGCAAGGAAGGCGGAGAACGCGATCGACACGCCCATGACGGCGGCAAACTGGCGGTAGATGTTGCCCACCGAACCGGCGAAGAAAGCCAGCGGCACGAACACCGAAATGAGCACCACTGTCACGCCGATGATGGCGCCAGAGATCTGCGTCATGGCCTTGCGCGTGGCCTCCAGCGGCGGCAGGCCCTCCTCGCTCATGATGCGTTCAACGTTCTCCACCACCACGATCGCATCGTCCACCACGATGCCGATCACCAGTACCATGCCGAACATGGTGAGTACGTTGATCGAGAAGCCCATCGCCAACAACGTGGCAAAGGTTCCGAGCAGCGCCACCGGCACCACGATGGTGGGGATGATGGTGTAGCGGATGTTCTGCAGGAACACAAACATCACCAGAAAAACCAACGCTACTGCTTCCAGCAACGTGATGGCCACCTGCTCGATGGAAATCTTCACGAAGCGCGAGCTGTCGTAAGGAATGGCCCAGGTCATGCCCTGCGGGAAGAAGCGCTCCAGTTCGGCCATCTTGGCGCGTACCGCGTTGGCGGTGGCCAGCGCGTTGCCGCTGGGCGAGAGCTGCACCCCAATGCCGGTGGAGGGTTGTCCGTTGGGACGCGCCGAGGTGGCGTATGTCTGGGCGCCGAGTTCGATGCGGGCCACGTCCCGCAAACGCACCGTTGATCCGTCGCTGTTGGCGCGCAGCACCACGTTGCCAAACTGCTCTTTGTTGGCGAGCTGGCCGTTGACCACAACGGTAGCTGCGATGCCCTGTCCTGCCACGTTGGGCAGCGCGCCGATCTCTCCGGCCGACACCTGAGCGTTCTGAGCGCGGATGGCGTTCGTCACGTCGGCCGCGCTCAGGTTGTAGCCGAGCAGTTTGGCTGGATCGATCCAGATGCGCATGGCACGCTCGGTGCCGAAAAGCTGCGCCTGACCAACACCGGGCAAGCGCTGGATCTCAGGCAGGACGCTGCGCGAGGCGAAGTCGCCCAGCGCCACCGGATCCCAGGCGGGGTCGCTGCTGGACAGAATGGCGAACAGCAGAAAGTTGCTGCGCGACTTGTCCACGCGCACACCCTGTTGTGTCACCGCAGATGGCAGGCGCGGAGACGCACGCGAAAGCCGGTTTTGCACGTCAACCTGCGCCAGGTCGGCGTTGGTGCCGGTCTGAAAACTCAGCGTGATCGTGCCGGTGCCGTTGGCCTGCGCCACCGACTCCACATAAATGAGGCCGGGAGAGCCGTTCATTTCCTGCTCGACCACCGAGAGCACGCTGTCCTCCAGCGTCTTGGCCGAGGCACCAGGGTAGGTGGCGGTGATGACGATGGACGGCGGCGCCACCGGCGGGTACTGAGAGATCGGCAGCTGGGTGATGGACACCAAGCCCAGCACCATGATGAAGAGTGCGATCACCCACGCGAAAATGGGCCGCTCGATGAAGAATTTCGCCATGACGGGCGCTCCTTACTTCGCTGCCGCGGGCGCGGCGGCCGGGGCCGAAGAAGGTGCCGCAGGGGCCGTGCCGGGCGCCTTCCAAGGCACAGGTTTGACCGGCGCATTGGGGCGAAGCTTCTGGAAACCGTCAACGATCACCTGCTCGCCCGACTTCAGGCCATCCAGGATCACCCACTGGCCGTTTTGCTGGCCTCCGACCTTCACAGGACGAGGTCCCACCTTGCCTTCGGCATCCACCAGCAGCACCGAGTCACCTTGGGCAGAGCGCGTCACAGCCTGCTGCGGCAGCGTGATCGCATTGCTGGCCGTGGCCTGCTCCAGACGCACACGAACATACAGACCTGGCAGCAGGGCGCCCTTGGGGTTGGGTACCTCCGCGCGCAAGGTCACCTGGCCGGTGGTGCTGTCCACGGTCAGGTCGGAGAACAGCAGGCGACCCGGCTGCTCGTAGACGCTGCCGTCTTCCATCACCACTCGCACGGCGGCGGCTTGCGCACCCGCGCCCTTGAGCTGACCGCTTTCCATGGCCTTGCGCAGGCGGTAAACCTCGGACGCGGATTGCGTGAAGTTCACATACATCGGGTTGATCTGCTGGATCACCGCCAGCTGGGTGGCTTCACCCTGCCCGACCAGCGCACCCTCGGTCACCAGCGAGCGACCAATGCGACCCGAGATGGGCGCGGTCACGCGGGCGTAACCCAGCGTGATGTTGGCGGTCTGCACTGAGGCACGGCCTGCGGCCACGTCGGCCTCGGCCTGCTTCTGGGCCGCCACCGCGCTCGCGTATTCCTGCTGACTGATGGCGTTTTCCTTCACCAGCGGCGCGTAGCGTTCGGCCAGCGCGGTGGCCTGCGTGAGGTTGGCCTGCGAGCGGGCCAGCCCAGCCTGCGCGCTTTGCAAGGCGGCGGCATACGGCGCGGCGTCGATGCGGTAGAGCTGCTGCCCGGCCTTGACATCACTGCCCTCGCGGAACAGCCGTTCCTGCAGGATGCCCGCCGCACGCGCACGCACCTGGGCCACCCGCGAGGCCTCGAGGCGGCCTGGCAGCTCGGTCACCAGACCCACGTCACCCGGCGCCACCGTGACTACGCCGACTTCGGGCGCCGGCCTGCCACCACCGGCCGCAGCAGCGGGCGCAGCGGGCTTGCCGCAGGCGCTCAGCACCACCGCCAGCGCCAGCACAGACATCCCTCGCAGCAAGTGGTTTGAAGGGGGTGAAACAAACCGGGTGCGCGAGACGGGCGCAAACTTGATGGGGCTCAAGGCGGGCATGGGAATCCTTGGGGTGGAAGGTGGGCGTGGCACACGAACAGGGAACACCCTGGAAGCTTGATCCAGCGCAAAACGGCGAAGTATACATACATGCAAGAATGTATGTATAGTCCCGCAAGCCCTCAAGGGCATGCAATCTGGAGACAACAATCATGGTTCGACGCACCAAAGCCGACGCGCTGGTGACACGCAACTCCCTGCTGGATGCTGCCGAGCATCTGTTTCAGGCGAATGGCGTTTCACGCACCTCGCTCAACGACATTGCCACTGCCGCCGGTACCACGCGCGGAGCGATCTACTGGCACTTCAAGGACAAGGCAGACCTGTTCAACGCGATGATGGAGCGCGTGACCATGCCGCTGGAAGGCACGCTGGCCTGCATGGCCCGCACCGCCGAAACCTCGGCCAACCCCCTGCTGTTGTTGCGCGATTCGATGATGAACGCGCTCAGGCAAACCGCCACCGACGAGCAGACGCGCCGCGTGTTCGAGGTGGCCACGCACAAGGTGGAGTACGTGAGCGAAATGCAGGCGGTACGCGATCGCCACCTGCAGGTACGCAATGAATGCGTGACCATGACCGAAGAAGCCCTGCGCGAGGCCGTGCTCCGCGAATCCATCAAGCTGCCCATGCCTCTGCCCACGGCTGCGCTCGGGCTGCATGTGATCCTGGACGGCTTGATCCAGAACTGGCTTCTGGACCCGCAAGCGTTCGACCTGGAGAAGAGCGGGCGCCACACGGTGGACGCCTACCTGGCCGGCCTGGGCTTCAGCCTTCCCGCCGCTCGGGCACCGCGTCGCGCGGCACCGGCGCGCGAGATGCCAGCCTGAGGTGCAGCGCGGCCTGGGCCATGAGGTTGGCCGAGACCGGCGCTGTGATGAACACAAAGAGCGTGATCAGCAGCTCGGCCACGCCCGCGCGGCCTTGGGCTGCGGACACCAGCATGGAAGCCAACAGCACACCGCCCACACCCAGGGTTGACGCTTTGGTGGGCGCGTGCAGGCGCATGTAGAAGTCCGGCAGGCGCGCCAGCCCGATGGCACCCACCAGCAGGAAGAAAGCAGCGATCACGATGAGCGCTGCAGCGGTCCATTCAATCAGGGGATGCATGTTGTCTCCTTATTCGACCACGTCACCGCGGCTGAGGTAGCGCGCCAGCGCCACGGTGGAAGCGAAGCCGAGCATGGCCACCAGCAAGGCGGCTTCGAACAGCAAGGACGTGTTCCAGCGCAGGCCCAGCACGACGATAAGCGCCACGGTGTTGAGGTAGAGCGTGTCCAGCGCGAGCAAGCGGTCGGTGACCTCGGGCCCGAGCAACAGACGCCAGCCGCACAGCAGCAAAGAAATGGTGACCGCGGCGAGCGCGATGTTCAGGGCGATGTCGAGTACGTTCATGCGGCGCTCCCTGTGCGTGCCTGCTGGCCGAAGATCTGCATCAGCGGCGCTTCGTAGCGGGTCTTCATGTCGTCGATCATGGCTTGAGGATCCTCACAGTTGAGCGCGTGCACGAGGATCACATGGCGCTGCTCGTCCACCACGCACGACACCGTGCCCGGCGTGGTGGTGATGATGGTGGCGAACAGCGCGTTCACGCGGGGGTGGTCGGTATCCAGGGGCACGGGCAACCAGGCCGGCTGCGGTGTGCTCATGGGGCCCAGCACGAGGCGGGCGACAGTGATGTTGGACAGCACGATGTCCTTGAGTACAACCGCCGTCAGACGCAGGGCCGCGAACCAGTCGAGGCGGCCCGCCGGTGTCAGAAACGGATGAAGCAGACGGGGCAGGATCAACCCGATGAGCACTGCCGAGAGCAGGTGCACCGGCTCCACGCTGTGCGAGAGCGCGAGCCAGCTCGCGCCCAACATCACGGAGAGCACCGGGTGGGCGAACCAGGTCGCCTTGCGGCCAGGCACTGGGGTGGCGGTGGGTGTGGTCATGGGCGTGGCTCCATAGGCTTGGCGACGGGCGCAGGACGCACGCCGTCGTAGGGTCGCATGGTGGGTGTGGTCGCCCGGTCGGGGCCGAGCACGGCGCGCACATACAACGCCTGGTCGGCCAGCTGTGCGGCCGCGGCGTCCGTGTAACGTTTGATCGGCGACGCCAGCACGGCCATGCCCACCGTCAGCAGCATGATGGCCCAGACGGCCGACAACAGCTTCAGGCTGGTACCGGATGCGCGGGGATCGTCACCCTGGGCAGGTTGCACGTGCCAGAACACCACCACGCCCGCGCGGGCCAGACCCACAATGGAGAAGAAGCCGACCATCAGCACCACGGTCCAGACCCAGGCCTGTGCGGGCAGCCCCGACGTGCTCTCCAGCACCATCAGCTTGCCCAGAAAGCCCGGCAGTGGTGGCAGGCCAGCGGCAGAGGCCGCACCAAAGATCATCATCAGGCCCAGCAGCAGCGGCTCGCGCAGCGCCACCGCCGGCTGCAGCTTGTCGCGCGCCTCACCGCGCTGGGACGCCATGAGCTCCACCAGCAGAAACAGACCAGCGATCACGACCGTGCTGTGCAGCGTGTAGTAGAGCGACGCCGACAAGGTGGCCGGCGTGAACAGGCCCACGCCCGCCAGGATGGTGCCCACCGAGGAGACCGTGAGGTAGGCCACCATGCGCGCCATGGTGTGCGCGGCCAAGGCACCGAGCACGCCCAGCACGCTGGTGGTCAGCGCCAGCGGCAGCAGCCAGCCTTGCACCGCCAGCGCGGCTTCACCCGCCTCCACGCCGAACACGCCCCAGTGCACGCGGATGATGCTGTACACCCCGACCTTGGTCATGATGGCAAAGAGTGCAGCCACCGGTGCGCTGGCCGCTGCGTAGGTGGCGGGTAGCCAGAAGTACAGCGGTACGATCGCCGCCTTCAGGCCGAACACCACCAGCAACACCAGGGCTGCGGCTCGGGCGATCAACGCAGCGTCTCCCGTGAGCTGTCCCACGCGCAGGCCCACATCGGCCATGTTGAGCGTGCCGGTGACGGCGTACACCATGCCCAGGCCGATCAGGAACAGGCCCGAGGCCGCGAGGTTGAGCACCACGTAGTGCACGCCCATGCGGAACCGTTCCTTGCCCTGCCCGTGCACCAGCAGCACGTAGGAGGCGATGAGCAAGACCTCGAAAAACACGAAGAGGTTGAACAGGTCACCGGTGAGGAAGGCACCACACAGCCCCATGAGCTGGAACTGGAACAGCGCGTGGAAATGGCGGCCGCGGGTGTCCCAGCCGCCGGTGGCGTACCACATGGCGGGCACGGCCACGGCGTAGGTGAGCAGCACCATCAGCGCCGAGAGGCGGTCCACCACCAGCACGATGCCGAACGGCGCGGGCCACTCGCCCAGCTGGTACACCAGCAGTTCGCCACGCGAGGCGTGCCACACCAGGCTGGCGGCCATGAAGGCACCCAGCAGCATCGAGGCCATGGACAAGCCCCGGCGCCAGCGCAGGCGGCTGTCGTCGTGGGCACCACCCTGTGCCGACACGCCCGACGGATCGCCGATGAGCAGCAGCACCACGGCGGTGAAGGTCGGCAGCAGCACCGACAGCACGGGGGCATGCTGCAGCCAGAAAGCAGTGATCACATCCCACATCATTTGTGCGCTCCGGGTTCACGACCATCCACCTGGTCGGTGCCGCTCTCATGGCGACTCCGCAGGGCGAGTTCAATGACGAAGCCGGTGGTGGCAAAGCCGATCACGATGGCGGTGAGCACCAGCGCCTGCGGCAGCGGATCGGCCACCTGGCCTTCCCCCACCAGGATGGGCTGTGCATTGGTCCACAAGCGGCCCATGGCAAACAGGAACACGTTGACGGCGTAACCGAACAGGGACAGACCCAGCACCACCGAAAAGGTGCGTCCGCGCAGCATCAGGTAGACCGCACAGGCGGTGACGACGCCGATCCCGCTGGCCAAGAGGAATTCCATGCTCATGCGGCACTCCCGGAAGGTTGGATGGGCGCGGATGTCTCGCGCGAAACCGAGCCCAGCACCGAAATCGTCAGCAAGGTGGCGCCGACCACGGTGAGGTAGACGCCGAGGTCGAACAGCGCGGCGGAAGCGAACGGCAGCTCACCCAGCACAGGCACATGGGGGTGGCCGTGCGCGCTGGTGAGGAAGGGTCGGCCAAACAGGAACGCGCCCACACCGGTCAGGCCGGCGATGCCCAGGCCAGCGCCGATCCACAGCACGAAGCGCCGTCCGCCATGGGCCCGCAGCAGCAATTCGGCACGGCTCTGCCCCATCGACATGAACTGCAGCACCAGCGCCACCGAGGTGATCAGGCCCGCAATGAAGCCTCCACCCGGCAGGTTGTGGCCCCGCATGAAGATGTAGACGGTGAACACCAGCGCCAGTGGCAGCACCACCGAGGCCGCCACACGCAACAGCAGCGGCTGGGCGCCGAAAGTCCAGCTGCGGCCCTGCGGGTCTGCCAGGGGACGGCGCGTGCGCATGCCTTCCATGAGCGACAGCACGCCCAGGGCGGCGATGCCCAGCACGGTGATCTCGCCGAAGGTGTCATAGCCCCGGAAGTCGACCAGGATCACGTTGACCACGTTGGTGCCACCCCCCACCGGCATCGATTTCTCAAGGAAGTACCAGGAGATGGATTCGAAGTCGCGCGTGAGCACCACCCAGGCGATGCCGGCCATGGCAGCGCCGGCGGTCAGGGCCAGCGCCACGTGGCCCATGCGGTGAACCGCCTTTGTTTCCTTGGGTGAATGCTGCGGCAGCAGGGCAAGCCCCATGAGCAGCAGCACGGTGGAGACCACCTCCACCGAGAGCTGGGTCAGCGCCAGGTCGGGCGCGGAAAGGCTGACAAAGGTGAGCGCCGTGACCAGCCCCACCACACCCACCAGCACCACGCTCTGGAAGCGCTCGCGGTGCGTGAGCGCAATCGCCACACAGGTGGCCAGCAGCAGCAGCCAGACCGCCATGGCCAGCGGTGGTGCGGCCATCAGCTCACGGTCACCGGTGCCGATGTTGCTGCCGGCCAGGGGAATGGCGGCCAGCACGAGCGCGGCACCCATCAACCACGCCACATAACGCTGCAGCGAACCGTTTTCCAGCCGGATCGAGATGCGGCCCGACAACGCAAACAGGCCGTCGATCAAGCCGTCGAACATCTGGCGCCCGGTGGCCGGGCCGAACCAGTCTTCCGAGCTGATGCGGTGCAGCCACTTGCCGCGCGCCAGCCAGAAGTACAGGCCAGCCCCCGCTGCCAACGCGATCACGCTCATGAGCAGCGGCAGGTTGAAGCCGTGCCAGATCGACAGGTGGTACTCGGGCAGCGGCTTGCCTGCGAGTGCGGTGGCCGCAACATCAACCAGCGGGCCAAAGGTGAGCGCGGGCAGCAGGCCGACCACGATGCACATCGTCACGAGCAGCATGGAGGGCAGCTTCATGCCCAGCGGCGGTTCGTGGGGATGCTTGTTGGGCACGTCACCGATGTCCCCGTTGAAATACGTGTCGTGGATGAAGCGCACCGAATACGCCACGCTGAAGACGCTGCCCAGTGTGACCGCCACCGGCACCAGCCAGGCCCACACACCGGCCGTGCCCACCAGCGCTTCCGTGAGGAACATTTCCTTCGACAGGAAGCCATTGGTCAGTGGCACACCGGCCATGGACGCGGCCGCCACCATGGACAGCGTGGCCACCCAGGGCATGAGCTTGTACAAGCCGCCGAGCTGGCGCATGTCGCGCGAGTGGGTCTCGTGGTCAACGATGCCCGCGATCATGAACAACGAAGCCTTGAAGGTGGCATGGTTCAGCACGTGGAACACCGCGGCCACGGCGGCCAGTGGCGAACCCAGGCCCACCAGAAAGGTGATGAGGCCGAGGTGGCTCACAGTGGAATACGCGAGCAGACCCTTGAGGTCGTGTTTGAAGATGGCGATGAAGGCGGCAAAGATCATGGTCACCAAGCCGGTGGTGGTGACGATCACCTCGAACCAGCCCGAGCCCGCCAGGATCGGGTAGAGCCGCATGAGCAAAAACACACCGGCCTTGACCATGGTGGCCGAGTGCAGGTAGGCCGAGACCGGCGTGGGCGCGGCCATGGCGTCGGGCAGCCAGAAGTGGAACGGGAACTGCGCGCTCTTGGTGAAGCAGCCCAGCAAGATGAGCAGCAGCGCGGGCACGAACATCGGGTCGGCCTGGATCTGCGCCACCTGCCCCAGCATGGCGCTGATCTCGTAGGTGCCGGCGATCTGCCCCAGCAACACGAAGCCACCCAGCATGGCCAGACCGCCGCCGCCGGTGACGGCCAGCGCCTGGCGTGCGCCGGCGCGCGCATCGGCACGGTGGCTCCAGAAACCCACCAGCAAGAAAGACGACAGGCTGGTGAGTTCCCAGAACACCACCAGCAGCAGCAGGTTGTCCGACAGCACCACGCCGAGCATGGCCGCCATGAACAGCATCATCTCGCTGTAGAACTTGGCCACCGAGTCCTTGGGGCTCAGGTAGAAGTGCGCGTAGATGACGATGAGCAGACCGATGAACAGGATGAGCCCGGCGAACATCATCGACAGGCCGTCAAGCTTGAACACCAGGTTCAAGCCGATCTCGGGCACCCACTGCCAGCTGTTCATGACGACACCGCCGGCCATGACGGTCGGGGCGTGCGAGACGAGAAGCAGCAGACTGGCCAGTGTGACCAGACCGGCCGCCAGGGCCGTGAGCAAACGGGACCTGGAGCCGAGCCACAAAGTGGCCAGGGTACCCAACAGGAGTGGCAGCAGAACAATGATCAACAGCACGGAACGTCTTTCAGGTTAACCATGGATTCTAAAAGGCGGTTTTTGCAGGACCCTGACGCGGCCACCGCATGTCCACACGCTCAGGCGGCTCAGGGTCAGGGATCGACGCGCTGCGGTGCGGGTGGACTGAACGAATGCAAGGTCCAGGCCAGCGGAGAACCCGCGCCCACCACGGCACCCACGATCCAGAACACCGCGCCCACACCCACCAGTGCACCGACCGAGCCGAACAGCAGCGGCATCACCACACTCGACCCGTTGATGGCCATGGCCCGCAGGCCCAGCGCTTCGCCATGGCGGTGGTGTGGGGTCATCTGGTGCAGCGTGCTCATGATCATGGGCTGCACCGAGCCCAGCGCAAGACCCAGCAGGATGGACAGCGCCGCCATCGCCCACGCCGCCTGCACAAGTGGGTACACGGCAAACAGCAGCGCCGTGGCGACCATGGCCGAGCCGATCACCACCGACTCGCGCAAATGCGCGGCCAGCCAGGGCATGAGCAAGCGGATGGCGGTGGCCGCCAGCGCGAACGCACCCAGGATGGAGCCGATCACCGTGGCGCTCAGGCCGCGTTCGTGGCCCAGCACCGGCACCAGGAAGGTGTGCACGTCCCAGCAGGACGACAGCATCCAGTTGATCACCATCAACTTGCGAAAACCCTTGTCCTTCAGCAGGTTCCAGGCAGAACCGCTGGCCTGCCGCAGTTCAGGCGCCACCGGCTCGTGCTCCACCGTGCGGCGCAACCAGAACCAGGCGAGTGACGGCAACAACGCCAGCAACAGGAACGCTGCGCGAAAACCGAAGCTGTCGATCATCACGCCAGCAGCAAATGGACCGAGAAAGTTGGAAATCGACGGGCCGATGGCCATCCAGCTGAACACCTGACGCAGTTCGGTCGCGCCGTTGGCGAGCCGCCCCACATGACGCTGCAACGCGATCATGGCCAGGCCCGTGGCGGCGCCGCAGGTGAGCGCGGTGAGGCACAACACACCGAACACCGGAAACGCCACCGCCACCGCAGCGCCCACCGACGCGATACCGACCGCCATGGCCACCGGTTTTTTCAGGCCGCGCCGGTCGGCGTATCGGCCTGCCGGCAAGGCCATGAAGACCGGCGCCAGCGCAAACAGGGCCAGCAGCATGCCCACCGCCGCCGGGCTGTAACCCTCGCGCAGCGCCATCAAGGGCGCGGCCATGCGAAAGCCGGTCATGCAGGCGTGCAGACAGATCTGCGCCGCGATCAACCGCGCCAGGTCGGCGCGCAATGTGGGGTTCAAGCGTCCCCGGTGTCGTTGGGGTCCAGCGGCAACAAGGCGCTGGCCTGCTCTTGCGGCAAAGCCTCCACCGCCTTGAGAGCGCGGCCCATGGCGCGGCTGCGCGTCTCGGCGTTGTCCAGCGTGTTGAGCACGGTCTGCGTCTGGCTCTTCACCCGCGCCAGCACATCACCAAACTTGCCGAACTCTGTTTTGACCGCGCCCAGCACCTGCCAGACCTCGCTGCTGCGTTTCTCCAGCGCCAGCGTGCGAAAGCCCATCTGCAGCGAATTGAGCATGGCCATGAGCGTGGTAGGCCCGGCCAGCGTCACGCGGTACTCGCGCTGCAGCACCTCCATGAGCCCGGGGCGGCGCAGTACCTCGGCGTACAGCCCTTCGGTGGGCAGGAACAGGATGGCGAAGTCGGTGGTGTGCGGTGGCTCCAGGTACTTGTCGGCCATGGACTTGGCCTCCAGCTTGATGCGCTGCTCCAACCCACGTGCCGCGATCTCCGCGCCTTCTGCGTCGGCGCGCTGTTGCGCGTCGAGCAGCCGCTCGTAGTCTTCGTTCGGAAACTTCGCGTCGATCGGCAACCAGCAGGGCGCGCCATCGTCGCTACGGCCGGGCATCTTGATGGCGAAGTCCACCGTGAAGCGGCTGCCCGGCTTGGTCATGACCTGCGTCGCGTACTGGTCGGGCGCAAACACCTGTTCGAGCAAGGCCGCGAGCTGCGCCTCGCCGAACATGCCGCGCGTCTTCACGTTGGTCAGCAGGTGCTTCAGATCGCCCACGCCTTGGGCCAGTGTCTGCATTTCACCCAGACCCTTGTGCACCTGCTCCAGCCGGTCGGCCACCTGCTTGAAGCTCTCGCCCAGGCGCGCCTGGAGCGTGCTCTGCAGTTTTTCGTCGACCGTGGCGCGCATCTCGTCGAGCTTGGCCGCGTTGCTCTGCTGCAGTTGCTGCAACTGGGCGTCCAGCGTGGTGCGGATCTCGGCCAGGCGCCGCGCGTTGCCCTCGCCCATGTCCTGCAGCGTGCGCGTGAGCGTGTCGCCCAGCGTGCCGCGCAGCAGCACGAGCTGCTGCGCGAAGCCGTCGAGCTGGGCGTTTTGCGTGCGGGTGGTTTCTGCCGACTGGCCCATCAGCGTTTCCTGGAAGGTGGCCAGGGTCTGCTGGATCTCCTGCCGCCCACCGCGAGAGGACTCGCTGATCTCGCGGCGCAACTCCCCTTCGATACGCTCCACGCGCTGCCCCTGTTGCTGCAACTGGGCCAGCAACAGTTGCCGGTGCGCCAGGGCCTCGGCGTCCACCGGCGGTTTGCGAAGCAGCAGCCACGCGACCAGCGCGATGTTGAGCACCAGCAAGGCCAGCAGGCCCCAGAGCAGCGCGTCGGATGTCATGGCCGCATCAGGCCTTGGCGATCGCCGACGCGTTGAGCGGTGTGACCGCCTGCCCGGTGGTCAGGAACGCAATCACGTTGTCGGCCGCGAGCATGGCCATGGCCATGCGCGTGCCCATGGTGGCGCTGGCGATGTGCGGTGTGAGCACCACATTGGGCACGGTCAGCAAGTCGGGGTGCACCTTGGGCTCACCTTCGAACACGTCCAGACCGGCAGCCGCGATCACGCGGTTGCGCAGCGCCAGCGCCAGCGCAGCGTCGTCCACGATGCCGCCGCGCGCGATGTTGACCAACGTGGCCGTGGGTTTCATCTGCGCGATCTCGGCAGCGCCGATGGTGTGGTGGGCCTCTGGGCTGTAGGGCAGCACCAGCATCACGTGGTCGGCGGTCTTGAGCAGCGTGGCCTTGTCCACGTAGCTCGCCTTGCATTCGGCTTCCAGTTCGGGCGCCAGCTTCGAGCGGTTGTGGTAGATCACCTTCATGCCGAAGCCGTGGGCTCCGCGCCTTGCAATGGCCTGGCCGATGCGGCCCATGCCCAGGATGCCCAGCGTGCTGCCGTGCACCTCGGCGCCAGCAAACATGTCCAGGCTCCACTTGTTCCACTGGCCAGCGCGCAGGAAATGTTCACTCTCCGTCACGCGCCGGGCTGTGGCCATGAGCAAGGCAAAGCCGAAATCGGCGGTGGTCTCGGTCAACACGTCGGGTGTGTTGGTCGCCAGCACGCCGGCGGCGCTGATCGCCGCCATGTCGAAGTTGTTGAAGCCCACCGCGATGTTGGCCACGATGCGCAGCTGCGGGTTGGCGGCCAGCAAGGCCGCGTCCACCCGCTCGCTGCCTGTGGTGAGCACGCCCACCTTGCCCTGCAGGCGCTGGGCAAGCTGGTCGGGAGGCAGCACGCTGTCGGCGTCATTCATCTCGACATCGAAGTGCTCGCTCAGCTTCGCAACGACTTCGGGGAACACCTTGCGCGAAACGAAGACGGCTGGTCGGCCGGGTGTGTTGGCCATGGCGATCACACCGCCAGCAAATCAACTTCGAACAGCAGCGTGGCGTTGGGCGGGATCACACCACCGGCACCACGCGCGCCGTAGCCCAGCGCGGCCGGGATCACCAGGCGGCGCGTGCCTCCCACGGCCATGCCCTGCACGCCCTCGTCCCAGCCCTTGATGACCTGACCGCCGCCGAGGGAAAACTCGAACGGTTGGCCACGGTCCTTGCTCGAGTCGAACTTGGAACCCTGCACGCCGTCGTTGTAGAGCCAGCCGGTGTAATGCACCTGCACCGGGCGCCCGGCTTTGGCAACTTCGCCGTTGCCAACCACGGTGTCTTCGTATTGCAGGCCGCTGGGGGTGGTGATCATGGTGTCTCCTGTGATTGAAAAGAAAAAGGAAAAGAGGCGCGATTATTCCAGCCAGGTCGTGAACGACCCGACCGACTCGCGCGGCGTGTGAAAACCGTTCACCTTGTCGGCTGGGTCGGCGTAACCCAGGGCCATGCCGCAGACCAGCATTTCGCTCTCGCCCGCGCCAATGTGCGGCAGGATGATCTTGGCAAAACCGTTCCACGCAGCCTGCGGGCAGGTGTGCAGGCCATGGCCACGCGCGGCGACCATGATGCTTTGCAGGAACATGCCGTAGTCCACCAGCGAGCCGCGGCCCATCACGCGGTCCAGCGTGAACATCAGGCCGACCGGTGCGTCGAAAAAGCGGTAGTTGCGCTGGTGCTGCGCGTGCATCTTGTCTTTGTCGCCCTTGGTGATGCCCAGCAGGCCGTACAGGCTCCAGCCGTTTTCACGCCGACGGTCGATGTAGGGGCTGACCCATTTCTCGGGGTAGTAGTCGTATTCCTCGCGGTACTGCTCGGCCAGCGTGGGATCAGCGCGGAGCGCGTCGTGGGCTGCGCAAACCTTGTCCACCAGAATGTCGCGGCTCTGGCCTTGCAACACATAGACCTTCCAGGGCTGGGTGTTGGTGCCCGAAGGTGCTCGGCAGGCCACCTGCAGCAGGTGCTCGATCGTTGCGCGCGGCACCGGCTTTGGCAGAAAGGCGCGCGCCGACATGCGGCTGGTGATCGCGGCGTCGACGCTGACGGCATCGATCACGGACGCGGTGGGGTTGTGGCTCATAGCAGGGTCTCCAGGGTTGTCTTCAGGGGCTCGGGCAAAGGCACGGGCCGGCGCGTGTGGCGGTCAACATAGACGTGAACGAAGTGGCCACACGCAGCGGCCATGTCCTCACCATCGGCAAACAGGCCCACCTCGTAGCGCACGCTGGACGTGCCCAGATTCGCCACCCGCAGGCCGGCCCACACGGTTTGTGGAAAGGACAGCGGAGCGAAGTAATTGCACTGCGTCTCGATGACGAGGCCGATCACCGGGCCGTGGTGGATGTCGAGCGCCCCCTGCTCGATCAGGTGGGCATTGACTGCTGTGTCGAACCAGCTGTAGTACACCACGTTGTTCACGTGGCCATAAACATCGTTGTCGGCCCAGCGGGTGGTGATGGGGCGCAGCACCCGGTAGGCGCTGCGCGGCAAGGGTTGCGGGCGCGTGGCCAATGCTGGGTTGCTCATGGCGCGGCATTGTGCCAGCGGGTGGCTTCGCGAGCTGTCGCGGCCGTCGTGGCCACGGCGTGCACGGCCAGCCAACGCGCCTGGTACTCCAGCGCCGTGCGGTAGGTGTTCATCTGCACTTGCACCGTGGCATCCATGTCGGTGCCATACCCACCCGCCATCACAAAGGCCAGCGGCAGTCTGCGCGTCCAGGCCCAGTCCATCACGCGGCGGTCGCGCGCCTCCATGCCGTCGAACGTGAGTTTCAGGCGCCCGAGCCGGTCACCTTCGTGGGGATCAGCCCCGGCGAGATAGATCACGAGGCCAGGATCGAAACGGCGCTCCAGTTCTTCCAGCGCGCGCTCCAACGCCTCCAGGTATTCGGCATCACCACAGCCGTCGGGCAACTCCACATCCAGATCGCTGGGCTCCTTGCGGAACGGGAAGTTCTTCGCGCCGTGCAGGGAGAGCGTGAACACGGAGTCGTCGTGGGCAAAGATCCTTGCTGTGCCATTGCCCTGGTGCACGTCGAGATCGACGATGACCACACGCAACATGCCGCGCGCCCGGTTGGCTCGCGCGTGTTCGGCCTGCATCAGGCGGGCGGCCACGGCAGCATCGTTGAACACGCAGAAGCCGCTGCCCTTGTCGGCGTAGGCGTGGTGGGTGCCCCCGGCCAGGTTGGCAGCCAGGCCGCCGCCACCCATTGCACTGCGACAGGCCTGCACGGTGGCGCCCACCGAACGGCGTGCGCGCTCGGCCATGGCCGGGCTCCAGGGAAAACCGATCTCGCGCTGCGCCGAAGGCGCTAGCGTGCCTGTGTGCACGGCTTCTATATAGAGGGGTGTGTGCACAAGCGCCAATTCGCCATCGCTGGCTGGTCGGGCTTCCAGCAGCTCCACCTGCGGCAGCTCCAAGGCCAGGCGTTCGCGCAGGCGGGCGTACTTGGCCATGGGAAACCGGTGCCCGGAGGGCAGCGGGAGAACAAAGTGGTCGGCGTAGAAGGCTTGCAAGGCGGTGCGGGCTCTGGGCAAAGGGACCGGGGATTGTGTCCGCCCCGGGTATTCGGTGGGCGCGTGCGCCCTTTAGGCCGGGCCATCTAGAATGGTGCGGCGCAGCAAAAACCACTTGCGCTGCCTCGGGTAATCCCTATAATTGCGATCATGTTGCAGTGCAGCAATGTGAACAAAAAGCAAAAGCGTCCAGACAGCGCCCTGTTCCCAGCAGCCCTCAACTAAACCCTGTTTCATCCAAGTTTAGGAGTACGAATATGCTGACCGCCGAACAAATGATTGCCGCCCAGAAAGCCAACATCGAGACCATTTTTGGTCTGACCCAGAAAGCCTTCGAAGGCGTCGAAAAGCTGGTCGAACTGAACATGCAAGCCACCAAGGCCGCCATGTCCGAGTCCGCCAACAGCACCCAGGCCCTGCTGAGCGTCAAAGACGCCCAGGAACTGCTGACGCTGCAAGCCGGCCTGATGCAGCCATTGGCCGAAAAGACCGTGGCCTACAGCCGCCACCTGTACGACATCGCCCAGGGCACGACCGCCGAATTCGGCAAAGCCGCTGAAGCCCAAGCCAGCGACACCCAGAAGAAATTCATGGCCGTCGTGGACAACGCTTCCAAGAACGCCCCCGCCGGTTCCGAAACCGCCGTGGCCGTGATGAAGAGCGCCGTTTCCGCCGCCAACAACGCCATGGAATCGGTGCAGAAGGCCGTCAAGCAAGCCACCGAAATGGCCGAAGCCAACTTCAACACCGTGACGACCTCGGCCGTCAACGCTTCGAAGTCGGTTGCCAAAAAGCGCTGAACAAGCGGTGGATCGTGCCGTTGATCGGCGACTTGAAGAACATCTCCAAGCCGCAAACTAGCATCACTGCACGATCTGCCTGACCCACATGGGAACAGGTTTCAGATCAAACCCGTTCTCTTGGTTGTCTCCTCGGGTCCTTTTCGAAATTCGATTTCATCGGACCCCTTAAGCCCCCCGCCGCAAGGCAGGGGGCTTTTTTTATGGTCGCGCGCCGTTCACCGGCTTCAAACGCGCGAGTTGAATCCTGACTTGAGGCAATGCCGCCAGCATGGCCGCCCGGCCCGCCTCGATCGAGCGTTTGCGCGAAGCGAAGTCGGCGCTGCCCACGCCGGCCAGCGCGGGGCGCACCACCACGTCGGCGGTGGCCAGCTCGTGGCGGTTGATGCTCTGGCCCATGATGGCGAAGGTTTGCAGCAGCACGCGGATGTTGCCCACCGCAAGGTTGCCCTCGGGTGTGCTGGAGATGTCGACCGCCACCACCACCTCGGCCCCCATGTCGCGGGCCTGCTGCACCGGCACAGGCGCCACCAGGCCACCGTCCACATACTCACGCCCGGCAATGGACACGGGGGCGAACAGGCCCGGCACGGCGCTGGAGGCTCGCACCGCCTGCACCACATCGCCCCGGCGGAACAAGACCCCCTGCCCGGTGCCCAGGTCGGTCGCCAGCACACCCAGGGGCAGCGCCATGCTTTCGATCACCCGGCCATCCACCGCCTGGCTCACGTAGCGCGCCAGCGCATCACCGCGCAACAGGCCGCGTCCCAGGATGGGCAAGGCCCAGTCGGTCAGGGTCACCTCGTCCATGCTCATGGCCACGCGCTCCAGCTCGGCGGGGGTTTTACCGCTGGCGTAGAGCGCGGCCACCAGGCTGCCTGCCGAGGTGCCGGTCACAAAGTCGGGACGGATGCCGTTTTCCTCCAGCACCTGGATCACGCCCACATGGGCGAAGCCGCGCGCGGCCCCACCCCCCAGCGCCAGCCCCAGACGCGGCGCCCGCATGGGAGGCGCGACAGCGGGTGGCTGAGCCTGCGGCGACGACACCGGAGGCACCGCCGCGGGGCCCTGCACCGTGGTGCAGGCCGAAAGAAACGCCAGGGTCAGCACAAGACCCCAGGCACGGCAATACTTATTGAGAACAATTCGCGTTAGTGTTAGCATCACTCCATTATCCCGGACGACCAACGCGACAGCGCCCGGCGCGCACCGCTTTTTTCCCACATTGCAACTCCCAAGAGGATCCCCATGACCGCGTTTCGCAAACTCTCGATTGCCCTGGCCGCTGTGGCTGCAACGCTCGGCCTGCAGGGCCAGGCCGTGGCCCAGGACAAGGTGCTCAACCTGTACTCGGCGCGCCACTACCAGACCGACGAGGTGATGTACGACACCTTCACCAAAACCACCGGCATCAAGATCAACCGCGTGGACGCGGACGACGCAGGTATCGTGGCGCGTCTGCGCGCCGAAGGTGCGGCTTCGCCGGCCGACGTGATTCTGCTGGTGGACGCCGCCCGCATGGCCTCGGCCGACAGCCAGGGTCTGTTCCAGCCGATCCAGTCGGCCAAGCTCGACGCCGCCATTCCGGCCTACCTGCGTGCCGCGCCGGGTGAAGGCGGTGTGACCTGGACCGGCTTTTCCACCCGTGCCCGCGTGATCGTGTACGACCCGATGCGTGTCAAGGCCGCCGACGTGGCCACTTACGAACAACTCGCCGACCCCAAGCTGAAGGGTCTGGTCTGCACCCGCTCGGGCTCGCACCCCTACAACCTCTCGCTGTTTGCCACCGTGGTCGAACGCCTGGGTGACCAGAAGGGCGAAGCCTGGCTCAAAGGCGTGGTGGACAACATGGCGCGCGCACCCAAGGGCGGCGATACCGACCAGATCAAGGCAGTGGCCTCGGGCGAATGCGGTGTGGCATTGAGCAACACCTACTACATTGCCCGCCTCATCAAGTCGGACAAGCCTGAAGACCGCGCCGTGATTGAAAAGGTGCGCGTGATATTCCCCAACCAGGCCACCACCGGCACCCACGTGAATATTGCAGGTGCAGCCGTGGCCAAGTACGCCAAGAATCGCGACAACGCCGTGCAGTTCATGGAGTTTCTGGCCAGTCCGTTCGCGCAAGACTACTTCGCCAACGGCAACAACGAATTCCCGGCCGTCAAGGGTGTGAAAGTGGCGAATCCGGCCATCAAGGCCATGGGCGGTGACAACTTCAAAGCCGATAACGTGCCGCTGGGCGTGGTGGCGAAGAACATGACCAAGGTGCAGCAGATGCTCGACCGTGTGGGCTACAAGTAAGCCCAGCCTCTTCAACCCAAAGGCCCGCGAACGCGGGCCGTTTACTTTCTGCTTCAGTACACCTGAGGCACGTGGATTTCGCCGGGCACCTGGTGGCGTCGGTAGCCCTCGTGGCGCACCCGCTCGGGCAGCGTTATCGCGGGCCGTGCCACCTCCGTGTAGGGCATTTGATCCAGCAGGTGGTGAATGCAGTTCAGCCGGGCCTTCTTCTTGTCGTCGGCCTGCACCACCCACCACGGTGACTCGGGAATGTGGGTGCGTTCCAGCATCACCTCTTTGGCTTGGGTGTAGAGCTCCCAGCGGCGGCGGCTTTCCAGGTCCATGGGGCTGAGCTTCCACTGCTTGAGCGGGTCGTGGATGCGACCCAGGAAACGCAGGTGCTGCTCTTCATCCGAGATGGAAAACCAGTACTTGATGAGCTGGATGCCCGAGCGCACCAGCATTTTTTCGAACTCGGGCACCGAGCGGAAAAACTCCTCGTACTGCTCGTCGTTGCAGAAGCCCATGACCCGCTCCACACCGGCGCGGTTGTACCAGCTGCGGTCGAACAGCACCATCTCGCCCGCGGCGGGCAGATGCGCCGCATAGCGCTGGAAATACCACTGCGTGCGCTCGCGGTCGTTGGGCGCGGGCAGCGCGGCTACGCGGCACACGCGCGGGTTCAAGCGCTGGGTGATGCGTTTGATCACGCCGCCCTTGCCCGCCGCGTCGCGGCCTTCAAAAACGATCACCACCTTGTGCCCTGTGGCCACCACCCAGTCCTGCAGCTTCACCAGCTCGGCCTGCAAGCGGAACAGCTCACGAAAATACTGTTGCCGTTCGGCCTTGTGCTGCTTCAGTGCGTCGGCGTCCTGCGACTCGTCGACGCGGTCCTCCATCTCCATTTCCAGCTCTTCGTCGTAGCCGTCCATCAAATCGGTGTGGATGCGGCGCAGCAGCTCGTCCTGACTGTCGAACATGGGGACTCCGTTCATGCCAAAAGATCACCACACTAGACCGGGCCCATGACAATCCGGTGACGGCAGCCTGCCGCATAATCGTCCGTTGATTGACGTTTACGTCAACGTCAAACACCCTTCAACGACACAGGAGCACAACATGGACATTCAAGGTAAGGTTTTCATCGTCACCGGCGGCGCATCGGGCCTGGGCGAAGGCACGGCACGCATGCTGGCGGCCAACGGCGGCAAGGTCGTCATTGCCGACATGCAGGCGGACAAAGGCGAAGCCGTGGCGAAGGACATCGGTGGCGTTTTTGTGAAGTGCGACGTGAGCAGCGAGGCCGACGGCCAGGCCGTGGTGGCCCAGGCCGTGTCCATGGGCAAGCTCATGGGTCTCGTGAACTGCGCCGGCATTGCGCCCGCCGAGAAGACCGTCGGCAAGAGCGGCCCGCACAACCTGGGCGTTTACACCAAGACCATCATGGTCAACCTGGTGGGCAGCTTCAACATGATCCGCCTCGCTGCTGACGCGATGTGCAGGAACGAACCCGAAGCCACGGGTGAGCGCGGCGTGATGATCAGCACCGCCAGCGTGGCGGCTTACGACGGTCAGATCGGCCAGGCGGCTTACGCGGCGAGCAAGGGCGGCATTGTCGGCATGACACTGCCGATCGCACGCGACCTCTCGCGCAACGGCATCCGCAACATGACGATTGCCCCCGGCATCTTCGGCACGCCCATGCTGTTCGGCATGCCGCAGGAGGTGCAGGACGCACTCGCCGCCAGCGTGCCCTTCCCCAGCCGCCTGGGCACCCCGGCCGACTACGCCAAGCTGGCCAAGCACATCATCGAGAACGACATGCTCAACGGCGAGGTGATCCGCCTCGACGGCGCGATCCGGCTGGCACCGCGCTGAGGCGGGCCAGACTTCACAGGTAGGCGCTGCGCGCCTGCTTGAGATCGATCCGGCCTTGCGCCACCTTCTCCAGCGCATCGTGCCGAAGGCTGCGCATGCCCAGTGCAACCGCCGCATCGAAGATCACGTTGGGGCGGGCCCGGTCCTGGATGAGGGAGCGTATCGCCCGGTGGTTCTGCAGGATTTCGTAGACACCGGTGCGCCCCTTGTAGCCCTTTGACTTGCAGTGCTCACACCCCACAGGGTGCCCGACGAGCACTTTGTCGGGCGAGTCCACACCGGCCGCCGCAAGCAGACGTTCAAGCGACTGCTCCCGGGTGAGTTGGCTGCCCTCGCGGTACTCGTCCAGCAGCGCTTCCCATTCGGGTGCGCTCAGGCTGCGGTGCTCTGCGCAGTGGGGACACAGGCTGCGAACGAGGCGCTGCGCCACGATGCCCAGCAACGAATCACCGAAGTTCATCGGGTCCATGCCCAGGTCAAGCAGGCGCACCACGCTTTCGCAAGCGTTGTTGGTGTGCAGGGTGGAGAGCACCAGATGACCGGTGAGCGAAGCCTCGATCGCGATCCTGGCGGTCTCGGCATCGCGCACCTCGCCGATCATGATGATGTCGGGGTCGGCCCGCAGAAAGCTGCGCATGGCCGTGGCAAAGGTCAGTCCGATCTTCTCGTTCATCTGCACCTGCCGCAGGCCGGGCTGCGTGATTTCGATCGGGTCTTCGGCCGTCCAGATCTTGCGCTCGGCGGTGTTCACCTGGGCCAGCAGCGAGTGCAAGGTGGTCGTCTTGCCCGAGCCGGTCGGACCCACGGCCAGCACCAGCCCGAAGGTGCGCGCCGAAAAGCCCGAAATCAACTCGAGGTCGCGACGCTGCAGGCCCAGGCTGGCCAACGGCAGGGGTTTGGCCGATTCCAGCAGGCGCAAAACCACGTCTTCCAGGCCATCGTGCGTGGGCAACACGGCCACACGCAGCTCCAGCGGCACGCCGCCGAAAGTTGAAAAGTCGATCTTGCCGTCCTGCGGACGCCGGCGTTCTGCGATGTCCAGCCGGGCCATGATCTTGATGCGCGAGACCAGCGGACCGCGCAGCCGGGATGGCAGCCAGATGTAAGGCTCGAGATCACCATCGCGACGGAAGCGGATGAGCGTCAAGGATTCGCCCGGGTTGGTCTCGATGTGGATGTCCGAGGCCTTCACGCGGCGGGCCTCGGCAATCATTTCGTTGACCAGGCGCACCATGCCGGCCGACTCGCTGCCGTTGCCGCCCTGCTCCGCATCTCCGCTGATGTCGACCTCGCTCATCGCCTGCGTCACCAGCTCCTCCACGCTCAGACCGGTGCGGTTCTCGCGTGGCAAGGTCGGCGAAGTGATCTGTGGCTTGTCCAAGCCCCGTTCCCGCAGTGCCTGCAGCTCAAGGCGGTGGGCAATGGCCGCCTTGTCGGCCCAGACCAGCCATACCGTGTGCCCCGTGAGTGAAACCAGTTTGCGACGCAAAACGTCGCAGGTGGGGTTCCAGGCCGCCACCACGAACTGATCGTTGGCCATGCCCAGGGGCACCACTTCCAGCTCCGTGGCCACGGGCAGCGGCAGATGGGCAAAGGCGGCTTGCACGGTGTCGAAACCTGCCAGATCCACGGCGACGACACCGGCCACGAGCGCCAGGGCGTGGTGCCACTCTTCTTCGGTGACAAGCCCTCGCCCGACCAGTTCGTGCGAGCGCGAACGCAGCAGCGCCGGGTCTTCGCTGCGCAGCTGGTCGACCTGTGCCGGGGCCAGACATTGCAGCGCAACGAACGCGTGGCCCAGATCGAGAATGGGCTGCGATCGCAGGGCCTGTGAAACGTCGTCCAGCGCTGACAGATCGCGTGCCGGACCAACGCGCCCGGCCCGTGCCTGCCGGGGCGCTTCAAATGGCACGCGGATCACGCGAGGCGGCCCTGGATGGCTTCGCGCGCCCCCCACACGAGCAGCACGGTGTGGCCGGTCACCGTGCACAGCTGGCGGTGCAGATCGTCGCTGGTGGGCTTCCACGAAGCCACGACAAAGTGGTCCAGAGCAGGGCCCAGGGGCAGGACGTCGTGCCAACGGGCTTCACGCAAGGGCAGCACCTCCAGGGCGTTGCGGTCCAGTTCAAAGCGGGCCGCATCCACCTCGACCACACCGGCCACGCGCGTCAGCGCGAGGTGGAAATCGTCTTCGCTGATGAGCACCTGCTCCACCAGCTCGTGGGCTCGTGCGCGCAGCCTTTGCGGGTCGGTTTCCCTGATGTGGGCCAAGGTGGCAGGGTCGATGGCCCCCAGCTCGACCAGGGCCTGACCCAGGTCAATCAACGGCCGATGACGCGCGGCCTCAACGGCTTCAACCAGTTCCGGAAGATTCGTCGCGCGCGATTCGGTGGAGCCCGCGGGACGGCCAGCGGGCGAGAGGGACTTGAGCGGCACCATGGATGTCCTTTCAGGGCCAGGTTTTCAGGTTCACAAGCAACTGTAAGCACACGTTTCTCAAGCTCGATTGACCTGGCGCAAGGCGGTAGCCGTGCGCAGCGCCGACGCGACACACTACAAGCAACTTCGTGCTGAAAATCACACCCCATGAACACTGGTACACCCACAAGCCCCAGGCCCGTTGTTGTCGCCGCGCTGCTCGCGGCAGTGGCCCTTCTGTCCGGCTGCACGTTGCCACAGGGTGCAGCACCCTTGCGGCCCGTTGTGCAGCCCGAGGCGTCTTCCGGCATGGCCAAGAAACCGGGCTGGACGTTCAACAACCGGGCGGTGGCTGCGGCCAACCCCCTGGCCACCGAAGCGGGCGCGCAGATCCTGCGCGCCGGTGGCAGCGCGGTGGACGCGGCCATTGCGGTGCAGATGGTGCTCACGCTGGTGGAGCCACAGTCCAGTGGCATTGGTGGCGGGGCTTTCCTGCTGCACCACGATGGGCGGAAGCTGCAGGCGTTTGATGGACGTGAGACCGCGCCTGCTGCGGTGGACGAAAAACTCTTCCTGAACGCGCAAGGTGAGCCACTGCCCTTCCCTGCCGCGGTCAACAGCGGACGCTCTGTGGGGGTACCGGGTGCGGTGATGATGCTGGCCCTGGCCCACCGCCAGCACGGCAAACTGCCTTGGGCGCAGTTGTTCGAGCCAGCCATCCAGCTGGCCGAACAGGGCTTTGCGATCAGCCCTCGCCTGCACACCCTGCTGGCATCCGATGCGGCCCTGAAAAGCGACTCCGTGGCTGCGGCCTACTTTTACCGTGCCGATGGCCAGCCCCACCCCGTGGGCCATGTGCTGCGCAACCCCGAGCTGGCGCAGGTGCTGCGCAACGTCGCTGCGGTAGGTCCCATCGCCTTGCATGAAGGCGTGGTTGCGCGCGCCATCGTGAACAAGGTGCGCCAGCACCCCACACTGCCCGGCGCGCTCAGCCTTGAAGATCTGAAGCGATACCAGCCGCGCGAACGCGAGGCGCTCTGCTTTGATCACACCGCCGCGCTGCGCGCGCTGCGCATCTGCGGCTTTCCGCCGCCGAGTTCCGGCGCCATCGCCATCGGGCAAATCCTCGGTCTGCTCGCCCGCACACCGCAAGCCGCTGCCCCGTTGAGCCATGGGCTGCCCACGACCGACTGGCTGCACAACTACAACGAAGCGTCCCGGCTGGCGTTTGCCGACCGCGCGCAATACC